>JBKPFJ010000118.1:0-17787 GCA_046728795.1 Actinomycetota bacterium | reverse complement strand
GCCGTCCGCCGCCAAAGCTGCCGCCATGCGTCGCAGCATGAGCTCGTCGTCCGAGGCCGCGATGACGGCGACCAGGCGGGGCGCGACGGGCGACCGACCCCCATCGAGCGCGGCAGCTCCTTCCATGAGCCAATGAACGATCTCGCGAGGCCTCGTCTTGCGCTCCCTCGTCGGTGACTGGCATGAGCTCCATCGAGCTCGCGCTCGCGGTCCCGGGAGCGGACGCCGGCTAGCGCCTTCGCCGGGAGCGGCATTGCGAGCTGGCGCACCGGAGGCGTTCGCCTTGACCGTTGGTCCGTAGGTGGGCCTATCGAGCTCAGCGCGACTACGGGTGCCGGTCCTCCGCGCCCGCGAGCGCCGCTCGCAGCTCCCGCCGTGACGAGACGCCTAGCTTCACGAAGGCCTGCCGCAGGTGCCATTCGACGGTCTTCAACGTCACGAACAGCGCCTCCGCGATCTCGCGGTTCGACATGTCTCGGGCCAAGCCGGCCACCTCGCGCTCGCGCGGAGTGAGGGCCTCGACCCCGCTAAGAGCCATCCTCCGGGGTCGGCCGCCGGCCGCCGCAATTTCGGATCGGGCTCGGTCAGCAAGTGCCCTCGCCCCGCAGCCCTCCGCCAGCTCGAGGCCGCGGCGAAGCGGGTCGCGCGCTTCGCGGCGCTTGCCGGCGCGGCGCAGCGCCGCACCGAAGTCGACCAGCGCGCGAGCGCGGTCGAGCGTGGCCTCCGAGTGCTCGAATACGTCCACCGCCTCGGCAAGCCGCTCGAGCGCGCGCGCCGGTGCATCGGTCTGAGCGATGGCGTGGAGCGAACGGCCGATGCTGCCCGGCACGCCGAAGCGGCGCGCACGTTCGAGCTCGTCGTCCAGCATCCAGCGTGCGTCGGGCACGTTGCCCACCCTCGCGCTCGCGAGCGCGGCTTGCGAGCGCCAGGCGACAACACCCGGCCCGACAGCACCGCGCTCGGTCAGCTGCCGGCCGCACTCGAGGTAAGCGTCAAGTGCCTCCTTGGGGTGGCCCCCGAGCAGTCGCAAGTGCCCGGCCGCTGCCAGATAGAGGGGCAGCGACTGGTCGACGAGCGACTGCTCCCGACCTCCCCTGTCGATCTCCCGTGCCGCCCCGGCCATGTCCGCCCTCTCGATGAAGGAGCGAGCGAGGACAGCATGCGCGCCGGCCGCGGAGATTCGCCAGCCGTATCGTCTGGCTGCAAGCGCGTTCTGCGCGTCGGTGGCAGCGTCATCCACGTGCCCCTGGCGAAGGGCCGCGCAGGCCCGCAGGTAGGACGCCGTGGCGAAACAGAACACGGACCCACGCGCCCTCGCCTCGTCGACCGCCGCTGTCAGAGCGAGCCCCGCCGTTTGGAGGTCCTCGACCATTACCAGGGCGGCGACTGCTCGGTAGTAGCCGAGCATCTCGGACCTCTCGTCCTTCAACGCGCCATCGGCCAAAGCCCCACGGGCGAGGCGCCTCACGTCTGGAGCATTCTCGCCCCGCAACGCCAACTCGTAGGCAAGGTGGGCGAGCAGCAGCCGCGCCGTGGGCGTCGTTGCGATGCCGTCTCGCTCGAAGCCGCCATTGGCTCTCGCCGCTGACTGCAGTTCCTCCAAGGGCAGGCTCGTACCAGCCGCCACCGCACGCGCTGCGCGAAGCAGGACGCGGACCTCTCCGTCGCCGTCGCTGAGGTCGTTGAGACTCCGGTCCAAGACCCGAACCGAGTCGCGCTGCCGCCCCTGGGCGTACAGGATGCGCCCGACGTCCAGCTCGGTCAGCGCTCGGTCGCACTTGTCCTCGATCAGCTTCGCGGCATCGCTCAGGTGCTCCACGGCCTCGGCGTCACCAGCAACGGCCTCGGCTCGTCCAAGCTCGAGGATCACCCTCGCACGCATCTCCGGCACGGGCGGTTCCCGCAGTGCACGGCGGAAGAGGCGCACCGCTGAAGCTGCTGCCCCTCGTGCGAGCGCGCGTTCCGCCGCGTTGTGGAGCAGCTCGACGGCGCGCGGGTCGGCGGCTCGTCGAGCCTCGAGTAGGTGCTGGGCCACGTCCTCCGCAGGTGATCCCTCGCGGTCGAGTAGCTGCGCGGCCCGCAGATGTTTCTCCGCGCGTTCCACCTCGGACGTGTGTGCATGAATCGCCGCCTGCACAATCGGCTGGGCGAAGGCGAGCAGGTCGCCCGAACGGAAGACGCCCGCGCTCACCAGCACGTCGGCGAGCCGCGCCGCCTCGGGCTGCTCGAGCTCGGCAAGCCTCGCGGCGTGCCGAAGCTCGGCTTCACCCAGAACGGCCACCGCGCGGCCCAGATCGACCGCCCCTGCCCCGGCCCGCCGTAGGCGAAGGAGCACCGCCTCGGCGATCGAGGCGGGGGCAACTCGGCCCACGGACTCCGCGCTCGCAGCAGTCGGCGGCACGTCGGCGCGAACCAGTTCCGTTACTAGCTCCTGCAGGAGGAAGGGGTTGCCTCCAGTCGCACGAAGAACGGCGGCCATGAACGCCTCCTCGCCACGGCGCCACACCGTTGCATACAGGTGGCGGGCGGCGGCCTCCGCGCTGAGGGGCCGTAGACGCAGGACGGTGCTCGCCGGGTCCGCGACGAGCTCGCGCAGCATCGAAGAGCGCGGGTCGCCGGTGCCGACCGCGACCACGAGCACGACCGGCAGCTCGCGGATCCGCCGCCCCAGGTAGAGGAGGAATCGGAGCGATGCCTCGTCCGCCCACTCGGCGTCGTCCACCACGAGGACCAGCGGCCGCGCCTCGCCGAGCTTCGAGCAGAGCCAGTACAGCCCGTGCACGATGGCCAGGACGGGGTCCTCCGCTTCGGTTCGCGCCGGTTCGGAGAACCCCTCAGCGAGCACGGGGGCCGCAAGCCCCGCCGGCCCGGCAAACAGACGCTCCCGCTCCCTGCTGCCGGCGCGGGCAACCCGCGACTCGAACAGCTGGCGAGCTACGCCCAAGCTGAAGTTGCGCTCAAGTCCCCGGGCGGTGGCCGCGAGGACCTCCATCCCTCCCTTCGAAGCGAGCCGACGCGCCTCCATCAGCAAGCGGCTCTTTCCCAATCCCCATGCCGCCTCGATCACGGCCACGGAGCCCCGCGACTCGCGGGCGCGGGCAAAGGCGACAACAAGTGCGCCGACCTCCGCTCCTCGCTCGAGCATCGGGCTGTCGGGGCTGACGACACGGAGACCATCACGCGCGCGAGCGGCTGCCATTGTCATGACGCACCTCCCGAGCCGCGCCAGTCTCGGCTTGCGACGTGCTTTCGCGCCAGCCGCTGGTGCGGCCTGCGGTAGCCCGCCGCCGCTTGCACACTCGAGGGCCGCCACTTCTGGCCGCCCCGGAGGGTCGGCACGCCCTCAGCGTTGAGTCGGTCGGCGATCGCCTGAAGGGTCATGCCGCTCGAGCGCAACGCGGCGATGTACTTCTTCAGCGCCGGGATGTCCTGCACGGCGGGCCGGCCAACTGAGCCGCCCTTGGCCCTGACGAGCTCCTCACCGTTGCTCTGATTGATCCGCTCCCGCTCCCGGGCGCCCACCGAAATGAGCGCCTCGGCGGCTAGTCGCCCGACGGGGGTGGCTGTGTCCAACTCGACGTCGAGCACCAGCAGTCGGACCTGGCGCCGTAGGAACCAGTCCACGATCCGACCTAGCTCCGCCGCCGAGCGGCTCAGTCGGACGAGCTCCGCGACTATCAGGCATGATGCCTCGCCTTCACCGAGGCGCCCGAGCGCGTACGCGAGGCCGGGGCGCGACTGAACTTCGTGCTGGGGCTTCTCCACGTCGCGGGCGACCTCTTGAAGGCGCCAGCCGCGCCGGCGGCAGAGCGCGTCGATGGGTTCCAACTGCCGGCGCAGGTCGGCATGCGTCGCACGCTCCGGGACGCTGACGTAGCCGAGGGCAAGCACCCCGCCGCCGCCACCTCCGTTGGCGGACCGCTCCACGGGAGGCGACGTCCCCAGCGACCTCCTCACGTCGTGCTGCTCCGACCGGTCGCGGTGGGGCCTGTCGAGGCGACCGGTGAGCGAGCGGGCACCGCTACGGACCGTCGGCGGGACCGCCGCGGCCACCCGTCTCGCCGACCCTCGCCGCGCGCCGCCGAACATGGCGGTGACGGCGAGGGCCACCAGGGCCAACGCCGCGATACCACCCGCGAGCAGCAGCCAGGGTAGGGAATCATCCGAGTTGCGGGCACCGGTGGGTGGCCCGCCTGTCGGCTGTTCGCTGCTCTCTGCCGTCCTGTGACTGCCGCCGTCGGTCGGTCGCGCCGCCTGGCTGCGACCGGTCGGCCGGTTCGGCTGGCGAGTCTCCTTCTGGGGCCGCTGCTCGCCGCCGGCGGCCGCTTGTGTCGGCGAGCCGCCGCCGGCACGCTCAGCGCCGGCGAGCGCGCGCAGCGTATGCGGTCCAGCGACCCCGTCGCGCGCTAGATCGGTCTTTTGCTGGAAGCGCTCGACCGCCGCCTCGGTCAGCGGGCCGAACAGCCCGTCGACCGGGCCCGGCCGCTGGCCGAGCGTCCGCAGGCGCCGCTGGAGCGCCCGCACCCGCAGGGAGCCGCCGCGCAATCCGTAGCCCGCGCCCCGGCTGATGGGGGGCGGCGACGCCGCGCGAAGCGCTCGGCGCGTTAGCTGCCCCACGATCCCGTCGGCCTCGAGGCCGCTTGCCAGCTGGAAGCGCTCGACGGCCGCCTCGGTCAGCGGGCCGAACAGCCCGTCGACCGGGCCCGGCCGCTGGCCGAGCGTCCGCAGGCGCCGCTGGAGCGCCCGCACCCGCGGGGAGCCATCGGGCCGATTGAAGCCCACCCCCCGGGCGAGCGGGGCGCTCGTGGCGTCGCTCGCTTCCGCAGCAAAAGCTGACGAGCCGCTCGTCGTGGTGGTGCCAAGCAGGCAGAGCAGGGTGAGAGCACCCGCCATGGTGGCCACTCCGGCGCGCCTGCCAGCCACCCAATATGTCCGTCGCATCCTTGTCTCCTCATCGAGCAGTTGACCTGGACGCATCCCGCGCCCAGGAAGGACTGGGAAAGCCGCGAGGGCTTAGCCAGGCCGCTCGAGGAGTGCGACAACCGCCGCCGAGCGCCAGTTGAGCGGCTCCAAGCGAAGCCGCCTAAACTGCAGCGCCCCAAGAGCGGCGAGCGCGACGAGAACTGCGTAGAGGGAAGCAGCACCAAAGCCCGCAGGAGAGACGGAGGGCCCGCCCGACGGGGCTCCCGGCAGCGGGAGGCCCGGCCCGGGGGCGCCGGGCTGCGGCGCGTTGGCCGGCGACCGCGCGACGCTAGCGCTCTGCGCGGAAGAGAGGCTCAGCATGCGCGCGAGGTCTTGAGCCAAGAGGAAGGCGAGGCGCCCTGCACTGGCACCCGGGTCGAAGCCCGCGCCGACCACGGGGACCCGGGAAAGCGCGCGGCTCGGGGCGACGCCGAGCTTCTGACCGTCTGCCTCTGCGATCCCGAGGGTTCCTGCCGCAGGCTCGGTGGCGAAACCGGTCGAGGTCGTCCCGGGCTGAAGCCCCGTCGACCCGACATCAGCTTGGCTGGACGCGGACCCCGGGCCCGGCGTGTCGGTCGCGGGCGCAGCCACCGGGTCGAGCACCGGGTCGACGGTGGAGGTGACCGGGTCGAGCACCGGGTCGACGGTGGAGGTGACCGGGTCGAGCACCGGGTCGACGGTGGAGGTGACCGGGTCGAGCACCGGGTCGACGGTGGTGGTGACCGGGTCGAGCACCGGGTCGACGGTGGAGGTGACCGGGTCGAGCACCGGGTCGACGGTGGTGGTGTCGGTGGTGGCGCTGGCCGTGTCCGTCGTGCCTGTGGAGGTGCCCGTGGCCGTGTCCGTGGTCCCTGTCGTGCCTGCGGCCGAGTCCGTGGTGGCCGCGGCGGTGTCGGTGGTGGCGGTCGCGGTGTCGACCGTGCCCGACGTGGTGTCGGCCGTGCCGGTGGTGGCGGTGTCGGTGGCCGTGCCGGTGGTGGTGGCGGTGTCGGTCGTGCCTGTGGAGGTGCCCGTGGCCGTGTCCGTGGTCCCTGCCGTGCCCGCGGCGGAGTCCGTGGTGCCGGCGGCGGTATCGGTGGTGGCGGTCGCGGTGTCCGTCGTGCCGGTGGAGGGGTCCGTGGCGGTGTCCGTGGTCCCTGTCGTGCCCGCGGCGGAGTCCGTGGTGGCGGTCGCGGTGTCCGTCGTGCCGGTGGAGGTGCCCGTGGCGGTGTCCGTGGTCCCTGTCGTGCCCGCGGCCGAGTCCGTGGTGGCGGCGGTGTCGGTGGTGGCGGTCGCGGTGTCGACCGTGCCCGACGTGGTGTCGGTCGTGCTGGTGGCGGCGTCCGTAGTCGTACTCACGGTGCCGCTTACCGTCGTATCCCCGACAGGGAGCTGTGCAGATGCGGCCGGGGCTAGCGCGCCGAGAATCGCTAGCGCTAGTAGCGTGCCAATGCCCGCCAGCCGCGGGTGGCCGGACCGAACCTCGGCTCTTCTTCCGACCTTATGCGGCGCGTCATCGCGATTCAACCTGATTTTGCTTACCCACAGACCGCGTATGAGCAGTCCGGAAGTCGTGCCCGAGTGCGCAAGATTTTGCCGCAATTTGCGAGTTTCTGAGATTTGGACTTGCGTAAATTGGTACAAATTCTGTCCCCGGAGCGCGTGACAGCGCCAGCGCATTGGAGTTCTCGGTGCTGGACCGAATGAGTTTCCGTAGCGCCCGTCGGGCAAGCAGTTGGCCCCTTGGCCGGGGGCCCGCCAACGGCCCGAGACGGCGCTTCCGACGCAGCCACGGGTAGGGCGACCCCGCGTTGAGGCCGCCCCCTCAGGGTGCCGGCTTCACTGGTTGCATTACTCGGCGCTCGGGACGACTTGATCGGCGGCGTTCACTCGTAGCGCTCGCAGCTGGCGACGAGCAGCGGGCCCAAACGGCACTGGGATCCAACAGGGGAGGGCGCTCGCGACGAGGCCCTGGGCTGATCGGTGAGATCAATCTTCGAGTCCGGCGAAGGAAGGAGGCACCCTGGCCGGGCGTTGTTCAGGCAGGGCGGCTGGCGCCCACGATGGTTAGACCTATGGGGTTACTCCGAAACGGCAAGCCGAACGTCAAAGCGCTCGCCCGACGTGAAGACACCGAGGGGCTGATCGACGCCGCCTACTTCCAGGATCGGGCGGGTTCGTGGGCCGGGGACCCGAGCGCTCTTGGCGCGCCGGTACGAGAGGAGGCGGTGAGGGCTCTGGCCGCGGTCGGTCCGGACGAAGGCCGTCTGGCCGTCGTCGATGCCCTTAAAGATCCCTCCGACTCAGTGCGCTCGGCAGCGGTGGTAGTCCTCGCCGGGTGGGGCGAGGCCCGGCCGCTGGCCGAGGCCGTCGCGTGGCTGCCGAGTGACCATGGGCGCTCGCGGCGGCTCGCCCTGCTAGCTCTCCAGAGGCTCGCGCTGCCGGGCAGTGCCTCCGCGCTCGCCCAGGCGCTCGTTCACGCCGTGGACGAGGAACCACTACGCCGGAGCGACATGCAGCTGGTTGTCAAGCTCCTACAAGCGGAGGAGCGCCCTAGCGCGGTCGAAGAGGTCGTCGAGATCACAGTCGCGGCGCTCGGTGAAGAGCGTGAGGCCGTCGCCGACCGGGCCGCCGAGCTCCTCGTCGAGTTGGCGCCCGCGAGCGTAGGGGCGGTGACCTGCGCTCTGAGCGGCGAGCCGGTACGACCCCGCGCCGCCTTTGTCCTCGGTCGAATCGGCGATACGTGCGCCCTCGAGCCGCTGGTCGACGCGCTCGAGCACCCCGATCCCCGACTGCGATCCGAGAGCTGCCTCGCCCTCGGCGAGCTGCGCGACCCCAGCGTCGCGGAGCCGCTGCTGCGGGCAACTGGCGATCCCGACCCGTCCGTGCGTGCGAGCGCGGCAGCGGCCCTCGACCGGATGGGCACGGCCGCGGTGATGTTCGGCATCGCTGCTCTGATCCGTCCCGCGATCGACAGTCAGGTCAAAGCGGCCACCCGCCAAGAGAACACCACGACCAACGGCCGCCGCAAGCCGGCCGCCCAGACGTCTGCCCCCACGGGAGCAGCAACGCCACGCCGAGGCCGGCGCAGCCAGGGTTGACCGGCACCGCCGACGAGAGGAGCGCCGCCCTGCTTCTCACCGGAAGGCGGACTCCACCTCCTCGAAATCGGCACCTGGACGCCCCCGTTACTTCACCCATCGGCTTCGCCGCTCGACCAAGCTCATCCGAAGTTCAGACGCGATGGCGACGAGCCGCGTGACAGAGCGCGCCGCGAGCAGCCGTTGATTGAAAGTGATGCCCAGCAAGGCTGTGATCCTTGCTCACGCCGCCGGAGCGGGCCCTGGAGCGCCGGGGGCGGCGATGCAGCAGCCGACGGGACTCCCGGCCGCCCCGCTTCTGTCGGTGGCGAATCGTGCTCTACTCCGCCACGCTCTCGACTGGCTCGCCGCGGCCGGGATTCACCGCGCGGTCGTGGTCGTCTCCCCGGCGGCGGCGAAGGAGGCCCAGAAGGTGGCCGACCAGGGTCGTCAGCCCATTGCGATCGATTGGCTCGAGCAGCTTCCCGGCGAGCCGCTAGCTGACACGCTGACGGCGGCTGCCCGCTTCTTGGAGCGCGAGCCTTTCGTGCTGCACCTGGCTGACAGCATCGCCAAGCGTGGTCTTCGCTCGCTCATCAAGCAGGGCCCCCCCACCGAGCTCGACGCGCTGCTCCTGGTGCACAAGGACGTTTCCTCTCAGCCGGACGGCGTCATCGATCTGCGACCGCGCCTCGAACGCGAGCCGCCGTGCTTTCGGGTGCGGCGAGGCGCACCCGCGGGCGTCGCGGTGATGGGCGCGGGAGCCTTGCAGGCAGCCGCGGCACTCGACTCCTGCCGTGGACGAGGACTCGAGGCTGTGGCGAGTAGGCTGCTCGAGTTGGGCGGCAGGGTGCGAACCTGCAGGGTGCATGAATGGTGGCGCTTCCGAGGGGGCGCGGAGGCGTTGCTCGAGGGCAATCGCTTCGCCCTCGAGGCGTTGCGGCCCGACTACGAGCGCGCCAGACTGCTGGACTCCGACATCCAGGGTGCGGTCGTGGCCCACGCGACCGCGCGGATTGAATCGAGCATTGTGCGCGGGCCAGCCGTCATCGGCCCGGGCGCAGATGTCCGGAACGCCTATGTCGGCCCATACACGTCGATCGGCGAGGGCGTGATGGTCGAGGGGGCAGAAATAGAGCACTCCGTCGTGCTCGCTGGCGCCTCGATCAAGCACCTCGGTGGCCGCCTCGAAGCCAGCGTGGTTGGTAGGGACGCAATGGTCTTCCGCGACTTCAGGCTCCCGCGTGCTCTCCGGCTGCAGGTGGGCGAGGGCGCCAGGGTGTCCTTGGCCTGAGGCTGCATAGGGACCACCGGCTCTGCCGCGGGACGGTTCGTGCGCCGATTCGTCCAAATTTCCGACCGCCTGGAGAAATACTGGGGTAGCAACCCCAGTGCGGTGACCGCTCGGCCGCTATAGCGTCGTAGCAGAGCTTCGGACCGGCTGACTCTTTCTGGCCGCTCATGGAGGAGAAATTGGGCCTCGCCCCTCGATCTGCCACTGACGGCAACTCACTTCCCGCGCCGGGCCGCCGCCTCGCCCGGCGGTCCTCGCCGCGTGAGAACGACGACCTGCTTGCCCATGCAATCGCCCGGGCGAAGGAGGACGACACTGCCGCTCTGCATTTCCTGTACGTCCGCTTCGCCGACGACGTATGCGGCTATGTTCGGAGCATCGTCCGGGGTCAGCACGACGCCGAGGACATCACCCAGACGCTGTTCGCCACGCTGCCGAAGAAGATCCAGCGCTACGAGCAGCGCGGCGTACCGTTCGCCGCCTGGATCCTGAGGGTGGCTCGCAACGCCGCCCTCGACCATGTGCGGGCGAGGCGAGCGATTCCAGTCGAGGTCGTGCGTACCAGCGACGAGGGGCGCGAGGACGAGGACTTCGAGCGCAGCCAGTCACTCAGACTCGCACTGGACAGGCTCCCCCCCGAGCAGCGGGAGGTCCTCGTCCTGCGACACATCGCCGGACTCACGCCAGGGGAGATCGCCGATCGGCTCGGCAAGACGGAGAGCTCGATCCACGGGCTCCACCACCGCGGCCGGGGCAACCTGCAGGCCGCGCTCCGCGAGCTCGATGCCGCCCCCGTCACGGTGACTGCCTGAACCTTGCCGGACCGGCGGCCGCGGTCCGCCGCTCCAGCCGCCTAGCTACCGACTCCGCTCGGACAGAGGGCGTCATGCGCGCTCAGCGCACGCTCGCCGGCGCGGGCAGGCGTTTCAACAGCCGGCGGTAGCGCTGCATCGTCGAATGGCGGAAGTCCGCGTGTGTCTGGGTGCGGAGGCTCGCCACCCGTTCGCGGTGATAGGGGCTCGACAGGCTCTCGTTGTGTCCGATCACGTTCCGAGTCTTGATGCGGTAGCGACCCTGAAGCATGCGCGTGAGGCGGAGGGACGCGCGCCGCTGCCGGCTGTCGCCCATCACCTGCCCGTCACTTCGGCCCACGTGCTCGATCCCGATCGCGGTCCAGTTCAGGCCCACGGTGTGCCTGCACATGATCCGCATTGAGACGAGCTGGTAGATCGTGCCGTCGCTGTCGATCACAAAGTGAGCACAAACTCCGGGGAGCTCCCCCAGCTCGGAGTCCCGCTTGTCTGGTGCGAAGGTGTTGTACGTCGCCGCGAAGCTGTCCGTGTCGGTGTAGTGCTCGACGACGACGTTCGGATGCCGTAGGCGCCAGTCGTCCATGCCGTAATGGCGGCGCGCGTAAGCAGCCATCTCGCGCTTGCGCGCCTCGCCGAACGGAATCCGGCGCTGTTTGATCCGGGGCGGAGCAATGGCGCGCGCCACGGCGCCGACGGCGCCGGCATGGCGGCGGACCTCGCTCGTCGACAGCCTCCCGGCGGGGAGCTCTACGACGAACGCGGTGGAGCCGGGGAATTTGTGGTTCTCCCAACCGGTGGCCGTTCCCGGTAGAAACCCGAGCCTTCTGTGCGGGAGGCCCACGCGCCGCGCGTAGAGACGCTCCAGCTTGGCGTCGCCGCCCGTCTTTGTGACGAGCCGAAGATGCTGGTGGTACCAGATGGTCACGCGCGGGTGAATACGCTCGATCAGCGCCGCCGCGGCCGCCGACTCCGGCTCCGAGAGCGGCCGTGGACCCGAGTAGTAGGTGCTCGACGGGCTCCCCTGCGCCGTCCAGCGATATGGGAAGTTTCGGTTCAGATCTACGCCGTGAGCGTTTTGCCGCGTCCCGGCCGCGGCGCCGTCGGGATTGAGTTCCTCGACCAGCCAGAGCTCCAAGCCACGCGGCGGACGCATGCGCCGCAGCCGCCTCGTCACCGCGGTGCCCGCGAGCTCGTCGCCGTGGATCGCTCCCACCACGAGCAGTTTCCGCTTTGCATGCGGGCTGCCCAGGCGGACGGCGCGGATCGCGCGGCCTTGCGGGGAGCGGCCGATCAGGACACGGTGCGCTGCGGCTCGGGGAGCGACTGCCGCTCGCGCGGTGGGGTCGGGCGGCGCTGCGCGGGCGGCCGATGGCGCCGGCTCCTCTCTCTCCAGGGTCAGCAGGCCGCCAGCCGCCGCGGCGCAGGCGAGCACCGCGATCATGGCGGCCGTCCCAGGACGCTGCATGCGCAGAAGTATGGTTGTTACCCCTCCTGTCACGGGTAACGCGGCTCGCATGGCAGAGCCCACCTCATGGCTGATGGTCGAGCCTGGCTGGGACGTGGCCGACCGCTCCGGGGAGGTGGTCGGCGAGGTGACCGAGGTGATCGGCGACCAGGACGCAGACATCTTCGACGGCCTCCGCTTCGAGACCGAGGCGGGCGTTGAGCGCTACGCGCCCGCTGAGCGCGTTGGTGAGATCGAGGACGGCCGGGTGAACCTCGACTCCGAGCTCCCCGAGCTTCCGGAGTCGCCAGCGGAGGAGGAGCCCGGCGGTATAGAGGTCACCCGGGACCGGGACGCGGAGCTCTAGCCACACCTTGCGCGCCCCCCTAACGCGGGGGTAGGGTCGAGGCTTGACTGGCCCGCTGTACCGCGTGGGCCGGATCTGCGCTCGGCACCACTGGCTCGTGATCGCCGTCTGGCTCGCGGCGGCCGTGCTCTTGGTCATCAGCGCGCGTTCCGCCGGGGAACAGACGAACGACAACCTCACGCTGTCGGGCACCGGATCGACGCGCGCCCAGGACCTCCTGCAGGAGAAGCTGCCGAAGCAGGCCTATGGCACGAACCCCGTAGTCCTCGAGGCCCACAAGGGCAAGCTCGACGACTCCACGAACTCGCACGCCGTTGGCTCGACAGTGGACTCGCTGAAGAAGGCGCCCCACGTGATCGGCGCCATCAGCCCGCTGAGCAAGAAAGGTTCGTCCGCCCTCAGCAAGGACAAGAAGATCGGCTACATCTCGGTCACGCTCGACGAGGGGCCCAGCGACCTGAGCAAGGAGGAAGCCGAGGACATCATCGACGCCACGGCTCCTGCCAGCGACGCGGGGTTGACCGTGGCGACGGGCGGCTACCTCGGCAAGGCCGTCTCGAGGACCGACACGGAGAGCAGCGAGGCGATCGGCCTCGGGGCGGCCGTGGTCATCCTGCTGTTCGCCTTTGGCACGGCGACGGCGATGTTCCTCCCGCTCGTCACCGCGGTGCTCGGCCTCGTGGTTTCACTGTCACTCATCACGCTGCTTGGTCACGCCGTCGAGGTCCCAAGCGTTGCGCCGACCCTTGCCACGATGATCGGGCTCGGCGTCGGGATCGACTACGCGCTCTTCATCGTCACGCGGCACAAGCTCCAGCTGAGACAGGGCATAGAGGTCCGCGAATCGGTCGCCCGGGCCGCCGCCACGTCCGGGGGCGCCGTGTTCTTCGCCGGGACCACGGTCGTCATCGCACTCGTCTCGCTGCTCGCCGCCGACATCCCGCTCGTGACGGCGATGGGGTACAGCGCGGCGGTCTCGGTCGTCGTGGCGGTGGTCGCGGCCACGACGCTGCTGCCCGCGCTGCTCGGCGCGCTGGGCCCCCGGATCAACTCGCTGCGTGTGCAGCTCGGCCGAACCCACCCGGACGATCACCAGCCGCACGGCTGGGCCCGCTGGGCCCGCGGAGTGGCGAGCCGGCCCTGGCGCTCGGTGATCGCCAGCGTGCTCTTCCTGGCGATCCTGGCCATCCCCGTCCTGAACCTCGAGCTCGGCTCCTCCGACAACGGCGAGCTGCCGAAGAACACCACCGCACGACAGGCCTTCGACCTCATCGACGAGGGCTTCGGGCCGGGCGCGAACGGCCCGCTGCTCGTGAGCGCGCGGCTCGGCTCGCCGGCCAAGCCCGACCAGAAGAACCTCAATCAGATCTCGTCGAAGGAGAAGCAGCTCCACCAGAAGCAGCAGCAGCAGACCGCGGCCCAGACGCAGCAGCTCGAGGCGCAGGGCGTGCCGCCACAACAGGCACAGTCGCAGGCGCAGTCGCAGGTCAAGAAGCAGACCTCAGGGCAACAGAAGAAGCTCGACAAGCAGAAGAAGCAAGCAGAGTCGCCCGCGACCGACCCGCGGCTCACGAAGCTCGAGGATCAGATCTCGAAGACGCCGGGGGTCAAGTCCGTCTCGCCGGCGACCGTCGATCCCAAGGGGACGGCGGCCGTGTTCACGGCGGTGCCCACCACGCGGCCTTCGGCCACCGCCACAGAGGACCTCGTGAACCGCCTGCGCTCAGACGTGATCCCGAAGGCGACGAAGGGCAGCGACGTCACCGCTTACGTGGGCGGCCAGACCGCGGGCTACATCGATCTCGCCTCGCGGATCAGCGACAAGCTTCCGGCGATGATCGCGATCGTCGTGGCCCTCAGCTTCATCGTGCTGCTGATCGCCTTCCGGTCACTCCTCCTGCCGCTCAAGGCGGCGGTCTGCAATCTGCTATCGGTGGGCGCCGCCTACGGCGTAGTGACCTTCGTGTTCCAGGAGGGCCACGGCGCGAAGCTGCTCGGGCTCGACGGCCCGACACCGATCGCCAGCTACGTGCCGCTCCTGATGTTCGCGATCCTCTTCGGCCTCTCGATGGACTACGAGGTCTTCCTCCTCAGCAAGATCCAGGAGAACTACGGCGAGTCGGGCGACACCAGGAAGGCAGTCATCGACGGCCTGGCCGCGACCGGGCGCGTGATCACCTCGGCCGCCCTGATCATGGTGTTCGTCTTCTCGAGCTTCGTTCTGAGCGGCAACACGATCGTCAAGCAGTTCGGCGTCGGCCTCGCGGTGGCGATCGCGATCGACGCCACCGTCGTGAGGTGCCTACTCGTCCCCGCCGTAATGACGCTGCTCGGCAAGCGCTGCTGGTGGCTTCCGAGATGGCTGGGGCGTGTGCTGCCACGCATCAGCGTGGAGGGGAACGAGTACTTCGAGCGGCGGCCCGTGCCCGCGGCGCCGGCCCCGATGGTGGGAACGCCCGCCAGCGGCGATTAGCGCTCCAGCGCCGGTGCGCTCGGTCGCGGTGCTCGGCACCGGGATCATGGGTGCCCCGATGGCCCGGAACCTCGCCGCGGCCGGGCTCGAGGTCACCGCCTGGAACCGGACGGCCGAGAAGGCGAAGCCGCTCGCCGAGGACGAGATCGCGGTCGCGGAATCGCCCGCCGAAGCCGCGGCGCGCGCTGAGGCGGTCCTCACCATGCTCACCGCGGGCGAGGCCGTCGAGGAGGTGATGACGGGCGGTGGCGCGCTCGAGGCGATGGCTCCGGACGCCCTCTGGATCCAGACCAGCACGGTGGGGCTCGCGGCCATCCGCCGGCTGGCGGACCTAGCGGGGGAGCGCGGGGTCGCCTTCGCCGACGCTCCCGTGCTCGGCACGAAGGAGCCAGCCGAGTCCGGGGAGCTGATCGTGCTCGCCGGCGGGGCTGAGGGCGTGCTCGATCGCTGCATCCCCGTGTTCGAGGCCGTGGCGGCGAAGACGGTCCGGGCCGGCGACGTCGGCGCCGGGACGCGCCTGAAGCTCGTGCTGAACAGCTGGGTGCTCGCCATCACCGCCTCGCTGGCCGAGGCCCTGGCGCTCGCCGAGGCGCTCGGCCTCGAGCCCTCAACCTTCCTCGAGACGATCTCGGACGGACCCCTCGACGTCGGCTACGCGCACCTGAAGGGCAAGCTCATGCTCGAGCGGAGCTTCCCGCCGAGCTTCCCCTGCGGCTGGCCGACAAGGACGCCGCGCTCGTGCTGGAGGCCGCCGAAGAGGCCGGGCTCCCCCTGGAGGTGCAGAGGGCCGCGCGCCGCGCCTATGCGCGGGCCACCGCAGGGGGTCACGGCGACGAGGACATGGCGGCGGTCTACCACTCCGCCGGCGGGTAGATTCGCGCCCGTGAGCGCGGCGATCGCAGCCCAGGCGGCCGAACACGGGCGCCTGGCGATCGACACCGAGTTCGTGTCGGAGCGCCGCTACCAGGCCATGCTGTGCCTTGCCCAGGTCGCGGTGGCCGATCCGGCGGCGGACGGCGGCGTGCGCACCGAGGTCCTCGACCCGCTCGACTCACTCGATCCCACGCCGATCGCCCGCCTGCTCGCCGACCCCGGCGTGGAGGTCGTGGTCCACGCCGGGCGCCAGGACGTGGCGCTCCTCCGCCGCGTCTGGGAGGTGGACGTGACGAACGTGTTCGACACCCAGGTCGCGGCGGGGTTCCTCGGCTTCGGAAACCAGGAGGGCTACGAGTCGCTCGTCCGGAAGGTGCTGGGGGTGCGGCTCAAGGGCGCGGAGGGTTTCACGCGGTGGGATCACCGCCCGCTGACGGAGGCACAGCTCGACTACGCGCGCGACGATGCCCGCCTCCTCCTGGCCCTCGGCGAGGAACTCGAGGGTCGGCTGCGCGAGCTCGGCCGGCTGGACTGGGCGCGGGAGGAGTGCCGGCTGCTGGAGGGGGTCACGGACGAGCGCGACCCTGACCGCCTGTTCGAGCGGCTCCCCCGCGTGGGGCGGCTCGACGCGGAGGGGCGGGCTGTGGCCCGAGAGCTCGTCGGCTGGCGGGAGCGCACGGCGGCTTCCGTGGACCGGCCGGCGAGCTTCGTGCTGCCGGACCATGCCTTGGTCGAGCTCGCGCGGCGGCGTCCCGGCGACCGCGCCGGCCTTGAGCACGTCCGCGGGCTTCCACAGCAGACGATCCGAAGGCGCGGCGACCGTCTGCTCGAAGCGCTCGAGCGTGGCCGCCACCGCGACCCCCCGCCCAAGCCGCCGGAGCCGCCGGCTCGCGAGGCCGCCGATGCCCCGCTCATCTCCCTCGCCCAGGCGCTCGTCCGCCAGCGCTCGAGCGAGAACGGAATCGCTGTCGAGCTGGTTGCGACCCAGGCGGAGCTTGCCGCCTTCGTCTCGGCCGCGCGACGCGGCGGTGATGCCGCGGAACTGCGAGTCGCTGGGGGCTGGCGGAACGACCTGGTCGGGCGGGAGCTGCGCGAGCTGCTCGCCGGCCGCCGGGCCCTTTCCGTCGATGGCCAGGGGCGCCTTCGGGTGACTCCACTCTGAACCTCGGGCCCTCCGTCCGTTCAAGGACTTGAACGCGTTATGGCCGGATGGGCCATGGCGGCGACCCCTCATCGTTCCTAGCGTCGATACATGCTCGTCGCCGCACTGCTCACGGGCTGGGCGCTGACCAGCCCATACGGAACCGGGGCCCTGATAGCGCGTTCGGCCCGGGCGAAGCGATTCCTCGTCACCTGGTACGCGCCGGGGTTCGCGTCCGGCTGGCTCGGACTCGCGCTCCTCGCGGCGAGCGTGCTCGTGCTCCACGGGTGGGAGGCCGTCGCCGCGACCCTCGCGGGCGGCCCACTGACCGGACTCGCGTTCTGGGTCCGGCGCGGCAGCGGGGGCCACGATGAGGACTCGGGCTCCGCGCCGGACCTTCCTCCGCCGGACGGCGAGCGCGCTGCCCGGGCTCGTCTCAGAGCTCGGCGATCACGGCCACGAACGTCCCGAGAGCCAGCACCACTCCGGCGGCGGTCAGAGCTGCAACCCACCTCGGGTCGAGGCTTGCGTGGCCGCCGCGGGCGAGCTGGGCCTCGACCTGCCGCTGCCGCCGTCCCGCGGCGAGGAACATCGCCAGCGATACGACCGCGTAGCCGGCGCCGAGCACCACGTACGGCCAGCGGCTGCCGTGCCCCAGCCGGGGAATGAGGCCGCCCACCGCGACCGAGGCGGCGGCCGCCGCGACCGCGGTGCGCCACCAAGCTAGCCAGGTGCGCTCGGCGGCCAGGAGGGTCCGCCTGCTTACGTCCGCCTCTTCGGAGCTCAATCGCCCTAGACGCTAACGCTCCGCCCCGAGCGACAGGTGCGGCGCGCGGTCGGGGTGACCCGCCCCGCCCCTTGCCCGCACGCCCGGTGCGAACTAGGTTGACCCCGGACTCGTTCGTCGGAGAAGGGAGAGGTCATGGCGGAAGCCGGTCTGTTCATCGGTTGGGGTCAGGTGGTGCGCGGTCGCGAACAGCGTGCGCTCGAGGTATGGGGCGAGTCGCTCCAGTACTGGAGCGAGCTCGAGAGCGGCGGCAAGCTCGAGAGCTTCGAGATCGTGCTGCTCACGCCGCACGGCGGAGACCTCAATGGCTTCGCCCTCCTGCGGGGCAGCGCCGAGCAGATGAACGCCCTGCGCATCGACGAGGAGTTCCAGCGTCGCGTGCAGCGGGCCGACCTGATCGTCGAGTCGCAGGGCGTCGTCGACGCGGTCCTGGGTGACGGGCTGCAGCGCGTGATCGAGGTCTTCCAGGACGAGACCGGCAAGCTCGGCTAGACCTGGGCCGCCGCAAACGCGTCCGCGGCGGCCAGGTCGAAGTCGCCGTGGTCGCTGCCGAGGCCCTGGGCCACGAGGGCGGC
>JBKPFJ010000103.1:0-21456 GCA_046728795.1 Actinomycetota bacterium | reverse complement strand
TACCAGGACCCGTCGAACCCGTAGGTGATCGCGGTGTGGAGCGCAATCACCCCGACCACCAGCAGGATCTTCAGGTTGTCGAGATAGGCCAGCCGCTGCTGCATCGGGCCAGTAATCCCGTATCCAACCACGCAGGGCGTCGAGACGGGGATGGAGGTCCGGCCTGCAGCGCGCGTTGAACTTACTGGAGCAAAAATCGCCACAGGTCGGGTGCTTGTGACCGGCCCCCCGGCACCGGCGCCCGAGAGCCTGCGGCTCCCGCGCCGTTAGAGGGCGAGCATCCGCCCTCAAACGGGTCATCTCCGTCCCCGACCGTGAGGAGCGCCCGCCGGGCGCCCCTCACTCGTTGTCAGAGGCCCCGGGGGTGCGTGACGGCGTAGCCGCTCGACGAGCGGCCGACGCTCGTCCAGCGCGAGCCGGTACGCGAGCGCGCGCTCGTGTCGAAGCGCATCCCCGCGACCACCATGTAGACGTGGCTGCTGTTGGCGTAGATCGTGATCCAGCGGCCCCGGCCGCTTGATCCCCAGCGCGCGAAGTCGCCGGAAACCAGCGGGCTGCTCAGCAGACCGCCCCCGTGCAGGGCATAGGACACGGACCCGGAGCAGTCGTAGCCGGTGTCGTTCCACTGGCCGTGGCCGCCTCCCCACTTGTACGGCGTCTTGGCGATCCGGTTGCCGGCGGCCACGACGGCCTTCACGGTCTGGGGCGCCGAGGCGGGCGGGATGGCGTAGCCCTCGGAGTCGACCCGGCCCGACGGGCCCGAGGTGACCCTGCGGGTGGGCGGCGGCGGGACATACGCGGCGCCGCCGGTGCCCGGACTGACGACGGCACGCCGAATGACGCGCTGCTCGCGGCGGGTGGCGACCCCGTCGGCCTGTAGCTCGAGCTCCCGCTCGGTGGCCCGGAGCGCCCGGAGGGTGCGAGGGCCGAACTCCCCGTCGGCCACTGCCCTGTGCCCGGCCCTGGTGAGGAAGCGCTGAAGCCGCTTGACGTCGCTGCCGTGCGTGCCCTGCCGGAGCGTGCGGGACCCGTAGGTGGCCGCGTCCGCGGCGGCGGGCGCGCCGGCCGCGACCGCGAGCGCGGCAACGACGGGCGTCAGGAATGTCCTGGCACGGATCGTCATGGCGGCTGTTGCCTGCGGGGTTAGCTGTCGGGCTCGCGCTGGTGTTGCGCTTCGCCGCGATCACGCGGCGTTCGCCCCGGGCCGCTGCCGGCCACTGGGTCCCCCGTTCCTCCGTCTCGCCTGACGAAGGACTCGGCGGTAATGCGCCGGGCACTATAGAGGTCGGCCGGGCGGTTTGCCAGGTTCGTTGCGGGCGGTTTCTTGCAGGCGGCGGCGGAGCGGGGCGTCTCGCCGAGCCGTCCCGGGCCGGATCAACCGGCCGTGGCGCGGAGCCACACCCACCAAGGCTCGACGCTCTCGATCGTCAGCATGTCGCCGGCCCAAGGGTCGTCAGCCAGGCGGCTGCGGATCGCCGCCTCGCTCTCGGCGTCGACCACGTGCAGGGTGTGCTCGCCGTCCACGTCACCCACGGGTCCGCCGAGGAAGACGAAGCCCTCCTCCACGAGCGCGTCCATGAAGGCGGCGTGCTCGTCCCACCCGTCCTGCTCTCGCCGCGGCCGCGCGTGATCCCAATCCGGACCCCGGGCGAGCCTGACCAGGTAGTAGTCGGCCACGGCGCCAGGCTACGGAATGCCCGACCGGCGTTCACATCCTCTTCACCCGCGCCTCGCCGCCAGGGGGCGACGATGATCCTCGTGGACCCGGCTCGACTCGATCAACTCCCGCCGTTCGCCGACCTCAGCGATGGGGACCGTGCGGAGGTGGCCGCTTGCCTGCGCGAGGTGGTGGTCGACCCGGGCGCCCCGCTCGCCACCCAAGGCGGCAACGCCTACGAGCTGTTCGTGATCGAGTCGGGCGAGGCCGAGGTTCGCAAGGACGGCGAGCTCATCCGCACGCTGATCGCGGGCGACGTCTTCGGGGAGATCGGGCTGCTCGCGACGGGCACGCGTACCGCCTCCGTCGTCGCTACGTCACCGCTGCGCGCGGTCGGTCTCTTCTCGCGAGAGTTCAGGCAGCTCGAGCGCCGCATGCCGGCGCTCGCCAGGTCGCTGCGCCAGACGATGGCCAAGCGCGTCACCGGGACTTCGTTCTGAACCGCAGCGCCGGGCACTCCCGCCCTTGGGCGGGATCGCTAGGGACGCGGAACCCGACGAGGCCGCTGGCGGGGGAGCCCGAGGTCGGGCCGCTCGCGCCGCAGCACCCGCTCCTGGCGGGCGCACTCGCGCCGCAGCGCGAGCCTGCTCCTCACGATCTGCGTGTGAAGCGCGCCACATCGGGCGAGCTGATTGGCTGTCTCCTGGGCCGCTGTCATAGCCCTATTTCACCCCCCGGGGCCGCGGCTGCAAACCGTGGTGGCTGGGGATCTGCGCTGCGGGCAACTACGTATGCGCGCGGGGGTGAGGCGCGAGATGCTCCCTGGGACTACTCCGTGCCGATCTGCGGCTTCGGCCCGGTGCGGAAGAACATGCTGTACGCGTAGCGGAGGCAGACGGCCGCGAGCGCAACCCCCAGCGGCCACCGGATGAGCGCGGTCTTCAGCGTCTCGGAGCCGGGACCGGCCGCCTGCGCGTGCTCAGGGCGACAGCAGGCCGGCGTCGAGCGCCCATCGCACCAGCTGAGCTCGGCTCTTGAGGCCCAGGCGTCGTTGCACGCGGGCGCGGTGCGTCTCGACCGTCCGGACGCTGAGGACGAGCCGCTCGGCCACCTCCCGGTTGGAGTGGCCCAGGGCAACCAGACGCACGACTTCGCTTTCGCGAGCGGTGAGGCCGTCGCGCCGACGACGCCGCCCGGACTCGCCGGCCGCGAGTCGCACCGCCCTCACCAGGCGTGGTCCGGGTGTGCCCGCGGGCGGCAACACGATCGCAGTCTCGGGAGACGAGCGCCTCAGGGCGGGGAGCGAGCAGAGGCCCTCGTGCTCGGCCAGATCCGGATCGAGCACCAGGACGCTGGGGCGAACGCCGCGCATGACCTCGCGGGCCTCGCCGACGGTGCGTACGCGCCCAACGATCTCGAACGGCTGAGCGTCGGCGAGCTCGGCGACCATGCCGCTTCCGCCGGCGACGAGGACGGTTGGCCGCATGGCACGAGCGTATGGGCCTCCCGGCCTCGCGGCGTCCGGAGCCTCCCGCCGCGATGTGCGGCGAATTACGTAATTTCCGCGCCGGGGAGGGCCGCGCGGCTGGGGTACACCTATATTGCTGCGGCTTGTCGGAGCTACCGAAGGGGGAGCCCATGGCCGTCGGCCACCGAGGCCTGCTCGTCTCGAGGACGTGGGTACAGGTGGTCATCCTCGTGGTGCTGTTCGGGTTCTTCGTCCTCGGCCTGCTCGCCTACCGCACCTACCAGGCTAAGCCTCCAATCCCCGAACGGGTGGTGGACCCCGCGGGGCGAGTGCTCTACACGGCGCGAGACGTCGAGCGCGGCCAGGAGGTCTTCCTGAACAACGGCCTGATGGAGTACGGCTCCGTCTTCGGCCACGGTGCATACCTGGGTCCCGACTACACGGCCGACTACCTCCGCCGATCCGCGAACTTCGTCCGCAGCCGGTACGGCGGCGTCCGATCGGACAGCGCGGGCCGCCGTACGATCCGTGACTTCCGCGCGAACCGCTACTCCTCGCGTACGCACGACCTCCGCCTCACGGGGCCGCAGGCCGCCGCGCATCGCCTCCTCGTGCGGCACTACTCCCGCTTCTTCTCCGATCCCACGACGGACAACGGACTACGCCCCGACGCGATAACCGACCCCCGCGACCTCCGGGCGCTCACGGCTTTCTTCGGCTGGACCGCCTGGGCAGCGGCCGCCGAGCGGCCGGGCCACAACTACTCCTATACGAACAACTGGCCGTCGGAGCCGCGAGTGGACAACACGCCGACGGCTAACGTGATCGTCTGGTCCGTGCTGTCGCTGATCGCCCTGCTCGGGGGGATTGGGCTGCTGTTCGCCGCCTTCGGGCGCTGGAACTTCCTCGGCTGGCACGGTCGGGAGCAGGCGAGGCTCAGCTTCCGCACCCCCGGGGACGTCGCCCTCACCCCGGCGCAGCGGGCGTGCGCGTGGTTCTTCTTCGTGATGGCGGCGCTGTTCGTGATCCAGACACTGGTCGGGGCAGCCTCCCAGCACTATCGCGCCGAGCTTGGCGACTTCTTCGGCATCGACTTGGCGCAGGCGTTCCCCTTCAACCTCATGCGCACCTGGCACGTGCAGCTCGCGATCTTCTGGGTGGCCACCTCGTTCGTAGCGGCCGGGATCTTCATCGCGCCGATGATCGCCCGGCGCGAGCCGCGCGGCCAGGGCAGGCTCGCTTTCCTCCTGCTGGGCGCCCTCGCGGTGGTCGTGTTCGGCACGCTGATCGGTTCGTACCTCGGAATCCACGGCGTGCTCGGCGACGCGGCCACGAACTGGTTCGGCGTCCAGGGCTTCGAGTACCTGGACCTGGCGCGGCTGTGGCAGGTCCTGCTCTCGATCGGACTCTTCGGCTGGGCATTCATGCTCTGGCGGGTGCTGCGTGGGCGGCTGAGCCGGGAGCGCGTCGCGAACATGCCCTGGCTCTTCTTCCTGGCGGCGCTGGCGATCCCCGCCTTCTATGCCGTGGGCTTGATCGCGCAGACGGGACAGCACTTCACGGTCAACGAGTTCTGGCGCTTCTGGGTCGTCCACCTCTGGGTGGAGGACTTTCTCGAGCTGTTCACCACCGTGATGGTGGCCTACATGTTCGTGCTGCTCGGGGTGGTGCGGGAGCGGGTGGCGCTGGCCGTGGTCTTCCTCGACATCATCCTCTACTCGGCCGGCGGGGTGATCGGCACGATGCACCACGTCTACTTCTCCGGCGAGCCAGCCGAGCACATGGCGCTCGGTGCCTTCTTCAGCGCCGCCGAGGTGATCCCGCTCACCTTTCTGACCGTCGAGGCGTGGTCGTTCCTGCAGCTCGGCGCCGCCCAGGAGTCGAAGTCCCACACCCCCTTCCCGCATCGCTGGGCCGTCATGTTCCTCGTGGCGGTCGGCTTCTGGAACTTCCTCGGCGCCGGCATCTTCGGCTTCCTGATCAACCTCCCCGTCGTCTCCTACTACGAGATCGGCACGGCGCTGACGGCCAACCACGGCCACGCGGCCATGATGGGGGTGTACGGGATGCTCGCGCTGGGCCTCGCGATGTTCTGTCTGCGCTACCTGATCCCGGCGGAGCGCTGGCCCGAGAGGTGGGCGCGGGTCAGCTTTTGGTCGGCGAACATCGGCCTGGCCTGGATGTGCTTTGCGACCCTTCTTCCGCTCGGCATCGCGCAGCTCTACAAGTCGGTGGGGGACGGCTACTGGGAGGCCCGCGACCTCAACTTCCTGACGGGGGACACGAACGCGCTGATCGAGTGGCTCCGCCTGCCGGGCGACCTCGTCCTCATAGTGGGAGGCGCCCTGCCCGTGCTCTATATCGCCTGGGTGGGGATTCGGCACACCGTCAAGCGAGTGACCCTCGAGGAGCCCGAGGACATCCTCTTCACGGAGGTCGATGCGCCCGTGGGCCTCGAGGCGGTTAGCGCCGAGGAAGCCTCCGCAGCGAGGGTGACGTGACAGCGGAGGCGCTCCTCGCCGCGAGTTACGGCGCCGCGCTCCTGGTCGCGGCGCTGCTCCTCGAATGGCTGTCGTCCCACACCCACCGGCGTGCGCTGCGCTTCCGCACCGCGGGGTTCACGTACCACCGCGTACTCGACGCGTGGATCTGCCCGGAGGGCGAGCACCTCTGGCCGCACGAGTTCGACCAGGAGCGGCGTCTCGTGCGCTACCGGGCACGGGCGCATGTCTGCAACGCGTGTCCCGCGAAGCATCGCTGCACGGACTCAAGCGATGGGAGGGAGGTCGTCCGCCCGCTGGACCCATGGCCCCATTCGGAGGCCGGGCGGTTCCATCGCGTGATCGCCCTGATGCTCGTCACGCTTGCCTGCCTTGTGGGAGTCGTTGCGCTCGTTCGGAACCACGCCGCGCCGTCGGTCGCGCTCCTAGGCGGGCTCCTCGCTTGCGGCGCAGCCGAGGCGCGCTGGCTGCTGCGCGACCTGCGGCGGCAGCCGGCGCCGCGCCTGTGATACGACCGGCTTGTGACGGCAGCTGAATCAGCGCTCAGCCCGGACGATCTCCGCCGTGTCGACGGATGGTGGCGAGCCGCCAACTACCTGTCGGTGGGCCAGATCTACCTGCTCGAGAACCCGTTGCTACGCGAGCCCCTCAGACCCGAGCACACGAAGCCGCGCCTGCTCGGCCACTGGGGCACCACCCCCGGGCTGAACTTCCTCTACGCGCACATGACCCGGGCGATCCGCGACCACGACCTGGACGCGATCTTCATCACCGGGCCCGGCCATGGCGGGCCCGCCCTGGTCGCCAGCACCTTCCTCGAGGGGACCTACTCGGAGCTGTATCCGATCGATCGGGACGCCGAGGGCATGAGGCACCTCTTCAGGCGCTTCTCCTTCCCGGGCGGCGTCCCGAGCCACGTGGCGCCCGAGGTGCCTGGCTCGATCAACGAGGGCGGCGAGCTCGGCTACTCGCTGGTCCACGCCTATGGCGCGGCCCTCGACAACCCCGACCTGCTCGTATGCTGCGTGATCGGCGACGGCGAGGCGGAGACTGGCCCACTTGCCGCGAGCTGGCACGCGAACAAGTTCCTCGACCCGGTCCGCGACGGCGTGGTCCTGCCGGTCCTGCACCTGAACGGCTACAAGATCGCCAGCCCCACGGTGCTCGCCCGCATCCCGCGTGACGAGCTGCGTGCGCTCCTCGACGGCTATGGCTACGCGCCGCGCTTCGTGGAGGGAGACGACCCGGAGGCGATGCACCAGCGGATGGCCGCCACTCTCGACGAGATCGTCTCGGAGGTCCGCTCGATCCAGGATCAGGCCCGCCAGGACGGCAGCCTGTCGCGGCCGCGCTGGCCGGCGATCGTCCTCATCACGCCGAAGGGCTGGACAGGGCCGAGGGAGGTGGACGGGAAGCGCACAGAGGGCAGCTTCCGGTCGCACCAGGTCCCGCTGGCCGACGTTCGCGGGCGCCCCGAGCACCTCGCGCAGCTCGAGGAGTGGATGCGCAGCTACCGCCCCGAGGAGCTGTTCGACGACCAGGGTGCCGTGCGCGACTGGATCCTCGAGCTGGCGCCCCCAAGGCAGCGGCGGATGGGAGCGAACCCGCATGCGAACGGCGGCATGCTCCTGCGCGATCTCGAGCTCCCCGACTTCCGCGACTACGCCGTACCGGTCGCGGCGCCGGGTGAGCGATTCAGCGAGGCCACGCGCGTGCTCGGGGCGTACCTGCGCGACGTCATCCGAATGAACCCGCGCACCTTCCGCCTGTTCGGGCCGGACGAGACGGCTTCGAACCGACTGGGCGCGGTCTTCGAGGCCACGGACCGGGCCTTCACCGGCGAGCTGGATCCGGACGACGACCACCTGTCGCACGAAGGTCGGGTGATGGAGGTGCTCTCGGAGCACCTCTGTCAGGGCTGGCTCGAGGGATATCTCCTCACCGGCCGCCACGGCCTCTTCAACTGCTACGAGGCCTTCATCCACATCGTCGATTCGATGTTCAACCAGCATGCGAAGTGGCTGAAGGTCACGCGCGACATCCCGTGGCGACGGCCGGTGGCCTCGCTCAACTACCTGCTGAGCTCGCACGTCTGGCGCCAGGACCACAACGGGTTCTCGCATCAGGACCCGGGCTTCATCGACCACGTGGTGAACAAGAAGGCGGAGGTGATCCGCGTGTACCTGCCCCCGGACGCCAACTGCCTGCTCTCGGTGGCCGACCACTGCCTGAGGAGCCGGAACTACGTGAATGTGATCGTCGCCGGCAAGCAGCCCGCGCTCGACTATCTCTCGGTCGAGGACGCGGTTGCTCACTGCACGCGCGGCATCGGCGAGTGGGCGTGGGCATCGAACGACCGGGGTGAGGAGCCCGACGTGGTGTTGGCCTGTGCGGGCGACGTCCCCACGCTCGAGACGCTGGCCGCAGCCGCGCTGCTGCGCGAGCACCTGCCGGAAGTCAAGGCCCGGGTGGTGAACGTCGTAGATCTGATGCGCCTCCAGCCTCCGTCGCAGCATCCGCACGGGATGCCCGACGCCGAGTTCGACGCCCTGTTCACGAAGGACCGGCCGGTGATCTTCGCCTACCACGGCTACCCCTCGCTAATCCACCGTTTGACCTACCGGCGAACGAACCACGGCGGCCTGCACGTGCGGGGCTACAAGGAGGAGGGCACCACCACCACGCCCTTCGACATGGTGATGCTCAACGACCTCGACCGCTTCCATCTCGTCATGGACGTGATCGACCGCGTGCCGGGCCTGCTCCCGGCCGCCGCCGACCTGCGCCAGCGGATGGGCGACGAACGCATCCGCCACCGCCAGTACACGCGCGACACGGGCGACGACATGCCCGACGTCCGCGACTGGACGTGGCCGGGCTGAGAGTCCTGGTAGTAAACGCCGGCTCGAGCAGCCTCAAGCTCGCGGTCGTCGAGGGCGGGAGCACGCTCGCGCTCGAGCGCCACCACCCGGCTCTGGAGGGCGAGGCGCTCACGGCCGCCCTGGACGAGGCCCTGGACGACGCCGGCGAGCTCGACGCCACCGGCCACCGCGTGGTGCACGGCGGTGAGAGCTTCCGATCGCCCGCTCGCATCACCGAGGCCATGATGGGTGAGCTGCTGGCCGAGACGGATCTCGCCCCGCTCCACAATCCGCCGGCGCTCAAGGCCATCGAGGCGCTCAGCGGGCTGCGATCGGAGCTCCCGGCGGTGGCCTGCTTCGACACCGGCTTCCACTCCACGCTGGAGCGGCCGGCCGCGACCTATGCCCTCCCGGCCGCATGGACGGAGCGCTGGTCGCTCCGGCGCTACGGCTTCCAGGGACTCTCGCATGCCTGGGTGGCGCTGAGGGCGCCGCAGCTCGTCGGGGAGCCGTTGCCGCGGCTCGTGAGCTGTCACCTCGGGGCGGGCGCTTCGCTGGCCGCGATCGCCGGGGGGCGCTCCGTGGACACGACGATGGGCTTCAGTCCGCTCGAGGGGCTCGTGATGGCGACGCGCTCCGGGTCAGTGGATCCGGGCCTGCTGCTCTGGGTGCAGCGGCACGGCGGCATCGATGCCACCGAGGCGGAGCGCGCGCTGAATCACGACGCCGGCCTGCTTGGGCTGTCCGGGAGCTCGGGGGACATGCGCGAGGTGATCGCGGCCGCGGATGCGGGAGACGACCGCGCGGCGCTGGCCCTCGACGTCTACGTCCACCGGCTGCGCGCCGGGATCGCGGCCATGGCCGCGTCGATGGACGGGGTGGACGCCATCGCGTTCACGGCAGGTGTCGGCGAGAACTCTGCACGCTTGCGGGCGGAGGCGGCGGCGGGGCTCGGGTTCCTGGGACTCACTCTGGACGATGCGGCCAACCGCGTCGCTAAGGGGGACGCCGTGATCTCGGCTGAGAGCTCGCGTGTGCGAGCGCTCGTGGTGAGCGCTCGGGAGGATCTGCAGATCGCCCGCGAGGTGGAGGCGGTCCTCGTGGGCGAGGCTCAAGCCGATTGATCCCGCAACCTCCTCACGCGGCGCGCTCCTGCGCCGCGTCGGCCACCGGCGCGCCCGTGCCAGTCCGTTTCCCGACCCTGCCTCGGTAGACGATCAGCGGGCAGACGACCGAACGCGCCAAGGCAGCCGTTACCGACCCGAGCACGGCGCGGGCCACCCCGCCGCGGCGGTGAGAGCCTACTGTCAGGAGGTCGAACCCCGCCGTCGATCTGGCAGCCAGCACCTGTGCGGGGATCCCCGCTGACAACCGTGGCCGTGGCTACAGCCGAGGACGGGAGCTCGGCAAGCGCTTCGTCGAGCTCGTGCGCGAGCTGCTCGCGTCGGCAGCGGATCGTCTCGCCGGCGCCGGGGGCGCGCGTGATCCGAGCTCTCGCGGCCAGGTGCTCGGTGTCGACGACGCCCACGAGCCGCAGTTCGGCCCGCAGGGCGAGCCCTACGTCCGCAGCGCCGGCGAGCGCGGCGCGCGCCCCTTCCGATCCGTCCCACCCGACGCCGATGACGCGCGGGCTGGCCGCGTAGCGGCGGCGAAAGGCGGACGGCGCGATGGCGACCGCACAACGGCAACTGCGCATGAGCCCGATGCCGACGTTCCCGGCGACAAGCCGGCCGGCCCGTCCCGGGTGCGACGAGCCAACGACCACGAGATCGGAACGCAGCTCGGTGGCAAGCTCGACCAACCCATCGACCCTGGAGTCGCGAGCCACAGCCTCCCCAGCCGCGCCCACGGCCGCGGCCCTGCGGAACACATCCTCGCGTCGCTCGCGCGGCACCTGGACCCGCCTTGGAAAGACGCGGGCGAGCACGAGGCTGCGCCCGGAAGGCGAGAGCACGTCGGCGAGGGCCAGGGCGTCCTCGGCGCCACCGCTCCCGTCCCACCCGATAAGGATGCGCTCCAACACCGGGTTTAGCCGTCTCCGAGCTTGAGCAGGTCGACCTCCGACACGACACCTTCGGGTAGGACGTCCGGGCGGCGCTGCACGAGAAGGCGTGACACGCCCGGCTGCGAGAGCTCGCGAACGGCGTCGGACACGCGCACGCTTGGCCCGATGCTGCTCGGCGATTCCGTGATGGCTTCGCGCGCGGCGGCGATGCTCTCATCCCGGCCGACCCAGCCGAGCAGACCCCTGGCAGTTACCCAGCCGAGCGGCTTCCCCTCGGAGCGGCCCACTACGAGTACGCCGTGCACCCGGTGGGCGAGCATCGCGCGGCGCGCTTGGCGGACGGAGGCGTCCTCCACGATGGTCACCACACCCGGTGTCATGATCTCCCGCACCTCCCGCTCGTGAAGGGAGGCGGGCGGAGCGAAGGCCGGTGACCCGATCGCGCCGAGCACGACTCGCCCCTCAGCTCTCGGGCCGCCGGTTGTCGGCGTCCATCGACATCCTTTGCACGAGCAGCATCAGGACCCCGGTTCCCGCCGCGTACGCGAACAGCTGGGCCACCGAGTCGAACTGCTTCGTCAGGTTCTGACCGAACAGCATCACCGCGAAGGTCAGGATCGACATGCCCATCCCCGCCAGCAGGAACGGCTTCGGCCGCCGGGTCATGAACTCGAGTCGAACGACGCTCGCCACGAACAGCGCCAGCGCGATCAGCTCCAGAATGCCCAGGATCGTCCAAGAAGCGTCTATCCCGGGGAACGAGTCGATGACGGTGCCGTGGAACTGCTTGGCGATCGGCGGCGGCGCCGTGCCGTTGTCATCGAACAGCTTCTCCTTGAACGCGTAGTACCAGAGCGACGCGAACACCACGTAAATGCCGCCCATGGTGAGCCAGTACGCGGCCGTGTCGACGGCCGCCTGCGCTCGCGTTCCTGCCGTGGCCGGGAGGAAGGCCGCCGACGGGGCTTGTCCCTTGCCGATCGAGTGTTGCGTGGACGCCATGGTCCCTCCGGAAGTGCCTTTGCGCTTGAACCTCACCAGCGTCGTACAGGCTGCGACCGAGCACATCCGCCCTCTGCCGCATCCGCGCGCGGAAAACCACGGACTCCACGACAATCGGCTCTCAGATGGCGCTTCTGCACGTTCCCGTAGGCGCCCTTCCACCCGAGCGCTTCAAAGCGGTCGTATCCGGCGAGCAGTCGGCCGAGCTCGACCGAATCGTCGTCGAGGGCCGAAAGGCGTTCCGGGGACGCGTCGTCTGGAACGTGAACTCGACCGCCAGTGGCGGGGGAGTGGCGGAGATGCTTCGTTCCCTCATCGCTTATGCCCGCGGCGGCGGGGTCGACGCACGCTGGGTCGTGATCGAGGGCAACGACGAGTTCTTTCGCGTGACGAAGCGAATCCACAACCGCCTCCACGGCGCCGCCGGAGACGGGGGCCCGCTCGACGACGATGAGCGAGCGGTCTATGAACAGACGCTCGAGGGGAACGCGGAGCAGCTGCGTCATCTCGTCCGTCCCGGCGATCTCGTACTCCTGCACGACCCGCAGACCGCCGGGCTGGGCGCGCCGCTCAGCGCCGCAGGCGCACACGTCGTCTGGCGCTGCCACGTCGGCCTGGACACTCCGAACGGGCTAGCCCGCTCCGCCTGGCGCTTCCTCCTGCCCTACGTGGCCACGGCCGAGGCGGTGGTCTTCTCGCGGCGGGCATTCGCCTGGGACGACCTCGACCGAGAGCGGATTGTGATCGTCCAGCCCTCGATCGACGCCTTCTCGCCAAAGAACCAGGACCTGCGGGAGGAGGTCGTGCGAGCGATCCTTCGCACGGCCGGTCTTGTCCAGGACGGTCAAGCAGTCGACACCTCATTCGAGCGCTTGGACGGGACCCCGGGCCGGGTGGACCGGCGGGCTGCGCTGGTCGAGGATGTCCCGCTCCCGGAATCCGCCCCGTCCGTGGTCCAGGTCTCCCGTTGGGACCGCCTAAAGGACCCAGTCGGCGTCATGGACGCCTTCGCCGCTCACATCGCGCCACACACGCTCGCGCACCTCGTCCTAGCAGGCCCGGATGTCCTTGCCGTGGCCGACGATCCCGAGGGCGCCGAGGTGCTGCGCGAATCAATCGCCTGCCGGGAGGCCCTAGCTCCCGAGGCCCGCTCGCGCGTGCATCTCGCGCGGCTTCCGATGGTCGACTCCGAGGAGAACGCAGCGATGGTCAACGCCCTCCAGCGTCACGCTGACGTAGTCGTGCAGAAGAGCCTCGCCGAAGGTTTCGGGCTCACCGTCGCCGAGGGGATGTGGAAAGGTCGCCCCGTCGTCGCGAGCCGGGTGGGAGGGATCCACGACCAGATCGTCGACGGAGTGAGCGGCCTCCTGGTGGATCCGGTCGATCCGGAGGGGTTCGGCGAGAGAGTCGTACAGCTCCTCCAGAACCCCGACACTGCGCGGCGGATGGGAGCGGAGGGCCGAGCGCGCGTCCGTCAGGAGTTCCTCGGGCCGCGCCATCTCGCGCAATACCTGGCCTTGTTCGAGCGAATCGTTCGCGCGGCGGAGGCGTGACATGGCGAAGGTGCCCGGTCGTGCGCGCGAGGCCGGCCCCAGTGGATACGCTCGGCTCGTGGGCGAGGAGAGACTGGGATCTCGTGAGCTCGAACGCCTCTTGGAAGTCGGCCGGGCACTCGTTTCGGAGCTCGACCTCGAGACGGTACTCCAGCATGTGCTCGGGGTCGCGAGGGAGTTGACGGGAGCGCGCTTCGCGGCACTCGGCGTCCTCGACGAACGGAAGGAGGCGCTGGAGCGCTTCCTGTATCTGGGGATCGATGCCGCGACCCGGCGTGCAATCGGACCGCTGCCCCGTGGACGTGGCGTGCTTGGTGAGCTGATCCGCAACCCGCGGCCCCTACGGCTGTCGGACGTCGGAGACCACCCGCGCTCGTATGGCTTCCCGCCCGGGCATCCGCCGATGCGGTCCTTCCTGGGCGTGCCGATCCTTATCCGTGGCGAGGCGTGGGGCAATCTCTACTTGACCGAGAAGGAAGACGGCGATTTCGACGAGCTCGACGAGCAGTCGGCCGTGACCCTCGCGGACTGGGCCGCGATCGCGATCACAAACGCCCGGCTCTACCAGGACGTCGAGCGCCGGCGCGAGGAGCTGGAGCACGCCGTTCGGGGCCTCGAGGCGACGACGCAGATCGCCCGGGCTCTCGGCGGCGAGACCGACCTCGACAGCGTTCTGGGCCTGATCGTGAAACGCGGCCGCGCGCTGGTCGAGGCGCGCTGGGCGCTCATCATGATCGCCGAGGCCGACGAGCTCGTCGTGAAGGCGTTCGCGGGCGAGCTGCCACGCGGCGCCGAGGGGGGCCGTCTGCCCTCCGCAAGCTCGCTTCCCGGAGAGGTGCTGCTGTCGATGCGCGCCGAGCGGATCTCGGAGCCCACGGGTCGCAGGCGTACGGCGGGGCTCGCCGAGCTCGGGCTCGAGGCAGAGACGGCGCTTTGCGTACCGCTCGTGTTTCGAGGACGAGCCGTCGGCGTGCTCCTAGCGGCGGATCGGATACTGGAAGGCCCCGAGTTCACCGAGGAGGACGAGCGGCTGGCGCTTGCCTTTGCCGCAAGCGCGGCCACTGCCGTGGCCACTGCGCAGACCGTCGAGGCTGAGCGACTCCGAGACAGCATCGAGTCGGCAGAGCAGGAGCGCCGGCGCTGGGCTCGCGAACTGCACGACGACACCCTCCAGGACCTCGGCGCGCTGGGAGTGATTCTCGAGACGGGGCTACAGAGCGGCAACACCGAGCGGCTCCGGAAGTCCGCTCGAACCGCGGTCGAGCAGGTGGACATCACGACCAAGAACCTGCAGAGCCTGATCACCGAGTTGCGCCCTGCCGCTCTCGACGAGCTGGGCGTGCAGCCGGCGGTGGAGTCGCTGGTCGAGCGGACCAGAACGCTCACTGGGTTAGAGGTGGAGCTGGACGCGCATCTGGGCGAGGGCCGCCAGACGCCCCAGGTCGAAAGCACGATCTACCGCATCGTCCAAGAGTCGGTGAACAACGCGGTCAAGCACTCAGGCGCAAGTCGCGTCGCGGTGCGGCTCGTGAAGGACACCGACGAGATCGAGGTCGAGGTGCGCGATGACGGGGTGGGCTTCGAGCCCCAGCCTGGGTTCAACCCGGCCCGTCACGGAGGCTTCGGCCTCGTTGGGATGCGAGAGCGCGTCTCGCTGATCGGAGGAAGACTTCAGATCGAATCCCGGCCCGGCGAGGGTACCCGGGTCCGCGCGCGCATCCCCGCAACGACGGCCGATGCGGTCGGGGGCCCTAGCCCTCGGCGTCCAGCCGCGCGATAAAGGGACCGAGCTCCTCGGCCACGATCTTCTCGTTCGCGGGCCAGGGCGGCCGTTCGTGGACTTCGGAGTGGAAGCCGCGGGGGCCCACGACACGCGCGCTCAGGTAGAGCGGCTCTTTTCCAGTCAGCAGCATGCCGCGGATCACGGGAGTGAAGATGGCGGGCTTGACGTCCGCACCCGCGCCCCTCGCGATGTTGGCCGCCGCGGTGTCCGCCTGTTGGCACCCGAGCCCGCCGTGCTTGATCGGGAACGCCACCGCGTCCCCGGCCGCGAACACTCGCCCCATCGTCCCGGGGACTGCGCAGGTGCTGTCGATGCCGACGAAGCCGTCCGTCGAGCCGGCCGCGAGGCCGCGAATCGCGGGACCGGCAATGGCCGGCAGGGTGACGATGCGGCTCGCCTGCAGTTCGAGGCCCTGCGGCTGCACGAGCACTCGACGGGCCTCCGGAACCTCGGCGACGGCGCCGCAGTAGGCGGCCACCCGGGCTTCAGCGAGCAACCGGCCAACCGCCTCGGACGCGTCGCCCCCGAAGGCGGCCAGGGGTGCAACCTCGGGCGTGACGAGCGACAGTTCGAGGTCGTCCATTCCCATGCTGAAGGCGCGCTCGCGCATCATCAGCGCGAGCTCGTAGAGTGGCAACGGCCACGCGGGCCCGGGCGGGACGAGAAAGGCGATGCTCTTCGTGTAGCCGTCCTCGACGTCGCGGACGAGTCCGCCCAAGCCGGCGGCGAGATCGCTGAAGGACTTCGCATGGGGGAACCCCGGCTTGCCCCGCCCGCCCACGGCAATCAGGAGCGCGTCCCACTCGATTCTCTGGCCCCCATCGGTGTGGACGAGCTGTCCGTCGAGATCCACGCGTTCGAGGGCGTCCCTCACCCACTCGGCGCCCACCTCGTCGACCAGCCTGCGGAGCGGATAGCGGCGGACGTCGCCCGAGGCGAACGGCTCCTTGACCGCCAGCGGGCGATAGGCGAGCTGGTCATTGGGGGCTACGAGCGTGATTTCGACTCGCTCCGGCGCGAGCCGGCGGAGACGCAGGACCCCTTCCGCGGCGGCGATTCCGCCCCCACACACGGCCACTCGATATCCGCTCACCGGGTCGGCTCCCCTCGCCTACGGATAAGTGGGGAGCCGGCCGCTTGCCGCCGGAGCGATGACTCCGCGGCGGCGGATGACGCCAGATCCGCTAGAGCCGAGCGGGAGATCGATGCGAATGCCTCTGGCCGGAGCATCGCGAGCATGGAGCGCGAGGTACGGAGACAGGTATCGGCCGGCGATCTTCGTCGGCGGCCACCAGAGAGCGTGCTCGGAGATCGACCAGTCCTCGCCATGCCCTCCGCCCACCTCGGCGCGCATATAGCGCGGCGCGTCCCCGGTGAGGAGCAGGCCGCGCAGCACCGGGTCGAATGGCTGCGGGCGGACCGGCGCGCCGAGGCTCGCAGCAATCGCCTCGACTGCCGCGTCGGCCATCTGGCTTGCGATGCCGCCCTGCTTGACCGGAAAGGTCGTGGCATCGCCGGCGGCATAGATCGCGTCCTCGCCCTGAACGGCGCAGTGCAGGTCCACCAGGATGAACCCGTCGGCGTCGCGAGGAAGTCCGGGAATACGCGGGCCGAGGAGCCGGGGAAGCGAGACCACTCGCTCGGCCGGAACCCGTCCGCCGTCGTCCGGGACGAGCCTGAGCACGCCTTCGACCACCCCGACCGGGTAGTGGCCGGTCAGCAGTTCCACCCCACGTTCCTCGAGCAGGCGGGCCACGGCGGCCGAGGCCTTGGCGCCGAACAGCTCGAGCGGCGCGGACTCCGGCGTAACGAGGCGCAGCTCGACCTTGCGGAGGCCGCGCTCGCGGACGTGCGCCGCGGTCATCAGGGCGAGCTCGTACAGCGGTAGCGGCCAGCTCGCCCCGGGCGGCACGGCGAACGCGATCTGGTGGATGCGGTGCTGGTCGAGTTGGCCGAGAAGGGTCCTGAAGCGGCCGGTGTAGGAGGGGCCTTTGATGGTGATCGCGTCTTCGAGGGCGACGCCGGCCCGCGCCCCGACCCCGACCAGCAACACGTCGTACTCGAGCTCGGCTCCTTGATGGGTGACGATCCGCCGTGCGACGGGATCGACCTCCTGGAGACCATCGAGCCGGAGACGGGCGCCCCTGTCGTTCGCGATCGCGTTCAGATCGAAACTCTGGGACTCGGCGAGCCCGAACGGCTCGGCAACGGCGAGCGGGCGGTCGACATATCTATCACGCGGCGAGAGCAGCTCCATGTCGACGCGGTCTCCGGCGAGCTCGCTCAGCCCCAACAGCGTCTCGAGGGCTGCGACGCCCCCGCCGGCAATAACGACTCGGGATCTCGGTGTGGCCATGCGACCAGGCTCGCCCATGAGGGCATGGACGACATCGGGGTGGCAGCCCCATTTCAGTCCGTGGTTTCCCGCAGAACCTAGGGCCGGCCCTCCACGAGACGGTTGTCCAGCGCGTAGCGAACGAGCTCCGCGCGCGTGCTGGCCCCCAGCTTCTGCTGGATGTGGGCCCGGTGCGTCTCGACGGTGCGAACACTCAGGTAGAGCCGCTCGGCGATCTCGTTGTTGGTGTGGCCGAGGGCGATCAGGCGCAGCACGTCAAGCTCTCGCTCGGTGAGGTCGCCCGGTGGACCGGCCGGCTCGGTCGCGACCCGCGCCCCGAGCTCCGGGTTCAGGTAAGTGCCTCCCCGTGCGGTCGTCCGTATCGCTTCGAGGAGCTCGGTGCCTGCCGCGTGCTTGAGAACGTAGCCGCGGGCTCCCGCGCGCAGCGCCTCCCGCGCGAACGCGGGATCGTTCTGCATCGTGAGCACGACGATCGCGGTATCCGGCGAGGACTCGAGCATTCCGGGGATGGCCGGGAGGCTCGATCCCTCGGCCATGTTGAGGTCGAGAACCAGCACCCTCGGCTTGTGACCCAGCACGTAGCGCGCCGCAGATTCCACGTCTCCCGCCTCGGCTACGACCTCGATCCCCTGCTCCGCGTCTAGCAGCATGCGCAGGCCGCTGCGCACGACTTCGTGGTCGTCCGCGAGAACGATCGTGATCGGCTCGGCCACGAGGCGCGACTGTAGCGCGAGGGGCCGCACGTCTCGTGGCGCGGGCTCGCGCGGGGCCCTCACGCCCGCCCCTACTCGGGCGCGACTGAGCGTCTCGGGAGGCCGGCGGCTTCAACCGCCTTATACGTCGAAGAGGCGGTCGTCGAACTCGATCTCGCTGCCCCGACCGCGTCCCGAGTAGGGGACTTCGACGACGACATGGTCTCCGGCGTCGAGGTACTCCTCGGGAACCGTCTCGACGATCGCTTCCTGGTTAAGCGCGACGAGAAGTCGTCGCACTTCGAGGTCCTGACCGCTCTGCGTGCGCGCGACGGCTGAGCTCGGCGCTAGCCGAGCTCGTCGATGAGCTCGGCGATCGAGTCGACGATGCGCGACGCTCGGTATGGGTGCCGCTCGGCGTCAGGTCGGGTCGTCACTCCGGTGAGGACCAGGATCGCCTCGAGGCCCGCCTCGAGCCCGGAGACGATGTCGGTGTCCATGCGGTCGCCGACCATCGCCGTGGTCTCGGAGTGGGCGTCGAGCGCGTTGAGCGCGGAGCGCATCATGAGCGGGTTCGGCTTGCCGACGAAGTAGGGGTCCACGCCGGTGGCCCGGCTCACGAGCGCCGCAACCGATCCAGTCGCGGGCAGCGGCCCGGCGGGTGTCGGTCCGGTGGGGTCCGGATTCGTTGCTATGAACCTTGCTCCGGCCGCGATCAGCCGGATGGCGGTCGTGATCCGGTCGAAGCTGTACGTGCGCGTCTCGCCCAGCACCACGTAATCGGGGTTCCGCTCGGTCAGCGTGTAACCCGCTGCGTGCAGGGCCGTCGTGAGCCCGGCCTCGCCGACGACGAAGGCCGAGCCCCCCGGGCGCTGATCCTCGAGGAAGCGGGCAGTGGCGAGGGCCGAGGTCCAGATCGACTCCTCGGGCACCTCGAGACCGCTCGCTCGCAGCCTCGCCGCGAGATCCCGCGGGGTGTAAATGGAGTTGTTTGTCAGCACCATGAACGGGGTGCCGCGCTCCCGGAGGCCAGCGATGAAGCGGTCCGCGCCCGGGATGACCTGCTCCTCGCTCACCAGTACGCCGTCCATGTCCATGAGCCAGGCGTGGATCTGCCGACGGGTCATCTCATCTCCTAGGTTCCTCCGGAGCCCGAGGGATCCTCGATCTCCGGACCGGCGTCCGGGTAATTGTGGGATTGTGAGGAACGCCTGCCCCGGGCGAACCCACGCCGCACTGAAGGGGAGAGATCCTGCTGGGGCTCGCGCAGCTCGGGCGCGGATACGCGAGCGTGCGGAGCCCGTCCGCAGAGCACCGCGATCTGCTGCGGGCCATCCGAGGACGGGCGCCTCGCCGCCGAAGGCGCGATCGGCAGGCACCTGGAAGGAGCCGCGGCATGGCTCGCGGCATGACCGCGCCCGAAGGGCCGCGCCACCGAGCTCCAAGCGCGCCACTCGCGGGCTCAGGCTTACGAATAGTAAGGTCAGAAGGATGGAGACAGCTTTCGCAACCCTCAGCCCTCCCGTCGATCCGGTGCGCGACCACGTCCGCGGAGCATCGGAGGCGCCGGTGACCCTCGTCGAGTACGGCGACTTCCAATGCCCGTACTGCAGGGACGCGTATCCCGTCGTCCAGGACTTGCTCGAGCGCTTTGGCGACCGTCTGCGCTTCGTCTTCCGCCACATGCCGCTGCCCGACCTCCATCCCCGGGCGCAGGCGGCCGCCGAGGCGGCCGAGGCGGCGGCCGCGCAGGGCCGTTTCTGGGAGATGCACGATCGCCTGTTCACCCACCAGCTCGAGCTGAGCGACGCGGGGCTGCGGGGCCACGCCGAGGCGATCGGCCTCGACGTCGAGCGATTCGAGCGCGAGCGCCGTGAGGGTGTCCACGCTGAGCGGGTCGAGGCGGACTACGCGAGCGGGGTGAGAAGCGGCATTCCGAGCACGCCGAGGTTCTTCATCAACGACGTGGTGCACCTCGGCTCGCCGTCGCGCGCCGAGCTGGAAGAGGCGGTCGCGGCGGAGCTTGCGGCTGTCGGCTCCTGACCGCTCACGACGGAGCCGGGCGGCCTCAGTCGGGTAGCAGCGGCACCGCCAGGCCCTGATCCCGGCCGAGGAGCACGGCCCGCGTGATCGCAGCGGCGCCGAACCGCTCCCGCACGTCGTCGATCACCGCGTCGAGCGCGCTGGCGCGCTGAGTCTCGAAGGGCAGGGCGAGCTGCACCGCGTCGTCGTCCCCGAGGTTGCCGAGCGCTACTCCGATGAGCGTGAGGCCGCGGGCCTCGATCATCGGCGTGGCCGCGGCGAGCAGTCCCCTTGCCGTGGCGAGGATCGTCTGCGTCTGCGCGGTCGCCTCGGAAAGCGTGTGCGAGCGAGTGGCCCGGGAGAAGTCGCCGAAGCGCAGGCGGAGCGTGATCGTGCGGCACACCCGCCGCGCCGCGCGAAGCCGCCGGCCCAGGCGATCCACGAGACCGACGACGACGGCGTCCACCGACTCCCAGGATCGCGGCCTGCGACCGAGCGCCCGCTGTGAACCGATCGACCCGCGCCGGCGGCCCGTTCGCACCCGGCGGGGATCGCGATTATGGGCCAGCGCGTGAAGGTGCCTTCCCGCCGCTTGCCCGAGGAAGGAGATGAGCGCGACCTCGCCCACGCGGGCGACCTGACCGACCGTCCTGAGCCCCCGTTCCCGGAGCTTGCGGGCGGTGACCGGGCCGACCCCCCACAGCCTCTCAACCGGGAGTGGGTGGAGGAACGCCAGCTCGCCGCCGGGCGGCACGACGAGTAGGCCGTCGGGCTTCGCCACCCCGCTTGCCACCTTGGCGAGGAACTTGGTCCTGGCCACCCCGACCGTGATGGGCAGGCCGACGCGCTCGAGTACCTCGCGTCGCAGGCGCGAGGCAATCTCCGCGGGCGGTCCCGAGATCCGGTCGAGCCCCCGCACGTCGAGAAAGGCCTCGTCGATCGAGAGCCCCTCGACGAGCGGCGTCGTTTGGTCGAACACCTCGTATACCGCCTTGCTCGCCTCCGAGTAAGCGGCCATCCGGGGCGTGACCACGACGGCCTCCGGGCACAGCCTGCGGGCCCGCGCTCCACCCATCGCCGTACGGACGCCACGGGCCTTCGCCTCGTAGCTGGCGGCGAGCACCACGCCGCCGCCCACGATGACCGGGCGGCCGCGCAGGCGGGGGTCGTCTCGCTGCTCGACCGAGGCGTAGAACGCGTCGAGGTCGGCGTGCAGGATGGTGGCATCGCCCGACACGAACACATGTTCGCACCACATGCCGACGGAAGCAGGCGCCCGTCGGTCGGACGGCGCCGCCTAACGGGAGCGCTTCCGCAGTCGGTCCAGCTTGCGCTCGCGGCGGGCCAGCTCGCGCTCGGCGTCGCGCGCCTCCTGGCGCGCCGCGCGCTCGGCTGCATCGGCCTCGCGAGCCGCGTCCTTCGCCGCGTCGCGCCGCTCCGTCGCTCGCTCGTGGCTGGTCCTGGCGGCATCGAGCCGGAAGCGGGCGTCCTGAACGGCGCGGGTGGCGGAAGCGAGCGCCTCCGCGCGCTCGCGGTCGGCTCGTGCGGACGGGGTG
>JBKPFJ010000092.1:0-3999 GCA_046728795.1 Actinomycetota bacterium | reverse complement strand
GGCCATCGTCCAGGGCCTCGCTCCGCATCGAACGCCAGACGCCGGCTACCGGCTCGAGAACGAGTTCCATTTCCTGATCGCCTCGGCCTGACTTCGCACTAGGCTCGTGCTGTGCGCGAGCTCTCCCCCGACCTGGTGCTCTGGTCCGCCCGGCACCCCGAATGGCACCCCGGCGACTTCGGCGCGAGGGTCAACAGCTACGCATACCGCGTCGGCGACGAAGCCGTCCTGATCGACCCGCTCGTGCTGGACGCGGACGACGAGGCGCTCGACCGGCTCGACGACTTCGTCGGCGGCCGCCCAACCTCGATCCTGATCACGATCACCTACCACGTGCGCAGCGCCGAGCCGCTGTCGAGCAGATACGGCGCGACCGTGCACGGTCACCCCGCCGTTGCGAAGCGGGTGGGCGACGACGTCCCGTTCGAGGCCTTCTCGCCCGGCGACAGCCTGCCGGGAGGCGCCGTCCCGCAGAGGATCGGCAATCCACGCCGCTACGAGACGCCGCTGCTGATTCCCACTCACAGCTCGCTCGTCTTCGGCGATGCCGTGGTGACGACCGACGGTCGGCTGCGCATCTGGGACCAGGTCGAGCGCACGCCGGAGCGGAGCGAGTGGTACGCGCAGAGGTTCCTGCCGAGTCTGCAGCCGCTACTCGAGCTCGAATTCGAGCGCGTGCTCACGACCCACGGCGAGCCCGTCCTGGAGCGCGGGCGCGAGGCCCTGCGCGACGCATTCGCGGCTCCACCCTGGTGGCACCGCGGATGACGCCCGAGGCGGCGGCAAGCCCGGCGTGGCTGTCGCGGGAGCTCTATCCCTTCGAGAGCCGCTATGCCGAAGTAGGCGGCGGGCGCGTCCACTACGTCGACGAGGGGAGCGGCCCGCCCCTGCTTCTACTGCACGGGAACCCGACGTGGTCCTTCCTCTACCGCGACCTCATAATCGGTCTGCGCGACCGGTTCCGCTGCATCGCCGTCGACTACCCGGGCTTCGGGCTCTCCAGCGCCGGGTCGGGCTACGGCTACACGCCCGCCGAGCACGCGGCCGTCCTGGAGCAGCTGGTCGTCCAGCTCGACCTGAGCGGGGTGACGATGATGGTCCAGGACTGGGGCGGCCCGATCGGCTTCGCCGCCGCCACCCGGCAGCCCGAGCGCTTCGTCGGCTTCGTTGTCGGGAACACCTGGGCCTGGCCCAAGTCGGACCCAAGCACTCAGGTCTTCTCGCGCCTGATGGGCGGCCCGATCGGCGGCTTCCTGATCCTGCGCCGCAACTTCTTCGTCGAGCGCATCATCCCTGGCGGGGTCAAGCGGAAGAAGCTTCCCGAGGCGGTCATGGACGCCTATCGCGGCCCATTCCCGACGGCCGACTCCCGCCGCCCTCTGCACGTCCTGCCGCGCGAGATACTCGCGAGCAGATTCTTCCTCGCAGACGTCGAGCGCGGCCTGCCCGCGCTTCGAGATCGTCGCGCCCTGATCGTCTGGCCGACCAAGGACTTCGCCTTCCGCGAGCCGGAGAGACTGCGCTGGGAGGCAACCTTCCCCGACCACCGCACGGTGATGCTCGGGGGCGCCGGCCACTACATCCAGGAAGACGCCCCGGACGAGATCATCGGCGCGATCCGCGACTGGAGCGCGGCGGCGCGAGATTAGCCCTAGCGGGACGTTTTTTGTCGCACCACGACAAAAAAACGTCCCCGTAGGACCCCAGGCCCGGCGCCGAGCCTCGGCGATCGAGCCTGCCCCGGTCAGCCAGCATTAGCCGAGCGAAACGCGAGCCTGGCAAGGACGAGGCACGCGATGCGTGCGCATGCCCGTGAGCGGGCCGATGACGCCGCCAGGCGAAGCTTTGCAGCCGGCTAATGGTGACTGATCACTCTGTCGATGAGGCGATAGTCCTGCGCCTCATCGGCCGACATGAAGTAGTCGCGCTCGGTGTCCTTCGAGACCTTGTCGAGCTCCTGGCCGGTGTGCTTGGCGAGGATCTCGTCGAGGCGGCGGCGCACGTCGATGATCTCCTTGGCGTGGATCTCGATGTCGGTGGCCTGGCCCTGGAAGGCCGAGGAGACCTGGTGGATCAGGATCTTCGCGTTGGGCAGCGCCATCCGCTTGCCGTCGGCGCCCCCGGCGAGGAGCAGCGCGCCCATCGACATCGCGATCCCGACGCAGATGGTCTGCACGTCGGGCTTGATGAACTGGATCGTGTCGTAGATCGCAAGGCCCGCGTACACGGAGCCGCCCGGCGAGTTGATGTAGAGCGAGACGTCCTTGTCGGGGTCCTCGGACTCGAGGTGGAGCAGCTGCGCCACGACGAGGTTCGCGATGTCCTCCGTCACGGGCGTGCCGAGGAAGACGATCCGCTCGTTGAGGAGGCGCGAGTAGATGTCGAAGGCGCGCTCGCCGCGGGAGGTCTGCTCGACGACCATGGGGACCAGTGGGCTCATGGACGGGCCAGTCTAGCGATGCGACTGGGCGGGCCTACTGAGTGCCCGGCGTCCAGATCTCGCCGGCCGGTGCCTCGCCGCGCTCCTTCTCCGGAGTCCAGAGCTTGTCGCGCGCCTTGGCCTGCTCGACCGGGATGGGCTTGGCGTGCTCGACCACGAGATCGACGGCCTTGCGCATGGCGATGTCCTCGCGGAGGGCCTCTTCCGCGCCCTGTGACCTGGCCCGCTTGAGGGAGCGCTGAAGAGCCTTCTCGCTGGGCTGGCGGCCGGACTGGTCCGCGCTCGCCTGGCGGAGGGCGTCCAGCAGCTCGTCGTCAGTGACCTCGACGCCCTCGGACTCTACGATCGCCGCCAGCACGCTCTCCCGCCGAAGCGCCCGCTCCGCCTCGGGCTCCGCCTCGGTCACGAGCTGCTCCTCGTCCTTGCCGGTCAGCTCCATGTAGCGGCGCGGGTCGACGCCCTGCTGGGAGAGCCGGTTGGCCGTGCGGTGCCACATCTCGTGCGCCTTCGCGTGCACGAGCTCGTGGGGGACCTCGATCCTCGACTCGGCGGCGACCGCATCGACCGCAGCCTCGCGGAACTCGGCCTCGACCTGGCGCTCCTCGAGCTGTCGGAGCCGGGTTTCGATCTCGCCGCGGAGCTCATCGAGCGTGTCGTAGCCGCCGGCCTCGACGGCGAAGTCGTCATCGAGATCGGGGAGTCGCTTCTCCTTGACCTCCTTGACCTCGACGGCGAAAACGGCCTCCTTGCCCGCCAGCTGGTCGGCCGGGTAGTCGTCCGGGAACGTCACTCGCACCTCGCGCGCCTCGCCGGTCCCCACCCCCTTGAGCTGATCCTCGAAGCCCGGGATCAGCCGGCCGGCGCCGATCTCGGCCAGGTAGCCGCGCGCCTCGCCGCCCACGAAGCCCTCGCCGTCGACGGCACCCGTGAAGTCCCTCACCACGAAGTCGCCCTCGCCCGCCTCGCGCTCGACCGTCTCGAGCGAGGCGACCGACTCGCGCAGCCGCTCGAGCTCCGCCCGGACCTCGTCCGCGTCGACCTCGGGCTCGCGCCTACCGACCTCCACGCCCTTCCACTGTCCGAGGACCGCCGGCGGGCGCACCCCGACCTCGATCGTGAAGGCGAGCGGAGCGCCCCGCTCGGGCAGGTCGCTGAGGTCGAGCTTGGGGTCGCCGATCGCGGCCACCCCCGCGTCGTGGCGGGCCTCCTCGTACCAGCCGGGCAGGGCCCGCCGCACCGCCTCATCGAGCACGGCCTCGCGGCCCACCTGCTGGATCACGACCTGCGGGGGGACCTTCCCCTTGCGAAAGCCGGGGACGCGCATCTCACGACCGATGGCGCTGGCGGCGGTCCGGAGCTCGTGCTCGAGGGCCTCGGTCGGCACCTCCACATTCACGCGCACGCGCGACTCGCCGAGCTCTGTGGTCGTCGTCTTCAGTGCTGCGGGCATGCGGCGGTGACGATAGCGTGGCCTCGATGCGCACATCCGAACGTCGCAGAGCGTCCCCGGCCAACATCCGACGATCGCCGGGCGAGCGCGTACGGGGCTGGCTCTACAC
>JBKPFJ010000203.1:0-2559 GCA_046728795.1 Actinomycetota bacterium | reverse complement strand
GTGATCTCGCCCTGGAACTTCCCGCTGGCCATCCCCACCGGCATGACCGCGGCCGGCCTGGCGGCGGGCAACGCGGTGGTGCTGAAGCCCGCCGAGCAGTCGCCGGGCTCGGCCCTCATGCTCGTGGAGGCGCTGCACGCGGCCGGCGTCCCGCGCGAGGCGCTCTCGCTACTGCCGGGCTTCGGCGACGTGGGCGCCGCGCTCGTGCGCGATCCGCGGGTGCACGTGATCGCCTTCACCGGCTCGAGCGCGGTCGGCCTCGAGATCGTGCGGGCGGCCGGCGAGACGGCGGAGGGGCAGGCGCACGTGAAGCGCGTGGTGGCCGAGATGGGGGGGAAGAACTGCGTGATCGTCGACTCCGACGCCGACCTCGACGAGGTCGTGCCGGGCGTCGTGCGCTCCGCCTTCATCTATGCGGGCCAGAAGTGCTCGGCCGCCGCGCGCGTGCTCGCCCACGAGGCGGTGCACGACGCGCTGGTGGAGCGGGTCGCCGGCGCGACGGAGGCGTTGATCGTCGGCCAGGCCGAGGACTTCACCACCGAGGTTCCGCCGGTGATCGAGCGCGAGGCGCGCGACCGCGTGGAGGGTTACGCCTCGCGGGCGAGGCAGGAGGGCCGCCTTCTCGGCCGCGAGGAGGCACCGGACGAGGGCTGGTTCTGCCCACCGCGCGTGGCCTGCGAGCTGGACGAGGGCTCAGCGGTGTTGCGCGAGGAGATCTTCGGACCGCTGCTTGCCGTCTCCCGGGTCGAGAGCGTGGAGGCTGCTTGCGAGGTGGTGGACTCGCTTCCGTTCGCGCTCACGGGAGGCCTCTTCTCTCGCAGCCCGGAGACCGTGGGCTACGTGGCGGGGCGCACGCCGGTGGGCAACCTGTACGTGAACCGAAGCATCACGGGGGCGATGGTCGGGCGCCAGCCCTTCGGGGGGAACAAGCGCTCCGGCATCGGTTCGAAGGCGGGCGGCCCGGACTACCTACTGCAGTTCGCCGAGCCGCGCGTGCTCACCGAGAACACGATGCGCCACGGCCTCATCGTGACCACTGGGTGACGGGGCGCTCCTCGAGCTGCCCGTCCACCTCCACGTCCACGCGCTCGTTGAAGAAGGCCACGAGTCCCTTCACCGCGACGGCGTCTGTGAGCGGCTCCTCATAGGTCCAGGCCACGTCGTCCTCGTCGCCCACCGACCAGTAGGAGGCGTGTCCCTTGTAGGCGCAGACGGTGTCCTTGTCGGTCGGCTCGAGCAGCTCCATGCGCACGTCCTCGCGCGGCAGGTACCACCGCGTGGGCAGCCCTGCCTCGAACAGCGCCTTCGGGCGGCTCGAGTCGGCCACGAGCTGGCCGTCGATCGAGATCCGCACGTGGCGTGAGCTCTCCCGCACGTCGATGCGGTGGTAGGGGTCGCGCGGGTGGCCGAGCACGGGCTCTTCCTCCTCGAGCCATTCGTCGAGCTGGTTGAAGTGGAAGGCGATGTGGCCGGCGATCGGCGCGGCGCCCGGCAGCGGGTCGCGGTAGCTCCAGGCGGCGTCCTCCGCCGTGCGCCCGCCCGCCTCCACCGAGAAGTAGACGGTCTCCCCCTTCCAGGGGCAACGGGTTGTCTTCTCCGAGGGCCGCAGGAGCTCGGAGCGCACGTCCTCCGACGGGAAGTACCAGACGGGCAGGTGACCCGACTCGTGCAGCAGCTTGACTCGCCCCGAGTCGACAACCACCTCACCGCCGAGGAGGCCCCGGACCCGGCGCGGCGAGTCCTCGATGTAAAGAATTCCCCTGTCGGGGGTCTCGAAGTTGAAGCGGCCCGCCGACCGCTTGCCGAACGGCGCCGTTCCGATCGTCAGGGACACGCCCCCGAGCTTAGAGGGCGCCCGCTGCGGGCTCAGCGCGTGCCGCGGCTCCAGTCGCGCATGGTCACGCGATCGTCGCGGCCCGAGACGCTGCCCCCACCCTTGGCTCCCGGCGCGCCACCGTAGATCTTCCCGTATGGGCGTGTGTTGATGCCGCTTCCCGTGCGCGTGTAGTAGCCGAAGATCACGCCGACGAGGATCAGCAGCACGGCGCCGAGGAAGATCCAGGCCCCTCCGGCGAGGGCGAATGCGAGCTCCATGGGTCCCCTTTCAGGGGTAGCGGGCGGTCAGTGCCCCACTGTCTCATGCGCGGGAGCCCTCGGCAACCTGCCAGGGTCTACCTCCGCGGGGCACCCTGCCCCGCGGTACCGACCAAGCCCGGGGCCTCCTGCGCCGGGATATGGATCTCCCGCTTCAGGATCTTGCCGGTCGGGCCCTTTGGCAACTCGTGGACGAACCACACCCGGCGCGGGTACTTGTAGTCGGCCACCCGCTCCTTGACGTAGGCCTGGATCTCGTCGGCGTCGAGCCGCTCGCCCTCCCGCAGCGCCACCGCGGCGCCCACCTCCTCACCGAGTGCCTCGTCGGGGACGCCCACCACGGCCGCCTCCTGGACCGCCGGGTGCTCGTACAGCGCCTCCTCGACCTCGCGCGGATAGACGTTGTAGCCGCCGCGGATGATCAGCTCCTTCTTGCGGTCGACGATGAAGAAGTAGCCGTCCTCG
>JBKPFJ010000239.1:0-12041 GCA_046728795.1 Actinomycetota bacterium | reverse complement strand
GAAGTCGAGGGGCAACGTCGTCTCGCCGAGCGAGTACGTACAGCGGTACGGGGCGGATACCACGCGCTGCTACATCCTCTACGTCGGGCACCCGGCCGAGGGCGGCGACTGGTCCGACGAGGGGATCAGCGGCATCCAGCGCTTCCTCTCCCGGCTGTGGCGCGCGGCGCACGAGGCTCCCCCGGGTCCGGCGGACCCGGATGGAGAGCCGGACGTCCTGGTGCGCAAGGCGCACTGGGCGATCGACAAGGTCACCCGCGACCTGGGCCAGCACTTCGCCACCCACACGGCGATCGCCGCCGTGATCGAGCTAGTGAACGAGATCTACCGAGTCCGCGACGACGCGGACCCCTCGCACGTGCGCTTCGCCCTGGCCGTCGCGGGCTCGCTCGTCTTCCCCTTCGCCCCGCACCTCGGCTCCGAGGTCTACGAGCTGATGACGGGCGAGCGGGTGTGGGAGCAGCCGTGGCCTCAGCCCGACAGGGCGCTGCTCGTGAGCGAGACCGTGCCGCTCGTGGTGCAGCTGAACGGAAAGCTCGTGGATCGGCTCGAGATCGCCCCGGACGCCCCGGAGGACGAGCACGAGCGCGTGGCGCGGGGGTCCGGCAAGCTCGCCGCGCGGCTCGACGGCAGGGAGGTAGTCAAGACGGTCGTCGTGCCCGGGAAGCTCGTGAACTTCGTGGTGCGATAGAAGGGGCCTGGTGAGAGGCGACCGGGAGATCGAGATCGGGCCTCTGGTGGCCGCGGCGGGGGCGGTCCTCCTGATCGTGAGCCTGTTCCTCAACTGGTACGACGACTTCAGCGCCTTCACCGTCTTTGAGGTGCTCGACCTCGTCCTGGCGGGTCTCGCGCTGGCGGCGCTCGTGTCGCTCGCCGAGGCTGCCGGGTTGATCTCGGGCGGCCCGCTCGGAGGCGGTGCCGCACTCGTCTTCGGGGCGGTCGCGCTCGCGATCGTGGGCTCCCAGCTCTTAAATCACCCGCCGGCTGGCATCGATCGCGACGTCTCCGTGGGGCTTTGGCTCGGGCTGGGCGGCTCGGCCCTGATGGTCGCGGGCTCCCTGCTCGCCACCGCCAAGATCTCGCTGGCGGTGGGCGTGGAGCGGAGGCAGCGGCGACGCCGCCCGGCACGCCCGGAGCCGGAGCGGCCGCACGCTCCAGCCGAGGCGCGCCGCGCCGAGCCCGAGGTCCAGGACGAGCTCTACCCGGAGGGGGAGCGCCGGGGGCCGATCGGAGCCGACGACCCAGAGACGCGCCCGGTCCCGCCGGAGGAGCGCGCCTGACCGAGCGGCCCTACGTGGGCGTGGTCGGCCCGGGCGACGCGGGCACCGGGGCCCGAGAAGCGGCGATGCGGGTGGGGCGAGAGCTGGGCCGCCGAGGAGCGGTAGTCGTCTGCGGCGGGCTGGGCGGGGTGATGGAGGCGGCCTGCCGGGGTGCAAAAGAGGCGGGCGGCACGACGCTCGGCGTGCTCCCCGGGCTCGACCGGGCCGAGGCGAACCCCTACGTGGACGTGGCGCTCACCACTGGCCTGGGCGAGGCGCGCAACGCGCTCGTGGCTCGTGGCGCAGACGCCCTCGTGGCGGTGGCCGGCGGCTACGGCACGCTGTCCGAGATCGCGCTGGCGCTGAAGGCGGGAAAGCCGGTGATCGGGCTCGGCAGCTGGGCCGTGGAGGGCGTCCGGCCGGCCGACTCGCCGGAGGAGGGCGTCGCCGCCGCTCTGGCCGCCCTCGGGCGATAGCCTCGCGCCCCATCGCGGACCACGCTCGTACCCCCTACCTCGACGCGCTGCGCGAGTACGCGGAGCGCGACCCCGGACGCCTGCACGTCCCGGGCCACAAGGGCGGTCCGGGCGCCGATCCGGGGCTCGCCGACGCCGTCGGCCCGGGGGCGCTGGCGCTCGACATCCCGGCTTTGCTCGAGGGCATCGACGTGGGACCCGACCCGACCCCCTTCCAGGAGGCTCAGGATTTGGCGGCCGAGGCGTGGGGGGCGCGCCGCAGCTGGTTTCTGATCAACGGCGCCTCCCAGGGCAACCACGTGGCGCTGCTGTCGCTGGCCCACGTCGGTCGCGAGGTGGTGGTGCAGCGCAACGCGCACTCGAGCACGATCGACGCGCTCGTCCTGTCCGGCCTGCGGCCTGCGTTCGCGGCCCCTGAGATCGACCCCGAGCTTGGCATCGCCCACTGTCTGACGCCGGACGCCCTCGACGCCACACTGCGCCAGACGCCGGGCGCGGTAGGCGCCACCGTGGTGTCTCCCACCTATTTCGGCGCGATGGCGGACGTCGCCGCTCTCGCCGAGGTGGCGCACGGCCACGACGTGCCGCTCGTCGTCGACGAAGCCTGGGGCGCCCATCTCGCCTTTCACGACGGACTCCCGGCGCACGCCCTGTCGCTCGGCGCGGACCTGGTCATCTCGAGCGTCCACAAGATCGTCGGCGCGCTGACCCAGTCGGCGCTCGTCCACCTCGGGCACGACAGCCGCATCGACGAGAGCCTCGTGGACCGCTGCGTGACCCTCGTCGAGTCGACGAGCCCGAGCGCCCTCCTGGGACTGTCGCTCGACGCCGCCCGCCGGGCCGCGGCGGTCCACGGCCAGCGGCTGCTCGAGGAGACCCTGCAGGCGCTGGCGGACACGCGCCGGGCGGTGCGGGCACTGCCGGGGCTCGAGGTCCTGGACGAGCGCCTGGTCGGCGCGCCAGGTGTGCACGCCTACGACCCGCTGCGGCTGGCCATCGACGTGCGCGGTACGGGGGAGAGCGGCTACGAGGTGGCCCGGCTGCTGCACGAGCTGGACGACGTGAACCTGGAGCTGGCCGGGGAGAACGTCGTGGTGGCCGTGTTCGGCATGGGCGAGCCGGCCGCCGAGTCGAGCGCCCGGCTCGTGGCGGCGCTGACCCGCGCCGTCGAGCACCTGCCCCGAGCGCCGGAGGCGCGTCGCGTGGCGTTCGCGCCTCCCCCGCCATGGGGCGAGCTCGCGATGACGCCACGCGAGGCCTTTCTCGGACCGCAGGAGGTGGTCCCCGCCGGGGATGGCGTGGGCCGCGTGGCGGCCGAGTCGCTAGCCGCCTATCCGCCCGGCGTCCCGAACGTGCTTCCCGGCGAGCGGCTTACTGCGGGGACGCTCGACTACATCCGCCGGGCTCTCGAGCTGGGGGGCAGTCTGCGAGGCTCTAGCGACCGCCTGTTGCGCACGTTGCGCGTGGCGATAGAGCCGTAGGAGCGGCGAAGCCGGCTCCGGTGACGGACGGCCGGGCGGCGTCCAAAGCATCGGGCCTGCGGGCGGGATGCCCGCAGGGGCTAATCCTCGGACGGCGCGAGGCCGTGCCGGTACGCGTAGGTGACCGCCTGCGCACGGTCGCGCACGCGCGCCTTCGAGAACAGGTGATTGATGTGGCTCTTGACGGTCGCCTCGCTCACCACGAGCCGCTCGGCGATCTCCGCGTTCGACAGCCCCTCCGCGATCAGCTCGAGCACCTCCGCCTCGCGTGGGGTCAGTCCGTCCGGCAGCTCCGGCTCCGCGCGCTCCGCCTTGTCCGCGCGCAGCGCCGCCACGACCTGGGCCTGTACCGCGGGGTCGAGCGCAGCCTCGCCGCGCGCGACCGCGGCGATCGCCGCGCCGATCTCCTCCGCCCCAGCGTCCTTTGTGAGGTAACCGCGGGCGCCGGCGCGCAGGGCGCCGAGCACGCTCTCGTCGTCGGCGTAGGTCGTGAGCGCGACCACCCGAACGCCGCCCCGCTCTGCCAGCCGGCGCGTAGCCTCGACGCCGTCGAGGCGCGGCATCCTGAGGTCCATGAGCACGACGTCGGGCTCCCGCTCGGCCGCCAGCGCCACCGCCTCCTCGCCGTCCGCCGCGGTGCCCACCAGCTCGACCCCCGGCAAAAGGCCCAGCAGCGTCCCGAGCCCTTCGCGGACGACGCGCTGATCGTCGGCCAGCAGGACGCGGATCGGCGGCGCGCTCACGACGGCAGCCACAACTCGACGCGGAAACCATCCGCGGTCGGCTCGGCGCTCAGGCGGCCGCCGAGCAGCTCGGCGCGCTCGCGCATTCCCGTAAGCCCGTAGCCGCCGCCATCGCGCGAGGGGGAGCCCCCGTTGCCCCTGCCATGATCCTGCACGACGAGCGAGGTGCCGGCCTCCTCGTAGGCCAGCGTCAGATCGACGCGCTCGGCAGCGGCGTGCCTTTGGACGTTCGTGATGGCCTCCTGTGCGGCTCGGTACACGGCGAGCCGGGCGTCGGGCTCGAGCTTGCGGGGGGTTCCGTTGACGCGTAGCTCGCACGGCACCCCCGTCTGCCGGCGAGTCTCCTCGGCGAGGGCGGCGAGCGCCTCCGGCCCCGGCAGGTCGTCGCCGCGGAGCGCCCCGATCGCCCGGCGGGCCTCCTGGAGGCCCTCGGCGGCCAGCCGGTGCGCGCGCTCGATGGCGCCGCGGACCTCGGGGTCGGCATCCCGGTCGGCGGCCAGCAGGCGCGCCCCCTCGAGCTGCAGGGCGAGGCCTGAGAGGGTGTGGGCAAGCACGTCGTGCATGTCGCGCGCGACCCGTCCGCGCTCGGCGAGCGCCGCGGAGCGCGCCTCGGCCTCACGCGTACGACGCAGCTCGTCGACGAGCTCCTGTGACTGGAGCTGGCGCTCGCGCGTGACCCGCACGAGGCGCACCAGCAGATAGAACGGGATCACCCCAACGGCGATCGAGATGATCGCGTCAGCGGGGTGGTCGGTCGCGAGCACGAGGGTCGCGCTAATGGCGACGAGCGTCGCCGCCAGGAAGGCGAGGCTTGCCCTACCCGGCAGGCGCAGTGCGGCCACCACCGCCCCGAGATAAACGCCGCCGAACGCCGGGGGCTGGGCGCCGAGCGCCATCAGCGCGCACGAGCTCGCGACGAGCACCGCGAGGGCGGCCGCGACGGCCGGCTGGCGACCCCCCCGCGCAGCCACTACCACGGACCCCGTGAACACGAGCAGCCCCAGACTCACGCCGAGACCTCGCCCGGTGACCCCCGCGCCGGGGTCGCTGACCGCCGCGGTGACGATCACGAATCCGAGCGTGAGCACGGCGACCAGGCGCATCCAGGGCAGCTCGCGCGGCTGGTCGGGATGGGAGGCCCGGAAGATGCGAGAGGCGAGGGCCAACATCCCGGCCAACGATAGGGCGGGCCGACCCTCCGGTCATCGGCGCGCGGTTTGAGGTGGGCGCGGCCGTTTGTCCACCCGCGGGTTGAGATTCGATTTCGACCCCCGCGCCGATGAACGGACGCAGGTCGGCGCCTAGCTTCATTGGCATGAACGACACCGTCATCTCGGTGCGCGGACTGCGCAAGGCGTACGGGGCGAACGAGGCCGTCCGGGGCGTGGATCTCGAAGTTCGCCGCGGCGAGGTCTTCGCCTTCCTCGGCCCGAACGGAGCCGGGAAGACCACTACGGTCGAGGTCCTCGAGGGCTACCGAGAGCCGAGCGCGGGCCATGTGCGCGTGCTCGGCGCCGACCCATCGCAGGCGCCGCGCGGCTGGCGCGAGCGGCTCGGGATCGTCCTCCAGTCCTCGACACCGGAGTCCTTGCTCACCGTCCGCGAGTGCCTCGAGCTGTACGCGGGCTACTACCGTGTGCCGCGTCCGGTGGACGAGGTGCTCGCGCTGGTGGGGCTCGAGGACCGTGCCGGGGAGCGCGGCGGCCGCCTGTCGGGCGGGCAGCGGCGGCGGCTCGACGTCGGCCTGGCGCTCGTCGGGGATCCGGAGCTCGTCTTCCTCGACGAGCCCACCACCGGCTTCGATCCCTCCGCGCGGCGCGCGGCCTGGGCGACGATCGACGCCCTTCAACGGCTCGGCAAGACGATCTTCCTCACAACGCACTACATGGAGGAGGCGGAGCGCCTCGCGGACCGCGTGGCCGTGATCGCACGCGGGCGCATCGTGGCCGAAGGACCCCCGGGCACGCTCGCGGGTCGCGATCGATCGGTCTCGACGATCGAGTTCTCGCTGCCGTCCGGGGAGACCCTGCCGGCGCGGCTGCGCGAGCGCGCCGAGAGGTCGAACGGGCGCGTGACGATCGAAGCGCCCAGGCCGCTCGCCGACCTTGGCCTGCTGTCTGGGTGGGCGCAGGGGCGCGGGCTGGAGCTCGCCGACCTCGAGGTGCGCCGGCCCACGCTCGAGGACGTCTACCTCCAGCTGACGGCCGACGAAGAGAGGAATCACCGATGAGGCTGCTGCTGCACCAGGCCCGCTATGAGCTGCTGATGCTGGCCCGGAACCGGCGAGCGCGCTTCTTCACGCTTGTGTTCCCGGTCCTGTTCCTCGTCATCTTCAACGGCGTGTTCGGTGGCCTCGGACCGCGCTTCTACCTTGGAGGCATCGTCACGCTCAGCGTGGTGAGCGCCTGCTACGCGACGCTCGTGATCGGCGTGACCGCGCAGCGGGAGCAGGGCGTCCTGAAGCGCCGCCGCGCGACCCCCGTGCCCGCCCCGGTCCTGATCCTCGGCCAGTCGCTGGCGACCGTTGCGATGTCTCTGATCACGACGGCCGTGCTGCTCGCGATCACGCGTGCCGCCTACGGCGTGGGCCTGCCGGCCGGCACGCTCGCAGCCGTTCTCCTCACCGTGGTCTGCGGTTCGCTCGCATTCTGCTGCCTCGCCTATGCCGCGGTCACGCTGATCGACTCGGCGGACGCGGCCCAGCCGTTCGTGCAGCTGACGATCCTCCCGCTGTATTTCGTCTCGGGCGTCTGGTTCCCGACCCGCGACCTCCCGGAGTGGCTCCGGCGAGTGGGGGAGCTGTTCCCGATCGAGCACCTCGCGACCGCGTTCCACCGGGCCCTTGCGCACGCGGACATCGCCACCGCGCTCGCCCCCGGCGACCTGCTGACGCTGGCGGCCTGGGGGGCGGCGTCGGCGCTGTTCGCCTCCCGCCGCTTCGGCTGGCTCCCCCGCGAGGCCCCGGCCTGAGTCTCGTCAGCCGGCGATGACCGTGTCCGCCAGCCGGCAGAAGGCGGCGATCGCGCGCTCCAGGTCGGGCTCCGGCGTGTCCTCCTCCTTGGCGTGGCTGAGCCCGCCCGTGGACGGCGCGAACATCATCGCGGTCGGCAGGTGGCGGGCCATCTCGGCGGCGTCGTGGAGAGCTCCGCTCGGAAGCGTGCGTCCCGTGCCGGCCGCTCGCTCGGCGGCTGCGACCAGCTGCGGGTCGAATGGGATGGGCTCGATGCTCCAGACGTGCTCCGCCCGCACGCCGCACCCCCGTTCGCCGGCGGCCTGCTCCGCGACCGCCCGTACCTTGGCCAGCATGTGCGCCAGCTCGCCGGCGTCCGCGTGCCGCAGGTCGATCATCAAGTCGGCGCGTCCGGGCACCGCGGTGGGGATCCCGGGCTCGAGCCGCACCGCTCCTGCCGTGCCCACCCCTCCATGACGCCTGGCGATCGACTCGGCGGCGAGGGCCGTCATCGCCGCCGCGAGCCCAGCGTCGTGGCGCAGCTCCATCGGCGTGGTGCCGGCGTGGGAGGCCTGGCCCCTGAAGACGAGCCGGTGGCGCTCGACCCCGAACGTCCCGGATACGGCGGCGACGGGGACCCCCTCGCGCTCGAGCACTGGTCCCTGTTCGATGTGGAGCTCGAGGTAGGCCGCGAGTCCGTCCCGGCGGCGCCCCGCCTCGAGCACACGGTCGAGCTCGACGCCATGCTCGGCGACCACCTCCGCGAGCGGGCGGCCCTCCTCGTCCCGGAGCGCTCGAGCCTCCTCGACGTCGAGCGTCCCCGCCACCGCTGAGCTCCCGAACAGGCTGCGCCCGAACCGGGCCCCCTCCTCGTCGGCCCAGTCCACCAGCACCAGCGTGCGCGACGGCCGGGTTGCCGCTCTGTCGCGCAGCACCTCGAGACCGGTCATCACGCCGAGCGCGCCGTCGAGCCACCCGCCGTTCGGGACCGAGTCCAGGTGCGAGCCGACGGCCACCGCCTCCTCGCTTTCGCCCTGGAGAGTCGCCCAGAGGTTGCCGGCCTCGTCGACCTCGACGGTAGTTCCCTCGATCTCGGCGAGCCGCTGGCGCAGGAACGCCCGCGCCTCCTCCCACACGGGGGTCCAGCACAGCCGCCGCGCGCCGTCCGCGCCACCGGTCAGCCGGTCGAGCTCGCGCAGGTCCGCGATGACCCGACGCGGGTCCGGGGTCATGCCGCCGAGGGTGTCACGGCCCGACCCGCTCGCGGCGGAGCGCCTGCATCAGGCAGTGGGCGCCGCCGCCACCGAGGGTGAAGGAGGAGAGGTCGGGGTCGTAGACCGTGATGCCTCGGGCGCGGAGCTGCTCGTTGAGCGCCTTCGACGCGGCCGTGGAGAGCACGCGGTCGTCGCCCAGGCAGACCCCGTTCACGCCCAGCCCGAAGGCATCCTCGAGCGAGACCGGCACGATGTCCACACCCTTGCCCTCGAGCCACCGGACGAGCGCGCCGGAGACGGCATCCACGCACACCGCCGCGAGCCGCTCGCCGAGCATGCACATCAGCACGTCGATGTGAACGTAGTGCGGCGGGATGCGCTCCACGCGCACCTCCCAGCCGTCGGCCTCGAGCCACGTCGCCACCTGGCGCGCCGCCGGCTCCTGGGTCCGCTCCTCCCCGTTCCCGATCAGCGCCACGCCGGGCTCCACGACGATGAAGTCGCCGCCCTCGAGCGCCGCCGCCGTGACCATGGCGCGGATCGGTATGTCGTTCTGCTGGTAGAAGCGGATCACCGGCGCGTATTCGCCCCTCCTCCACCACTGGTGGAGCTGGGTGACGATCGCGCCCTGCGGCGTCATCACGCTCGAGTCGCGCGCGAACACCTGGTAGGGGAGAGCCGGGTCGGGCTCCAGGAAATGCACCCGAACGCCGGCGTCCTCGTAGGCGGAAACCATCTCGGCGTGCTGGCGCCTGGCCTCGGCGGGATCGAAGGAGCGTCCGCTCTCGAGCGTGGCGCGGGAGATGGCGCTCGTCGGGAGCCAGCGGAAGTTGTCCGGCGGGCAGAGGAGGACGTCGAGCAGGCGGCCGTACTCCGAGTCGACGCCCCAGGCCGGCTCCGCGCGTGTCGTGGTGTCCATGTGCGGGCACCTTATAGGCGATGAGCGAGGAGACCGTGAGGCGGCGGGTGGTGGTGCACGGGCAGGTCCAGGGCGTGTTCTTCCGCGACACCACGCGCCGTCAGGCAGCCGCCGCCGGCGTGTCCGGTTGGGTGCGAAACCGACCCGACGGGGCGGTCGAGGCGGTCTTCGAGGGCCCGCCCGAGGGGGTCGAGCGAATGGTCTCGTTCGCCTACGAGGGTCCTCGCGGGGCGGACGTCGCCGAGGTCGAGACCGTCGACGAGGAACCCGAGGGCCTCAGCGGCTTCGACGTGCGCTGAGGCAAGAGGTTCGCAACCCGGCACCACGGGCGAGTGGGGCCAGTTCGCCGAGAAGCCGCGGTCGCTTCTAAGCGACTGACCGGTGGCTGCCGATGCTCGCCGGGTGCCAGGTCGAACCAACAACAGGCTGCGCGAGCGCTTCACCGCCATGGCCGCCGCGCTGATGCAGGCCCTGCTGGGTGTCGCCTGGCTCGTGCTCATCGTCTACGCGGGCGGCCTAGGCGACGCTGGGGAGCAGTCCCTGCGGGGGAGCTCGGGCGCCCTGAACTACCTGCTCGGATTCCCGGGCGCGGTCGCCGCGCTCGCCAGTGCCGTGCTGGCGCTGCCCATTGCCCTCACCGGCGCTAGTCACCACGCTCGACCGGTCACCATCTCGCTCCTGACGGCGACCCTGTTTGCCGTGCTCTGGTCTGCGGCGTTCTTCGGAGTGATCTAGCACGCGAGCGGGCCCGAGGCCCGTACCTTGGTGGGACCGCCACGCCGGTTTGACCGGCGGCGCGTTGTCGGCATCCCTGTGAGGCGAGTCCAACTCGTCACCCCTCTGTTGCGCAGGTAACCCGCGCGTGAGCCGCAGGAACCTACGTTGCGTGGCGTGTCCGAGCAGCCGCGAACACGGCTCCTCGCCTGGGGCGTCGCCGCCGTGTTGGTGGTGGTCGCCGGGGCGAAGCTCTTCGGCGCGCGGGAGCCCGCCGCGCCGGCGGCCCCGGTCAGAGTCGACCGCCGAGCTGCGGATTCGGGCGCCGGCGACGCGGGTCTCGTGTACGTGCACGTGGCGGGCGCGGTGCGCCGACCGGGCCTCTACCGGGTGCCGGCCGGGTCGCGCGTTGCGGGCGCGCTGCGGCGTGCGGGCGGGCCGATAGGGAAGGCGGATCTCACGGCCGTCAACCTGGCGGCACACCTCGAGGATGGCCAGCAGGTGGTGGTTCCCCGCGCGGGAGCTGCCGTGGCGACCGCGGCGGGCGGCGGCGGAACGACGGCTGGCGGTGCCCCGACGGCTCCGATCAGCCTCGGCGCCGCGACGGTCGAGCAGCTCGACGGCCTAGACGGAATCGGGCCCACGCTCGCGCAGCGGATCGTCGAGTACCGCCAGGCTCACGGCGGACTCGGCTCCGTCGATGACCTGCGCGAGGTCGAGGGCATCGGCGAGAAGCGCCTTGCCGCGATCAAGAAGGCGGTGAACCCCTGAGGACGCCGGGCGCGAGCGGCCGCGCCGCGCACCCGCCATTGCCGCTCGCATACCTCCACCGCCTGGGCGAGCTCGGCTGGGCCTGGCGCTGGCACGTCTGCATCGCCGCCTTCGCCGGTGGGCTTGCGCTCGCCGCGATCGCTCCGCGCGCCTCGCCGGCGGCGGCGGCACTGCTCGGGATCGGCCTGGCGGGGCTCCGGCGGGAGGGGCTCGCGCTCGCGGTGGCGGCCCTCGTGATCGCCGGCGCCGCGCTCGGGGCAGCTCGGCTCGAGGCGGTTGACGCTCCCGGCCGGACACTGCACCCAGGCCTCGAGCTCGCCGCGCCCGCCACGGTCCTCGCGCGCCCCCGCGACGGTCCGTTCGGATCGTCGGTCGAGTTGCGGCTATCGCGCGGCCGGGCCGCCGGAGCCCGGCTGCTCGCGCGGGTGGCGCACTGGACGCGCTGGCCCGACGTCGCTCCCGGTGGCGAAGTGCGCGTGCGCGGGACGATCCGCGAGCTGCTCGGCGATTTCGGCGCATACCTTCGGCGGCGCGGCTTCGCCGCGGAGCTCCAGGTGTCCTCGGCTCGGACCACCGGGCGGCGCCGGGGAGGCCTGGCCGGCGCCGTCGATGCGATGCGCCGCGACGCGGAGCGCGGAGTGGGCGCCGGGCTCTCTCCGGCGGACGCGGCCCTGCTGCGGGGGATGGTGCTGGGCGAGGACGAGCAGATCGCCGAGCCGGTGCGGGACGACTTCCGCGCGTCGGGCCTCGCGCACGTACTGGCTGTAAGCGGACAGAACGTCATGCTGCTGGGCGCGCTCGCCCTGCCGGTGCTCGTGGCGCTCGGGGTGGGCCGCAGGGCACGCACCGCCACGCTCCTCGTGCTCGTCGCCCTCTACGTGCCGCTCGCCGGGGCGGGACCATCGCTCCAGCGGGCGGGCGTCATGGGAGCCGCGAGCCTCGTCGCGCTCGCCGCATCGCGTCCCACGTCGCGCTGGTATGCACTGCTGCTAGCCGCCGCCGTCACGCTCGCCGTCAACCCGCGCGTGTGTGGAGACGCCGGCTGGCAGCTGTCCTTAGTGGCAGTGATGGGCATCCTCTGGCTCGGGCCGCCGCTGCGCTCGGGGGTCCTGAGGCTGGCCGGTCACGGGAACGCGGGCGCGTCGCGCCCCGCCCGGCTCGCCGCTGAGGGCGTGGCGATCACCGCGGCGGCCACCGTCGCCACGGCGCCGCTCCTCGCGTATCACTTCGGGGCGGTGCCGGTGGCCGCGCTGCCGGCGAACCTGGTGGCGCTGCCGGTGGTGGCGCCGATCATGTGGCTCGGGATGCTGAAGGCCGCTCTCGGCCAGGTCGGGGTCGCGGCTGCCCCGCTGGCCGGCGGTCTCGGCGTGGTCGCCCGCCCTCTCCTCGCCTGGCTCGGCATGGTGGCCGAGCGAGCCGCCGAGCTTCCCGGAGCCGGCGTCCGCGTGCCGCTCTCGGCGGCGGGCCTGGCCGCCGCCTACTCGCTGCTGGCGCTCGCGGCGGTAGCGCTCCGG
>JBKPFJ010000145.1:0-6266 GCA_046728795.1 Actinomycetota bacterium | reverse complement strand
CGTGTCCGGTCGTCCTGCCCATCGCTCGTCGCCCGCCGCCAAGCCCCGCCGACGGGCTGCCTAGCGCCTTCCTAGCGAACGAGCCGGCGAAGCGTCGCCACCGACTCATCAGGCGTGCGGGGCCGTCGCTCCAAGGTTCTCCCGCGACATCGCCTACTCCCGCAGCCCCACGGATGCCAGGCCCTCCTCCTTGCTCGCGTAGTTGTCAGCGCGCACCGGCTGACCGTCCCGGAAGTGCCACACCTCGCACCCCCGGGCCTCGACCTCTATTCCGCTCGTGCGGCCAATGGCGTGTTCCCGGTAGGTGACGATCACTACGTCGCCGCGCTTCACTACTCGTCGAGCTCCATCCGGAACGCTGACCAGGTTTCGGCCATGTCCCGGAAGTACTGGCGAAATCCCGCCCGGCCTTCATAGCGGCGGCCCGAGAAGGCGCCGAATTCCGATCGGAACGAGAAATCGGGCGACACGAGTTGTGTCGCCTCATCCGCGTCTCTCCGATTGAACGCCGCCCACACCCGCTCCACGACCGCCACGTTGTCCTGCGACATCGCCTAGCCGCGTTAGCCCACGCGCCTCCAGTTCTTGCCAGGCGTAGCCACGGCGATGCTCCAGGAGGCGGCTTCTCGGCAGCGGTCGGTGGTGCAGTCGCTGGGAACCACGGGTTCGAGCCTGAGCGTCATGCCGTGGATCCGGTAGTGGAACGTGACCAGGATCGGCGGGCCTACCTCGAAGCCGTACGGGATGACCAAGGTGTCGTCACCGAACAGCTCGTAGGTGCCCTCGTCCACCTGCTCGGCGTTCCAGTCGAGCGAGCCAAAGAACCCCTCGGGGGTGAAGAAGTGGGAGTGCCTGCGCGGTATCGCCCCCCGGCATGGATGGGCGGGGTCTTCGAGTTCCTCGACGCTCGTGACACCCGGGATGAACCCGTTCCCGACGGCGCTCTCGAGCGCCGCCTCTTCGAAGCCTGCCGCACGCAGCGGCCGCACGTAGTCCTGGCAGTGGGTAACCCGCTGCCAGACGCCGACGAGCGACCTGCTGGGTGGTTTCGCGCCGCTTGGAGACGCGAAGACCAGGACGGCACAGCCCATGAGCACCGGGACAATGAGCAGGCGCAGCTTCGAGGGCATGGTCTAGTCCTTTCTTCCGAGCGAGTCCGTCCACGGCCGACCCTACCCCGGATGGGGGACGGGCGCCACGTATCTCCCTCGCCTTAGGCTCTGCCAATGGCGAGCGCTGAGCTCAGCCGCCGCGTCGAGAAGGTCGTCGGCTACCCGCCGCTCGTGGAGATGGACGACCGGCAGCGGCTCCGCCATGTCACTGGGACTAGCGACGCGCGCCGCCTCCGTCGCTAGCCAGTTCTGCTGAGTTCGAGAAGCGGCCTTCGCTCAGCCGAACGCACCGGCCTGTTCGACGTTTAGGAGCGCCACCTCGTACCGCTCCACCGAAGCCGTCTCACCGGGACCCGTTACCTCCTCGCGCACGCGAGTCGCGTCGTCCTCGCTCGCCCGCAGTGCCTCCTCGTCACGCCACAGGGAAATGACGACGATGGTTCCGCTCTGGTGATCGACGAGGAAGACGATGCCCTTCATGCCCTCGGTCTGCCCGAACTCTGTTGGCAGGACGCCCTTCTTCGCCTGCAATGCCTCCTCGATGGCGTCTGGAGCCGCCCCCTCGTAGCGGGTCATGCGAGCGTGCATCTTCTCCTCCTGTCAGTCGGGACGTCCCGCAAGTCTGACCGTTGTCCGCAGCGGGCCATCCAAGGGGCGAGTTGTCGTGCCCCGGCACTCCACGACGCCTACCGAGACTTCTCGCTTTGAGGCGGTCTAGCGGACGAGCCGGCGCAGCGTGGCCACGGACTCATCCGGGTTTCGGGGCAGCCGCTCCAAGGCTTCCGTCGCCACCCGAACGGCCGCGAGCGTCACGTCTCGCCGCTCGATGCAGAAGCGGCCGAGCCAGCGCACCACCGCGCGCTCGTAGGTCTCGGGCTCGGCCTTCCTGACGCCCAGGCAGACCCGGAGCGCGTCCTCGAGGGAGACCTGGGGCAACTCGGCGGCGGCGGAGCGGATCAGCGTGAGGTTGCCGGTGTCGAGCGCCTGGCGGAACCGAGCGTGGGGGCCTCCTTTGGTCGACACGAACGCATGTTCGCATGCCTCAGGGTGCTTGTCGATGGGCCGTAAGGGATGGTGCACTGCCACATGCGCGTCACTAACCTCGTGGCGCGGCTCTGCCCCGACGCCCCGCATGCGGCCAACGAGCTAACCCGCCGCGCCCAGTCCTGAGCCGAGACTGCGCGGGGCATCCGCGAGAGGCTGCAATCGCGGGACCGATGAGGGGGAATCGTTGCTAACGGATTGCTAACGAACGTCACACAACCGACTGGCACACACCGCCACGACTACGGGCGCTGAATTGACGTTTTCCCTGCAAATCCAGCACTCCGCGATACCGCCCGGTATCGGTCGTCACCACCGGGTCGGAACCAGCTCTTCTGAGCTGGAGATACGACAAGCACCTGTTCATCGGCTCGGCGCAGCGGACTCGAGGAACTCGGCGCGCCGATGGTCGAGCACCCCCAACAACCCGAGGATGGTGCTCACCACGCAGCTGCTGCACGAGCTGATCGCCGATCGCCCGGGTGCGCCACGGTGGAGATCCGGTCGCCCGCTCGCACGCGCTCGCCGCCGAGACAGAAATGGGGCTGCGCATCCGAAAGACGGCCTCTTGCGATCGCATCGACGCGCTCGCGATGGCGGTCTCGATCGCGGAACGCGGCACCCGCGCCGAAGGTGAGCGTGTACGAGAGACGCTTCCTCGCGGAGGCCGCCTGATGGCGTGGTGTGGAGCGGACAGGAGCCCCGGAGCGCGAGGAGTACGCGGCTGCGCGGAGACCCGCGCGCTCGGTCCACGAGGATCGTCCCGCGGTGCCAGCTGAGGAGGCGCCCTGGCATGAGGTGGGCGAACTCGATCCCGCCACGGGCGCATGGCTCAGTGGGCGCCCCTGGTCGCTCGGGTGGAGGCGCTTGCCGTGAGCGCGCGGGGCTGACATGTCGAGCTCCGCTGCTGCTCGCATGGAATCCGATAGCGCCGGCGTCGCGGCTGACTTGCTACGGATGCAGGAGCGAGGCGGGTACCGATCGGGCGCCCGCAGACGCCTCCTCCTCGTCCAAGCCGGGCGTCTGCGGTGGCCATTCGCGGACGCCTGCTGCTCGCGCATTGCATTAGTGAGCTGACCGTCGGCGATGACGGTCCCGTCTCGTCCGACCCGAGAGGGGTCGTGCCGGAGTTCGGTACGTACGTCCGTGCCAGCCAGCACTCACCGCCAAGAGCCGCGGCGAGGCCGCCGAGTCTAGGTTCGCGGCGGCGGCTGGAGCCTGCGCCGCGATCCGGTCGCGCGCCGTGCCCTCGGTCGAGGACGCGACAACGCCGGCGCGGCGGCCTCCCGGAGTGAATCCCGCATGCGGAGGCAGCGCGCCCGGTCATGCCGGGCCAGGAGCGTCAGCAGCTCGCCCGCGGCCCGAAGGTCACTCTCCTCCATGACAGCGTGATGGAGCATGGTCCCGACCGGGCCGCCGCGCTCCGCGGCCGCGGCGGCCAGCTCGGCGATCGCCCCGGGCGGCAGGCGCACCCCGTCGCGGCGCTTGGACCAGTCCACCTGCACCGGAAGCTCACGGAGCTTCGGGATCCCGAGGGGCGCAGCCCTCGCTTCGCGCGAGAGGACCTCGAAGCCGAGCTCCACGAGGCAGCGGCCGGTCGTCACGGAACAGCGATTCCACGGCGGCGTGAAGATCGGCTCGACGGCGCGCCCGAGCAGCTGGTCCAGCCGCGCCCGGCCGGCTTCGATGTCGCCCAGCTGCTGGCCGCGGTCTCGCGCCGGCCCGAACTCGCATTTGCGCCCTTCGGGCTCATGGTTCAGGTGGGCATAGCCGTGCTGGTGCACGCCGAGCCGCCCTTCCGCCTGCTCCAGCCGCTCGCGCAGCTCGATGGCGCCCTCCCTCTCGAGCGCCGCGGGGATCACCGCCAAGTCCAGCGGCAGCCTGAGCCGCGCGAACAGGTCGAGCAGGTGGCCCAGGCGGTCGTCGCGCCAGCCCACGTCGTCGTCGCGGAAGAAGAAGGTGACCTGCTCCGGGGCGCTGTCGAGCGTGGCTTGAAGCGGATCGAGCCAGGCCGGCCGGGGGGTGGATCTCATCTCCTTCCTCTCCTCACCTGACTGAAACACGAACGCCGCGTGATCTTCACGCCGCGGCTGTGTTGCCTGTATGTAGGGCCCCGCGGGGGACGCGGGGAGAACGAAGACTCACCCGAGGAGGGGTATTGCGTGGGCCACGGTCCGGAGCGTCCATCGGTTACGTGCTGATGGGCTATCCACGCCTCTCCGAGACCTTCATCGCGAGCGAGGTGCTGAGGCTCGAGCGGGCCGGCCTGCCCTTGCGCCTGTTCGTGATCAAGCCCCTGGAGGAGCGGGAGCGGGAGCTGCGGCACCCGCTGGTCGACGCGATCCGCGCGCGGCCCGAGTACCTGCCGGACACGTCCAGCCTGACGCTGCCCCTCCATCTGTGGCGGCCGGAGCACCTGCGGCCGTTCGGACCCGCGGTACGACGTTTGGCCCGCGCTCGGCCGCGGGGCCTCGCGCGAGCCACCGCGATCGCGCTCGGCTTGGCGGTGCGCAACCGGCGCACGTGGTGGTCCGGGCCCCGGAAGGTGAACGTGAAAGAGCTGCTCCAGGCGGTGGCCCTCGCCGACCGCGTGCTCGAGGCGACCGAGGTATGCCACCTCCACGCCCACTTCGCCCACGGCACGACCACGATCACCTGGCTCGCGGCCGAGATCACGGGACTGCCCTTCTCCTTCACCGGCCACGCGCGCGACATCTACGCGGAGGAGCTGAACCCGCACGGCCTCCTTCGCCGCAAGCTTCGGGCGGCGCGCTTCGCCGTGACCTGCACCGAGGCGAACCGGCGCCACCTCCAGAAGGTCGCCCCGGGTGCTCCCGTTCACGTGGTCTATCACGGGTTGAACGCCGAGTTCGCCCGCCTCGTGAAGCGGCCCGCCGGCGGCTCAGCCCGCACCGACGGGCGCCTGCGCGTTCTCGCCGTGGGACGGCTCGTGGCTAAAAAGGGCTTCGACGTGCTAGTGGAGGCGTGCGCCCGGCTGGGCGAGCGGGGGGTCGACTTCGATGCGCTCATCGTGGGCCAGGACGACAAGCACGGCGACGAGGTGCGCCGTCGCATCGCGGCGCTCGGACTGGAGGAGCGGGTCCGCCTCCCCGGGCCCATGGGGCAGGCGGAGCTGAGCGAGGAGTACCGGCGGGCCGGGGTGGTGTGCCTGCCCTGCCGCGTGCTCGACAACGACCGCGACGGCATCCCCAACGTCTTGGTGGAGGCGATGGCCTCGCGTGTGCCGGTGGTGACCACCGGCGTGTCCGGCATCCCGGAGCTCGTCTCGGACGAGGAGAACGGGCTGCTGGTGCCCCCCGACGATCCCGAGGCCCTGGCCGCCGCGCTGATCCGGCTGCGGGACGAGCCGGAGCTGGCGGAGCAGCTGGGCCGAGCCGGCGCGGAGACGGTGCGCCGGCGGTTTGACGGCGACGCCCTGGCCGGACGGCTGGCGGCCCTCTTCCGCCGGACCGCCCTCGACGCGGAGGGTACGCGATGAGCGGCCCGGGCGTCACCGCTCGAGCGCCCGTGCGACGGCTGCAGCCGCGGCCGGTCTTCTGTGTGACCGCGCATGAGCGGCGCGATCTCGCGGTGGCCGCGGAGGTGAGCCAGGGTCGCTTCACCCATGCCGGCATCACCCGCGCGCTGGGCGTCGAGCCCGATTGGCTCACCGACGACCTGCCGCCAGACGAGGAGTGGCGAATCGAGTGGAGCAAGTTCTATTACGGGCTGGACCTGGCGCACGCGTTTCGCAAGACCGGCCAAGCGAGTTTCATGCGGACGTGGGAGAGGCTCGTGAGCTCCTGGATCGCACAGGTCCCGGTGGGGTGGGACACGAGCGACGTGGCCGCCCGCCGCATCCAGAACTGGATCTATGCCTGGCAGGAGATCGCCGCCGCTCCCTCCTATTCCGGGCTGCGCGACAGGCTCGCCGAGCGGCTCCTCGGGAGCATCGGCGAGCAGGCGGCGTACGTTCGCGCCACTCTCAGCCCGGAGCGCAACCACCGCACGCTCGAGCTGTACGCGCTCTTCATCGTTGCGATCGCGCTGCCGGAGCTGGATCCGGAGGGCCGGCTCCTCGCCTTCGCGATGAACGAGCTCGAGCGCGCC
>JBKPFJ010000216.1:0-4491 GCA_046728795.1 Actinomycetota bacterium | reverse complement strand
GTCGTCTACGTGACGCTCGAGCCCTGCGCGATGTGCGCCGGGGCGATGGTGCTGGCGCGCGTGCCGCGGGTGATCTTCGGCGCCCTCGACCCCAAGGCCGGCGCGGCGGGCAGCGTCCTGAACGTGCTGGCGGAGCCGCGCCTGAACCACCGCCCGGAGACCGCGGGCGGCCTCCTGGCCGGCGAGTCGAGCGCGCTGCTCCAAGAGTTCTTCGCCACGCGCCGCTAGCTCCGCGCCGCCAACGCCCCGCTAGCTCGCCGCCGCCCGGGGGCGAAGGACGCTTACGGGGACGCATTTTTGTCGTGGTGCCACCAAAAAACGTCCCTGTAGAGCGGAGAATCGCCCGGATCGCCAACCGGGCTCACGGAATCGTGACTCGGGCCCAGCTCCTCGCGGCGGGCGTTACCCCCGCGGAGATCGATCACCGCTTGGCCTGTGGCGCCCTGCTTCGGGAGCATTGGGGGGTCTATCGCGTCGGGCATCAGGCTCCGAGCATCTACGCCACCTACATGGCCGCCGTTCGCGCCTGTGGAGAGAAAGCCCTCCTGAGCGGCCGGGCGGCCGCACACCTGCTCGGCCTGATCAAGGGCGCGGCGCCTCCGCCCGAGGTCACGGCGCCGAAGAGGCGGCGGGTCGAGGGCGTACGCACCCGGAGATCCGGTCGCCTCGGTCGACGGGATCGAACGGCCTGGCGCGGCATCCCCGCCACCTCGCCCGCGCGGACGCTCGTCGATATCGCCGCCGACCTCTCCGAAGACGAGCTCGCGCGGGCCTGTCACGAGGCCGGCGTCCTCCACCGCACTACACCGGCTCAGGTGGAGGCGGTCCTGGCGGGCCGGCCCAAGAGCGCCGGTATCGGAGCTATCCGCAGGGTCATGCTGGGCGAGGTCAGGGTGACGCTCAGCAGGCTCGAGGCGCACTTCCTGAAGCTGCTGCGCGACGCGGGGCTGCCGCTACCGGAGACGAACCGCCCGGCCGGGTCCCACCGGGTGGACTGCCGCTGGCCCGAGCGGCGCCTCACCGTCGAGCACGACAGCTACCGCTACCACAACTCCCGCCACGCCTGGGAACAGGACCGGCGCCGCGAGCGCGAGGCCCACGCCCGTGGCGATGAGTTCCGCCGCTATATGCACGACGACGTCTTCGAGGATTCGCGCCTCATGGTGGCCGAGCTGCTCGGGCTGCTCGACGCCGTGGCATCGTCGTGAGGCGGCTAGGCAGCTAGCCTCTTGGCAGCCGTTTCGGAGGGGTGCCGGAGTGGTTGAACGGGGCGGTCTCGAAAACCGTTAGGGGCCGTTAGGTCCCTCGTGGGTTCGAATCCCACCCCCTCCGCTTACTAGAGCCGAATCCCGCATTGGAAGCGGGATTGCGGCCCGTGTCGGGGCTGCCGCGGCCTCTCGTCGGTGAGTCAACGCGGGCCAGCGCAGGCCCGCGATTCTGGAGTTTCGGTCCCCCGACGGTCCCCCGAGGCGCCCTTACCGATGGGCGCGGATAGCCGGCCGCGCGGCTCGCAGGTGACCTGGACGAGCCTCGGCCTGTCACGCCGGAGGTCGCGGGTTCGAGTCCCGTCGCTCGCGCTCAGCAGGATCCGCAACTTGACGCATTAGCAGGGGTAACACGCTTGAGGCGGTCGGGCGGATGCCGCATCCGTCGGCAGCAATCCGCGGCGTTCCGCAACAAAAACGTGGCAAAAAAGTGGCAGCGGGCAAGCCGCAGCAGGCGTTCCGACCGAGTCCACACGAAAGCGAAAGTGCCGCCTTGCATGGGTAGCGGCGCTTTCGGGGCGTCTCCTTTTCCGCGACTAGGCGTGAGCACGTCGCCCCGCGAGGCCCAGCACCACGTTCAGCGACGAGTCCGGGCCCCGCCAATGCTCGCGAACCACGTCGCCGCCAGCCGATCGGAGCACCGTGCGCAGGACGAGCGCAACCAGTATCGCGTCGTCGAGCTGGCCGGCGACTGGGATGAAGTCGGGGATCAGGTCGATCGGCATCGCGAGGTAGGCGAGCAGCGCAATCAGCAGGAGCTTGCGGGACCGCGAGACGCGGGGATCGGCGACCAACCCCCCGAAGAGGACCACGCAGTCGGGGACGAACCGGGCGAGCGCTCGCGCCCGGTCGCCTCGGCCGACCAGAGCGAGCGCGGCGACTAGCACCCCGTAAACCAGAAGCACCGCCGCGAGGGCGATCACGCTCTTCTCCAAGAGGCTCATCGCCACTTCGCGGACGGGCGCCGCAGCGAGAGGGCGAGGGTGACGACGACCAACGCAGCGAGGCAGAAGCCGCCGATCGCCTGCCACTCTGCCTGGGGTAGAGAGGCGCGAATCACTACCGCGAGCGCGATCGCCGAGCCGACTCCAAGAGGGATCGTCCAGGTCTCGCCCAGGATCAAGTGCCGCAGCGAGCCCAGCAGTGCCTTCATGCCCCCTCCGGCTCGGGGGCGGCTCGGTCGATCACGCGAATAGCGAGCCACGCCGTCGCGGCAAAAATCGCCGCCAGGTAGAGCAAAGCCAGGTCGCTGAGCGGCCATTCGACGCCGAGCCCTTCGGCGCTGAAAAAGATCCCGAACGCGGTGAGTGCCACCCCGACTCCGAGCTTCAGCTGGGTTTCCGGCACCCGTCGCAGGGGCCTGTGCACTATCAGTCCGATTGCGATCACCAGAACGAGGGCCAGCGCGGCGCCCAAGAGGGCGGGCGTCAGGTGTCCGGGGGCCCCCCCGAGCGCGAGAACGATCAGCCCGACCTCCAGCCCCTCGAGGAAGACCCCTTTGAAGGCGACGAGCCGCGCTGCCCAGTCCGGGCCGGTCCTCGCCGCGCGTGCCGCCTCCAGCGCCTCTCGCTCATCGACGAACTCCTCGTAGGACGAGCTCGGTTTGCGCACCCCGGCGACCCGCAGGGTCCCCTTGCGCAGCCACTCGAGGCCGAACAGGAGGAGGAAGGTGCCGACGACCACCCGGAGCGCGTGCAGATCGGCGCCGCCCCGTAGAGCCGGGCCGAGCGCAGCGCAGAGGAGGAGCACGCCAAGCACGGCTGCGGCTGCGCCCAGCCACGCGTCGCGAAAGCTCCGGGCCACCCCCACCGCGAGGACGATCGCGAGCGCCTCGAGCATCTCGACGCCGGCCGCGGTCGCCGCCGCGGTCATCGTCAGGACGAAGCTCATCTGCCGGCCCCCGGTCGCCGAGCTGTCATCCGTGCGTGCGGTCGAAGACCGCCTCCATGAAGCGGGACACCGCCTCGGTCGCGCGATTCAAGGCCGCGTCGGCCGCCGAGGCGCCCTGGGCGTCATGCACGTCGCGCGCGCGTACGCGTTCGTGCCAGGACCTGAGCTTCTCGAGCTCCGCCTCCTCTTCGTCGAGCTCGGCGAGCGTGAACTTCTCCTTAGTGAACTCCTTGTCGATCTCTGCGACGAGCTTCTCGCACTCGGCGGCCAGCTCGGTGTACTCGGCGGCTCTGGCCTCGTTCCAAGCCGCCTCGAGGCCGGCCGCGTCCTCGCCGTCGAGCGGCTCCGCGCGCAGAGCGACGACGCTGCCGCCGACCTCGCGTACCGCAGTCTGCACGCGCGCCACTCCAGGCCGGAAGTCGTCCGTGTCCGGGAAGGCGACCACCGACTTCTGCAGCTGGAGCGCCCCGCTGCGTCGGACCTCGCGCCAGACGGCAACACGGGCGCTCGAGCGACCGGTCGGAAGCCTGTATGTGAGCAGCAACCAACTCACACCGCGAGTGTAACGCACGTTTCAGCTAGGCGAAACGTGGGTTGGTAGAGTCCAACTGCGAAAGCGCTGGTTGCACCCGGTGGGTCGAGCCTTCGCGCGGATGCTTATTGTGCGCTAACGGCAAACCCCTGTGTTTCGAGCTCCTGCGACGTTCGCCGGTAGAACGTGGCGGAGACCTGCCTGCGCCCGCACTTTCAGGCGAAAGCGCTTCTCCCTCTTTCGACCTTCAGCAAAGACCCACGTCTCTGATCACGATCGCGCCCTCGCCCGCCGCGACGACCAGCGCTGCGAGTCGCTCCGCCCGCGCCTCGGAATGACGGCGTTCCGTCGACTGCTATCGCTTTGCGCGAAGCGCGAGCGAACCTAAGGAACGCAAGCCCACGACTCCTAGCGGTGGCTCGCGGTCGCCAGCACCCCGAAGAACAAACGGACGGGCCTAGGTCGACCCCACCCGGGCACGTTGATCCCGGCCGCCGTTACCGTCTACCGGCGTGCCGACGATCTTTGGTCCGGAATGGCAAGCGCTAGAACTCACCCACGTCCAATCCTTGCTTGATGGGGCCGATCCCGAGCCGCTTGTCTGGGAAGCGAAGCGAACCCAGATTGACCGTCATCACGTGCGGCGCAACGTCTGCGGCTTCGGGAACAGCCACGAGACGGGCTACCTCATCCTCGGCGCCGACTACCGCGAAGGCGGCTGGCACTTGGATGGGTTCGAATTTCCGGATGAGCCGCCTGCCTGGATAGACAGTGTTGCGCGGACGGAAGTCAGAGCTACCCCGC
>JBKPFJ010000026.1:0-5061 GCA_046728795.1 Actinomycetota bacterium | reverse complement strand
CCGGGGGGCCGCCGGCGGTGCCGGGCGGCAAGGGCGCTCCGTCCGCCGCGGGCGGGCGGCTGCTCCAGAAGACGCGCATCCTCCCGCCGTACGGCCAGGCCCCGGCCGACCGCTGGTACCGGCGGATCCCAGCTCGCTTCCTGGTCCTCGCGATCGCGGGTGTGCTGATCGTGGGCGGTGCGGCAGCGTTCGGCATCAGCCGGCTGGCGAAGGAGGAGGCGCCCCCGCCGCACGCGAACCAGAACGTGCAACAGGACTCCGGCGGCGGCGCCCCGGCCGGGGCACCGAAGACGAAGGCTCCGCCTGTCAATCCGCGCGACGTGACGGTGTCGGTGCTGAACGGAACGGCGGTCCCCGGCCTCGCCAGGCAGTACGGGGACCGCGTCCAGAACGACGGCTTCCAGCTCGGCAACGTCACCAACTTCACGGACCAGACCCGAGCGGAGTCGGCCGTCCTGTACGCGCCCGGGCACGAGCGTGAGGCCGAGGCGGTGGGCAAGCGCCTCTCCATTTCCCAGCGCGAGCAGATCGATCCACAGACGCGCATCCTCGGCGGCGACGCGACCGTGGTCGTGATCGTGGGCCAGGACAAGGCCCAGTAGCGCCTCACGGGCGCGGCACGCCTCCGCGGGACGCTGGCGGCTCAGGCCGCCGCCAGCGCCCGGGCCCGCTCCGCCAGGTGGGCCACCCCGAGCCGCTCCGTTTCCGCCGCGGCCGCCTCGAGCAGCTTCCGTGAGCGCTCGGGGTCCGAGTCGCCCAGCACCTGTCCGGCCAGCAGCAGGCAGCGGGCGGCCTCGAGCGGCCGCTCCAGCCTGGCCCAAGCGTCGCGTGCCTCGCCCAGGATGCGCGCCCCCTCCGCGGGGTCCTCGGCCGTGACGCCGCGCGCCTCGAGCGCGGCCGCGGCGCCAATCGGATAGTGGAGCCGCTCCGCCAGCTCGGTCGCCTCCTCGGCCGACGTGCGTGCCTGCTCGTCGCGGCCGGCGAGCGAGAGCACGACTGCGCGGGTGGAGTTCGCCTGGATCGTCTGCGCGATCAGACCGGCGCGCTCCGAGACGTCGATCGCCTGGTCGAGCGCGGTGACGGCCGCGCCCAGCTCGCCGCGGTCGCGCAGGGTCAGCGCGAGCCCGTAGAGCGCCTGGAAGGCGAGCTCCGACCAGCCCACCTGCTCGGCCAGCTCGTGGGCCCGCCGGTAGAGGCGCAGCGCGGCCTCCGTGTCGCCATCGCGCCAGCGCAGCAGGCCCCGCAGGGCATACGGCAGGCAGAGCTTGCCCACTAGCCCTTCGCGCTCCGCCAGGCTCCCGCTGGCCTCGGTCGACCGGATCACCTGGTCCCAGTCCGCGCGATAGACGGCGAGCTGCGCTATGGCGGCGTGGAGCTCAACCTGGCTCGGCAGGTCGCCCACCTGCTCGGCGAGCGCGAGCCCCTCCGTGTAGGCGGTCGCCGCCCGCGCCGCGTCGGCCTCGGAGATCTCGAGGTGCCTGCCGAGGGCGAGCAGCGCGAGGATCGTCTCGCCGTGATCGGACCCCCGGGCCAGCTCCACGGAGCGCTCCAGGTTGGAGCGCGCCTTCTCGGTGTCCCCGATGCGCCCGAACACGCGGCCGAAGATCCCGTGGGCGCGCGAGGCCGCCCGCGTCTCGCCGAGCCGCTCGGCCAGCCGCAGGGCCTTCTCCGATGCGTAGATGGCGAGCATGTTGTCGCCGGTGTGCAGGTACAGCCAGGCGGCCTCCTCGTACAGCCGAACGAGCTCTAGTCGCGGGGGGCCGTCCTTGAGCAGGTTGATGCCCTTCTGGTAGTGCTCGATCGCGCCCTTGCGCTCGCCCTTGTGCGACAGGCCCGAGCCGATCTTGCGGTGGAGGTCGGCCACCCGCTCGAGGTCCTCCTGCCCGCGGTGGTAGTCGAGGCACTCCTCCCACACCTCGATCGCGGCGTCGACCCGCCCGAGCCGCAGCGAGACGTCCCCCAGCTTCTCGCCGATCCGGATAAGCACGGCCTGATCGAGCCCGCCGCCCACTTCGCGCGCGTGGCGGTAGTGGGACACGGCCTCGCGGTTCGAGTAGAGGAGCGCGGCCGCGTCGCCGGCCTCTTCCAGGAACCGGACTGCGCGCTGCCGGACCGGGATCAGCTCCTCTTGCGACACGCCGCCCTCGCGGCCCAGGGCGGCCGCGCGACCGTAGTGCTCCGCCAGCAGCGCCACGTTCTCGTCGGTGCGGTCTCCGGCCCGCTCCTCGATGAAGCGGCCCACCTCGAAGTGCTTCCGCGAGCGCACTGCCTTGGGCAGCATCCCGTAGGCCACGTCGCGGGTGAGCACGTGCTTGAACGAGAACTCCCGCTCCCCGGCGAGCACGCTCTCGGCCGATGGGGCCAGGATGTCCTTCTCTTGGAGCCCCATGAGGGCCCGCTCGAGGTCGATGCCCTCTTGCTGGGCGAGCGCGGCCAGCGAGCTGGCCCAGAACGTCCGGCCGACCACCGCCGCCTGCTGGACCAGCCTGCGCTCGACGGGCTCGAGCGCGTCGAGGCGCGCCGCCAGGACGGCCTGGACGGTCTCAGGCAGTTCGGCCGTGCCCTCCTCCGAGATGCGCCGCACCATCTCCTCGGCGAACAGCGGGTTGCCGCCGGAGCGCTCGGCCACGACCGGCACCACCTCGGAGTCGCCGTTGCGGAGCAGCGCGCCCACGAGCTGGCGGGAGTCCTGGGGCGTCAGCGGCTCCAGGAAGAGCTGCGTGGCGTTGCGGCGCCCGCCGCCCCAGGAAGACCGCCTCTCGAGCAGCTCGTCCCGCGCCAGGCAGAGCAGCATGAGCGGCGCCCGCACCCACTGGGCCAGGTGCTCGAGTGCGTCGAGCATGCCGTCGTCGGCCCAGTGGATGTCCTCGAAGGCGAGCACGAGCGGACGGCGGCGAGCCATGTCCTCGATCGTCGAGCGGAGCGCGGAGAAGAAGGCCTCACGCACGCGCTCGGGGTCGGACGAGTCGAGTGGGGCCAGCTCGGGGGGCACGTCGAGCCCCAGCGAGCGGCCGATGACCGCGGCCCTGCGGCGCCCCTCGTCGTCCTCCGCGAACTGCGAGAGCTTGAGCCAGGCCTCCTCGGAGGAATCGCTGTCCACGATCCCGCACTCGGCCCGCAGCACCTCTCCGAGCGCCCAGTAGACGATGCTCGAGCCGTAGGCCAGGCAGCGGCCGATGCTCACGGCAGAGGGCGCGATGCGGCGCTCGAACTCGCGCAGCAGGCGCGACTTGCCCACGCCGGCCTCGCCGATCAGGGTCACCAGGTGGGGGCGCCCCTCGCGGGTGACCCGCTCGTGGAGAGACTCGAGGGTCCCGAGCTCGTAGTCGCGGCCGACGAGCGGCGATTCCCGCCCGCTCGAGACGCGTCGTACGGAGTGCGCCGCGATCACGCCGAGCGCCTCCCAGGCGGGAACCGGCTCGGACTTTCCCTTTAGCTCGAGCGGCGCGAGCGGCTCATAGCGGACGGCGGCGCTTGTGGCGCGCATCGTCCGCTCGCCCACGGTCACGGTTCCCGGGCGTGCGGCGGACTGAAGGCGCGAGGCGACGTTCACCGTGTCCCCCACCACCGTGTAGTCCTCGCCCACGGCTCCGGCCAGCACCTCGCCGGTGTTCAGGCCGACGCGCAGGGCGAACTCGACGTCCTCGGGTAGCTCGGCGTTCACCTCCGCCATGGCCTCCTGCATGCCGAGCGCGGCCCGCACGGCCCGCTCGGCGTCGTCCTCGTGGGCCACCGGGGCGCCGAACAGCGCCATCACGTTGTCGCCGATGTACTTGTCGACCGTGCCGCCGAAGCGCTCGACCTCCTGGCCCAGGCGACGCAGCGCGCCCTCCACAAGCGTCTTGACGGTCTCCGGGTCCATCCGCTCCGCCACCGCGGTGTAGCCGGAGAGGTCGGCGAACAGCACGGTCACCTGGCGGCGCTCCTCCGGAGGCGCCTCACGCGGGGCGGGCGGCGCGGCGTCGAGCGCGGCCCCGCACGACATGCAGAAGCGAGCCCCGCGCGGTGCCGGCTCCCCGCACGAGGGGCAGCGCCGCTCGAGGGGGCGCCCGCACGACATGCAGAAGCGAGCCTGGACGGGATTCTCGGTCCCGCAGTTCGTGCACGCGACTCCGCTCATGGCTCCACTCTAGGGAATGGCTCCGGCCGCCCGGTAGCCCTCCGCGACCTCCGCGAGCAGCCCGTCGTCGACCAGCGTGAGGACCCGTCCGTCCAGCTCGACGGTGGCGCCCGGCCAGGGCGGGTACCAGAAGGCGCGCAGCTTGCGCTCGACGTCGTCGCCGGGGCGCACGCGCCTCAGCGACTCGAGCTCCTCGCGCGTCACGTAGCGACCGCCCGCGCCCTGAGGCGAGCGCGGCAGCTCGTCGCCGGCGAGCGCCGATCCGACGACCCGCTGGAAGAGGCCGAGGAGCGCCTCCTGGCTCCTCAGGTCGAGCGAGAAGGCGGTCTCGCGGTCGAGGTCGATCGGGAACCGCTCGACCGCCACCAGATCCCCGGTGTCGAACTCCTCGTCCACGAAGTGCGCCGAGACCCCCCACTCGGGGAAGCCCTCGAGGATGGCCACGTTGTAGCCGCCCAGGCCGCGCATGTCGGGGAGGGGTGCGGGATGGAAATTGAGGCAGCCGATGCGCGGGAGCTCGAACAAGGGGCGGCGGATGCGCTTCCAGAACAGGAACGAGAGCACCAGGTCGACCTCGGGGGGGTGCGCGTACAGCTCGTCGTCCGTGGTGAGCGGCAGGTCGGCGACGAGGTCGAGCCGCTGCTCGTCCTGGGTGAGGGCATCCGGCTCGGGACAGACCACCGCCACCACCTCGCACCGCTCCGCCAGCCACGCCAGCGCCCGCGCCGCCGAGCGCTTGTGCTTGCCCATGAAGACGGCCCTCAAGCGAGCAGCTCCTCGTAGAGCGACAGCGTGCGCCGTCCCACCTCGTCCCAGGAGTAGGCGTCGGCGGCTGCCGCCGCCGCGCGCGTCCCGAGCGCGGCCCGCTCGCCGGGATCGGCGAGCACCCCGCGCAGGGCGTCGGCCAGGGCGCCCGGGTCGCCGGGCGGCACGAGCCGCGC
>JBKPFJ010000228.1:0-9480 GCA_046728795.1 Actinomycetota bacterium | reverse complement strand
ATCCAGTTCTGCTCGACGGCCGCGCCGCCGTCGCTCTCCCGGACGGCGCCGAAGGCCGCTGCGAACCCGTCCGGCGCCTCCAGCACGCCAGTGCTGACGACCGCGCCGCCGGCGGCGATCCGCGCCGCCTGCACGCCCGCCGCCGCGGCCATCCCGACCTGCAGCGACTTGCCGTCGGAGCCGAAGGCGGCGCGCAGGCCGCCCGCTCCGAGCAGGGCTATGGCGGACGCGGTCCGGTCGTCGGCGTCGAGCAGGCGCGCCGCGACGACGGCGGCGCCCACCGCACCGCACACCGCCGTCGGGTGGAAGCCGCGCCCGTAGAGCGACGGGTGACTGGCCGCGGCGAACGCGCCCATCGCCTCGAAGCCGGCGGCGTAGGCGCCGAGGGCGTCGCTCACGCTCGCCCCGAGCTCGGCACCGAGCACGAGCGCCACGGGCGCCGTAGGGGCGCTCAGGTGCGCCAGCCCGGGCAGATACGTGTCGTCGAAGTCCAGCACGTGCCCCGCCGTGGCTGCCGCCGCGGCCGGGTCACCCGCAGCGCGCGCCGCCCGTGCGGCCGGCTCCTCCCACCCCGCCGCCGCGCACGCGAGCCAGTCGAGCAGCGCGACGTCGTAGCTCACGCCACGCCGAGGTAGGCCTCGCGAACGCGCGGGTCCTCCGACAGCTCGGCGCTCGACCCGCTCGCCGCGATGCGGCCCGTCTCGAGCACGTACCCGCGGGCGGCAATCCGCAACGCCGCGTCCACGTCCTGCTCCACCAGGAGCAGCGCGGTGCCACCCTCGGCCACCGCCTCGAGACGATCGATGATCTGGTCCACGAGCTTGGGCGCCAGACCCAGCGAGAGCTCGTCGATCATCAGCAGCTTGGGACGGCTCATGAGCCCGCGGGCGATGGCGCACATCTGCTGCTCGCCGCCGGACAGGCTGCCCGCCAGCTGCGACATCCGCTGCCCGAGCCGCGGGAACAGCTCCACGACCTCGTCGAGCTCGGCTCCGTCGCGGCGGGCGTAGGCGCCCGCCATCAGGTTCTCGCGCACCGTGAGGCCCTGGAACAGGTGGCGGCCCTCCGGCACGTGGGCGATCCCTCGCGCCACGATCTGCTCGGGACGCCGGCCGCTGAGCGGCTGCTCCTCGAAGCGCACGTCCCCGTCGCTCGGCCGGATGAGCCCGGAGATGGCGCGCAAGAGGGTGGTCTTGCCGGCGCCGTTCGAGCCCACGAGCGCCACGATCTCCCGCTCGCCGACGTCGATGTCGACCTCCCACAGCACTTGGACCTGCCCGTAGCCGGCGGAGAGCCGCTCAACGTGAAGCATCGTCGGTCTCCTCAGACGTCCGGGCCCGCTGGGCGTAGCGCTCCCCGAGGTAAGCCTCGATCACGCGCTCGTCCTTCACCACGTCGTCGGGCGCGCCCCGGGTCAGCTCACGCCCCTCGTGCATCACGAGGACCTCGTCCGAGACGGCCATGATCGCCTTCATCACGTGCTCCACGACGAGGATCGTCACCCCGTCGTCGCGCAGCGAGCGGATCAGCTCGAGCGAGGGCTCGATCTCATCCGGGCGCAGCCCCGCCATCACCTCGTCGAGCAGCAGCAGCCGCGGCCGCATGGCGAGCGCCTTGGCCAGCTCGAGGCGACGGGCGTCCGCCACGCTGAGGTCCCCGGGCGACAGGTCCGCGCGGTCGGAGAGGCCGACCCGGTCGAGGGCCGCGTCGGCCTGCTCGATCGCCTCGCGCGCGGAGCCGGCGCGCTCCGGCCCGTACATCGCCCCGATCGCCACGTTCTCGCGCACGGTGAGGTTGCGGAAGGGCTTCACGATCTGGAAGGTGCGCGCCACCCGCTCCTTGGCGATCGCCCAGGGCCGGCGCCCGGTCACGTCGCGCCCGTCCACCATCACCCGCCCGTGGCTCGGCTTGAGGTGACCGGTGATCAGGTTGATCAGCGTGCTCTTCCCGGCCCCGTTGGGCCCGATCACACCTAGCACGGTGCCCTCCTCGACGGCCACCGACAGGCCGGCCACGGCGTCCACGCCGCCGAAGCGCCGGCTCAGGTCGCGGGTCTCGAGGACGGGGCTCATAGCCGGTACTGCCGCACGGCCTCGAACAAGGCGATGCGCCTCCGCTGCCAGGCGTCCCGGGTGAAGTTGACGATGCCCATCGGCACCACCAGCACCGCGATCACGATGATCGCCCCGAAGACGAACGTGTGGTAGTCGGTGAAGTTGTCGCGCAGCCACTCGGACAGGTACTGGAGTAACACGGCCCCGATCACCGGCCCCATCACGGTCCCTGCCCCGCCGAGCACGCACATGACCACCATCAGAACGGTGATATCCACGGAGAAGAGCCGCTCCGGATAGATCGTGACCTGCTGGAAGGCGAATATCGCCCCGGCAAGCGCGGTGAGCGTCCCCGACAGCGCGAAGGCGGCGATCTTCGCGTGCGTGGTGTTGATTCCGGCCGCCGCGGCGGCGTCCTCGTCCTGGGAGATCGCCCGCAGCGCGTAACCGAAGCGGCTGCGCGATACGGCCCACACCACGACCACGGAGGCCAGCGCCAGCGTCAGGAAGTAGAAGTAGAAGCCGGTGTTCCCGGGGTAGGACGTGGTGGCCTCCGTGCCCACGGCCGGCACCGTGATGCCCTTGTTGCCGCCGGTCAGCCCGTCCACGTTGATGACCACCTCGCGCATGCCCTCGGCCACGCCGAGCGTGGCGATGGCGAAGTAGTGGCCCTTGAGCCTCAGGATCGGGATGCCCATCAGCACCGCGAAGCCGAGCCCGACCACCGCGGCGGCCGGCAGCGTCACCCAGAAGCCGGCGCCCGCCTTGGCCATCAGCACCGCGGTCGTGTAGCCGCCCAGTCCGAAGAAGACGACGTTCCCGAAGCTCGGATAGCCGGCGAACCCCCCGATCAGGTTCCAGCCCTGCGCCAGCACCACGAACATGAACACGCTGGCGAGCGTCCGCTGCTCGGACTCGAGCAGCAGGTAGCTGGGCGCCAGCACCAGTATCAGAAGGCCGATCGCTATAAGCGCGGCCCAGATCCAGGCACGCCCCGCGAGCAGCCCGCTGACGCGCGGCGCGAAGGCCGCGGGCCTGCGGCGCTTGGCGGTGACGCTCACGCCTCGGCCCTTGCCTCGTAGTACGGCCGCCCGAGCAGGCCGGCCGGCCGCACGATCAGCACGAGCACGAGCACGCCGAACGCGATCGCGTTAACGAGCGTGCCCGACAGGTACTGGCCGCCCCAGGCCTGCACCAGCCCGAGCAGGATGCCGCCGGCGAGCGCCCCCCACATGTTCCCGAGCCCGCCGAGCACCGCGATCACGAAGCTCTGGAGGGTGAAGCCGCCCGCGGCCGAGGGGCTGAAGGTGTTGATCGAGCCGAGGATCGCCCCGGCCATCGCCGCCAGCGCCGCCGACAACCCGAACGTGAGCGCATAGATGTGGCGGACGTTGACGCCCATCAACCGTGCCGCGCCGCGGTCCATGCCGGTGGTGCGGATCGCGAGCCCGGTGCGCGTACGGGCCATGAACCAGACGAGCGCCAGCGTGATCGCCACGGCCAGGCCGAAGCCGGCCAGCCGGCCGTAGGGCACGTGCACGTCGCCGATCGTGAAGCCGTCCGTCCCCCAGCTCGTGTTAATCGCCCGGAAGTCGGCCGTGAACAGCAGCTGGAGGCCCTGGACGATCAACAGGTCGAGCCCGAACGTCAGCAGCAGGGTCATCCAGATCGGCGCGTTCACCACCTGGTTGATGAGAAGGCGCTGCACGATGTAGCCGGCGAGGAACAGCGCCGCGGCGCACACGAACATCCCGAGGTAGGGGTCCAGCCCCAGCTCGGTGTTGAGCTTCCAGGCGATGTAGGCGCCCGTGATCACGAACGCGCCGTGGGCCAGGTTGACGATGTTCATGACCCCCCAGACGAGGGAGAACCCGATCGCCACGAGGGCGAGCAGGCCTCCCTCCAGCAGGCCGTAGACGGTCGCCTGCAGGAACTCGCTCACGGCCCGCCCGCTATCCGCCGGTGCCCGGCCACTGGAGCTTCGCCTGGGCCTGCTCCTCGGGGTAGATCGTCGTCACCTTGCCGTCCTGGATCTGGATCGCGGACATCGGCTTGCTCACGTTCTTGCCGGTGTCGTCGAAGGTGATATGCCCGAAGAACGACTCGGTATCGAGCGAGGCGAGCGAGTCGCGCACCTTGTCCGCGTCCGCGGACCCGGCGTCCTCCACGGCCAGCACCAGGGCCAGGCACGCGGCCGCGCCCTCGGCGCTGTGGTACTCGGCGTCGGCGCCGAAGCGCTTCTTAAAGTCGGCCGCGTAGTCGGTCGCAGTGCCGAAGATCTTGTCCCTGCCCTTGACCTCGGCAGTCCACTGCGTCGAGCCGACGACCCCGTTGGCAGAGTCGCCGAGCGCCTTGCTGAAGTCGGGCGTGGGCGGCGCCACGGTCTCGCCGAAGCCGTCCGGCTTCACGCCGAGCTCCGCGCTCTGCTTGACGATCGCGACGCCCTCCTCGACGTGCACCGAGCCGAGGATCAGGTCGGGATTCTTGCCCTTCACCTTGGTCAGCGCCGACGAGACGTCGGTCGTCTTCTCAGGGAAGGACTCCTCGGCCACGACCTTGAGGCCGGCCTTCTTGGCCGCGTCGACGCCGCCCTTCGCGGCGGTCTGCGAGAACCCGTCGTCGGCCGACAGCATGGCGACCGTCTTCGGCTTCGGGTTCGCCGAGTTCATGATCGCCTCGATCATGATCGCCACGTAGTCCGTCGCCGGCGAGAGGACGGCGAAGGTCGTCTTGTAGCCCTTTGTGAAGATGTTGTCGTCGGCGCCCGAGCTGTCGACCATCACCTGGCCGTTGCGCTCGACGGCGGCCGCGGCCGCCTCCGTCGACGGTGAGCCGTAGGGCCCGAGGATCAGCTTGACGCCGTCGTCGTTGAACGTGTCGATCAGCCGAGCGGCGGTGTCCGGCTCCGACTTGTCGTCGCTGTAGGTGATGGCGAGCTTCGCCTTCTTGTCGCCCACTTTCACTCCGCCGCGCTGGTTCACCTTCTCCTGACAGAGCTGGTAGCCCTGCTTGGTCAGGGCGCCCTCCTTGGCGAGCGAGCCGGTGAGCGAGAGCGCCGCGCCGATCTTCAGCTTGCCCCCCTCGACGCCGCCGCCGCTTTCGTCATCGCCTGTCTTTCCGCAGGCGGTGACAAGGGACATTGCTAGGACCAGCGCAATGGCGAGTCCCAGGCGCAGGCTCCTCACAGGTCTCCTCCCCCTTCGCGTTCTTCCCTGCTGCGCCAATACCCAGAGCGGTCGGACTAAACCGTCAGGCGACTGACCTCCCGCTCGGTCAGCGTCCACACCCGCGCGACCGCGACCCTGACGCCCTTTCCACACCACGGTGTGGCAAAGTCATCAACAACGGCGAATGCGCCCGGGCCGGGCGGACGACCGGGGAGCGAGGCCGGGGCTCAGCCCGTCGGCGCCGCCTCCACCGGGGCCCGGGGGCGGGCCTCGACGAGCTCGTCGTAATCGGCGCGGCTCGTCTCGTCGGCCGTGTCGCGGGCGCCCACGAGGCGGAAGACCAGCGTGAGCCCGATCGAGACGATGAAGTTCAAGAGCAGCGCCCAGATGGCCGTGTAGGCCGTGATGCTGGCGCCGAACAGCGACAGCTCGTAGGTCGGCACGTAGCTCTGCGAATGGGCGATCAGCGTCCCGCTGATCATGCCTGCGGCCCAGCCCACGAGCAGGGCGCGGCGGTCGAGCCAACGGGTGAGGACGCCCACTGCGAGCGCCGGCACTGTCTGGGCGATCCAGACGCCGCCGAGCAGCTGCAGGTCGATGGCGTACTTGTTCGGTAGGAACAGGACGAACGCGAGCGCGCCGGCCTTCACGACGAGCGAAACCCAGCGCGCCACGCTCGCCTCCTCCCGGTCGCTGGCTGCGGGGCGTACGTACTCCTTCCAGATGTTGCGCGTGAACAGGTTGGCCGCGGCGATCGACATCACCGCCGCAGGCACCAGCGCCCCGATCCCGATCGCCGCGAACGCGAAGCCCTCGAACCAGGTCGGCATGTAGGTGATGATCAGGTCGGGCACGGCGAAGTTCGGGTCGCTCAGCTTCAGGCCGGCGGTGATCGCCATGTAGCCGGTGAGGGCCAGCAGCCCGAGCATCAGGGTGTAGGCCGGCAGGATGGCCATGTTGCGCCGCACCACGTCCTGGCTCTTCGCGCTCAGCACGCCCGTGATCACGTGCGGATACATGAAGAGGGCGATCGCCGAGCCGAAGGCCAGCGTCGCGTAGGCGGTCTGCGAGGCCGAGGCGCTCGGAATGAGCGCGCCGGGCGCGCCGCTCGGTGTCTCCTTGGTCGGGAGCACCTTGCCGGCGGCGTCGAAGATGTGCCGGTACCCGCCCAGCTTCGTGGGGATGTAGATCACCAGGACGAGCACGGTGATGTAGATCGACAGGTCCTTGACGAGGGAGATCAGGGCAGGCGCGCGCAGGCCGCTGTTCCACGTGTAGGCGGCGAGGATCGCGAACGCCGCGATGATCGGCAGGTCGCCGCCCACGCCCATCGCCTCGATCACAACCCGCAGGCCGACGAGCTGGAGGGCGATGTAGTGCATGATCGCGAGCACGCCGGTGAAGGCGACCGCGAGCGCCAGCGAGCGGCTCCCGTAGCGACCGCGGACGAAGTCGGCGGGCGTGACGTAGCCCTTTGCCTTCGCCACCGACCACAGCCTGGCCATGAAGATGAAGGCCATCGGGTAGACGATGATCGTGTAGGGCAGGGCGACGAAACCGCCGGCTCCGGCGCCAAACAGGAGCGCGGGGACGGCGATGAAGGTCTAGGCCGTGTAGATGTCGCCGCCCAGCAGGAACCAGGTGACGATGGTCCCGAAGCGCTTGCCGCCGAGGCCCCATTCCTGGAGGACATTCAGGTCACCGCGGCGCCAGCGGGCCGCACGAAGCCCATCACCGTCACGGCCGCGAACATCACGCAGAAGACGACGATGGCGACGGCGTGTGTGTCGTGGCTCATGTCCCGGCCCTCACACCACGGTCATGAGGCGTCCGAGGTGGGCCTCCGGGCGGCTCATGCGGCCGCCGCACGAACCGGCCGCCAGGCGGCATCCGCGTGCGCGTCCGCGTGTACACGAGCCATGTGATCGCCACCGACAGCGGGACCCAGGCGAACTGGTACCAGTAGAAGAACGGGAAGCCGAACAGCTCCGGGCTCTCGCGCGTAGATCGGCGTCGCGAGCAGGCCGATGAGCGGAATCAGCAGCAGCAGGTACCACCACCGCGTTCCGGTGTTCCTTCCGTCCGTCAAGGCTCCCTCCTCTCGGACGTTCCGAGGAAGCTACGCGGGTCCGGCGAGGCTAATCGCGCGCGCCGGCCCAGCCCGCCCGCGGGTCGGGCAGCGGGGTGAGGGTGGCCTCGAGCTGCTCGCGCATGGGCTCGAAGCGCGGCGGCAGGATCACCTTGGTGCCGAGCTCCTCGAGCGGGAGGTCGCGCGTGAAGCCGGGGCCGTCGTCGGCGATCTCGAACAGCACGCCGCTCGGCTCGCGGAAATAGATCGAGTGGAAGTACCAGCGGTCGATGATCGGCGTCGAGCGGACGCCCTTCTCCTGCAGCCGCGCGTGCCAGCGCGGATGCTCCGCGACCGTGGTCCCCCAGGCCACGTGGTGAACGGTCCCCGCGCTCTGGCTGCCGGGCTGCACGGGCGGCGGGTCATACGAGACCGTGCCGCCGCGACGATCCCCGCGCAGCTCCCAGGCCGCGTCGCCCGCGCGCTCGGCGCCGAGGACCCCCTCGAGCAGCCCCCGGCTGCGATCTGGCTCGGAGCTGTACGCGCGCACGCCATCGAAGCCCTGTAGCGCCGCCTCGGGCGGGACCTCGGGGTGCTCGGCGGGGAGCGGCTCGTCGCCGTCGGCCCGTACCACGAGCTCGTGACCGAGGCCCTCTGGGTCGGCGAAGCGCAGGCGGTCCCCCTGGCGCTCGCTCTCGACGCCTTCGCCCTCGAGCCGGCCCGCCCAGAAGTCGAGCGCCTCGGCCGCTCCCACCCGCCAGAGGATGCGATGGATCATGCCCTCGCCGGCACGGCCGGGGGTCGCGCCCGGATATTCGAAGAATGTCATCTCGGAGCCCGGCCGCGCGAGCTCGTCCGAGTAGAAGAGGTGGTAGACGGTCGGGTCGTCCTGGTTGACGCTCTTCGCGGCCAGGCGCAGGCCGAGCACGCGCGTGTAGAAGTCGACGTTTCGCGGCGCGTCGCCCGTGATCGCCGTGACGTGGTGGATGCCCTCGAGTCGCATGGGCCAAGGTTACGCGGCGCCCACCGCCGCGAGCGCCTCCCGCTCCGTGCGGTAGAAGCCGAAGAAGACGATCCGCCCGTCCTCGACTCGCGCGGCCTGCCAGAAGACCTGCTCGATGGGCACGCCGCTCTCCGAGCCCGTGGCCTCGACATGGAGGGTCGCGACCACCGCACCGTCGAGGTCCCGCTCGCCGCTGATCCTGGGGACCCAGTCCGGGAATACGTCCACCACGGCCCGGAACCACTCGCGGGCGGCTTCGCGGCCGCGGTACCGCTGTCGCTCCGCCTCCGTGAGCAGCGAGTGCACCTCCACGTCCGGGTCGAACAGCACCAGCAGGGCCTCCACGTCCCGTGCGCGAATGGCCGCGAACGCGCGCCTGACGACCTCGACGTTCGCCTGCGACATCGCGGCGGATTCTCCGGCCGCGGGCGGGGGTGTGCAAGCGCGCGAGCGGCTCACCCACACGGCGGCGCAGAAGGGGAACACTTCTCGGCCTCGCGACTGGAACGGCTGCCTCGTGCCGCCCGAGGAGTTCCTCGCCGGTCAGCCGGCGTCCCCGCCGGCCGGCGCAGAGAGCCTGCCGCCGGAGGGCTCCGAGTTTCGGCACGCCCTGGCGGAGCGCGCGCTGTGCGCCGGGCTGCCACCGGAGCGCGTCCACGACCTCGTGCTCGCGGCCAACGAGGTGGCCACCAACGCCCACAAGCACGGGAGTCGCCCGGTCCGCGCCGGGGGGATGAGGGCCGAGGAAGGCGAACTGATCTGCCAGATCGCGGACGGCGGCGGCGAAGCGATCGACCCGCTGGCCGCCGACGGACCTCGGGTCCGGCGGCCTGGGGCTCACGATGGCACGACGGCTCTGCGACGCCCTGGAGATCGTCCCCGGGTCGAACGGGACCACGGTGTCGCTCCACGTGTCGCTGGCGTCGTAGGATCCACCGACTCGTGCCGAGGCAGACGCGACCGGGAGGTGGCCGCCGCCGCGCGCGGCGCTGGAGGGCCGACACGGCCCGCCGTCGGGCGGCGCCGCGCTGGGCGCCCGAGCCGCCGGTCGAGCTACCGCCGGGCCGGATCGTGCACATCCCCGGCCGGGGCGAGCTGTTCGTACGGGATACGGGCGGCGACGGGCCGCTCGTGCTGCTGCTGCACGGCTGGGTGGTCAGCGCCGACCTGAACTGGTTTCAGACCTAC
>JBKPFJ010000217.1:0-22130 GCA_046728795.1 Actinomycetota bacterium | reverse complement strand
GATCCCAACGGCCAGCAGCACCACGAACTGGTAGCCGAGGTTCTCGTGCACGAAGGGGGTCGTGAAGAAGCGCCACGCTTGCTCGTAGACGGGCGGAAGGACCCCGCCGACGTCCTCGTAGCCGACGTCGTTAGTGGCCAGTACCAGGGTCACGAGCAGTGACGCGGCGATGATCGCGATCGACGCGTAGGGGCGGATATCGGGCGCGATCCCCTCGATCTCGTCCGCCCGCAGCCGCGGGAGGCGGGTGCGGCGCCGCGTCGGTCGAGGCGTCCCGCCCTCGCCCCTCTGGATCTTCGGCGCCCGCTTGCGGACCCGCTGCCCGCAGTAGGGGCACTCGGTCACGTAGGGGCTGACCTCGGAGCCGCAGTTCTTGCAGACGACGAACAGGTCCGGCTGGCTCACACGTTCAGGGTACTGCGCGGGAGAAGACGGTTCCCTAGTCCTCCGCCGCCTCCACCGGTTCGGGCACGGATGCGTCCAGTATCTCGCGGACCACCTCGCGCAGGTCGTGATTGGCCTCGTAGACCACGATCTGGCGCGAGGCGCCGTTGCCGTTGTCGAGCAGGTCCTCGAGCAGGTCGAAGTCGTCGGCCGAGCCGAGCTCCTCGGCGTGCGGGCGCAGCCGCCTCATCACACGCCGCGCCAGGTCGCGGGTGCGCACGCGCGTGCGCTTCGGGAGGTCCACCAGGTCGCCGTCCAGCCCGTGGCGCGCGGCGATCCACTTGTTCTCGTCGAGCATCTCGTACGGGTAGCGCGACAGCCGCTTGCCGGCGTCGAAGTGCTCGGCCAGCTCCTTGACCATCGCCTGCACGAGCGCCGCCAGGGCCAGCGTGTGCTCCACCCGCGTCTGTGAGTCCATCACCCGGATCTCGACGGTGCCGAAGTTCGGGTGCGGGCGGACGTCGTACCACAGGTAGGTGTAATCGCGGATCACGCGCGACTCGACCATGAACTGAATCCGCTTGGACCAGTCCTCGAAATCGTCGTAACGGGGCGGAATGCCCACCCGCGGGAAGGCTCGGAAGATCGGGGTGCGGGTCGACAAGAGCCCAGTGGAGTCAGCTCGCCAGAAGGGCGAGTTCGCCGACAGAGCCAGCAGCAGCGGCACGTGCACGCGCATGCCGTTCGTCACGTGGATCGCCTTGTCCGGGTCGTCGAGGCCCACGTGCACGTGGATGCCGAAGATGATCTCCTGGCGGGCAACGAACTGCAGGCCCGCGATCAGGTCGCGATAGCGGGGGCGCGAGACGATCCGCTGGTCCTCCCACATCGCGAACGGGTGCGTTCCGGCGGAGCCGATCGCCAGTCCCCGCTGGGAGGCAACCTGCTGCACCGTCCCCCGCAAGGCGCGCAGCTGGGCGCCCGCCTCGCCGGTGTTCCGGCAGGGCGTGGTGGCGATCTCGCAGACCGACTCCATCAGCTCCGGCTTGACCTCGCCGGGGGTCGAGGTGTTGGCCAGTGCCTCGAGCAGCCCCTCGATCGAGTTCGCCAGGTCGAGGGTCTCCTCGTCCACGATCATGAGCTCCTCCTCGATCCCGATCGTGTATGAGGGGCCCCCGAAGCGGTGCTCCACGGGCGCATCGTAGCCGGGCCCGCTGGGATAGAAACCCGGTGGGAGTAGCGCTGCAAAGCGGGACTGAGAGCGCTCGAGGCGAGCTGCGGCCCGCTACGGCCTCCGGTGGGCCGTAGACGACCTCGATGCGTATCCCTTCCGGATCGAACACGAACAGCTCGTGGTAACCCTCGAATCTCGATCCTCCTCGGGCGGGGAGTGGATCCGGGCGCCGATGTCGAGGGCGAGCGATCGCTCGACGTCGCTAACGGCCAGGTCGACGTGATGAATGGCGCGCGCACACCGGCCGCTACAGCCGTCACGCCCTCGTGTCGATCGGCACCTCGAAATACTGCGGACCCTGGTCGCTACCCGAGCCGGCCTCCGCGGCGCCCGAACGGGCCTCGTCGCCGATGTTGTCGGTCGCCCGCATCGCGTCCTCGCTCTCCCAGAACGTGATGCCGACTCCCTCGCCGCGAGACGGGTCGAGCAGGAGCGTGAAGCCCTTGAAGCCGTCCACTCCCTCGTACCTCGGGAGCACGTTCTCGCGGACGTGACCCGTCACGCTGTCGGCCTTGTCCGGGGAGAAGGTGATCCGTCCCATTCGCGCGTGCATCTCGAGCCTCCTCGGTCGGTGCCGCGACCCTACCCGGCTCCGGCCGAGCCGCAACGGGCGGTTCACGGAGGGTATAAACCCCGCAACAAGACGAGGAGGACGGATGGCACTCGGCTACGACGGCAAGCTCTACATCCTCGCGTTCGACCATCGCGGCTCGTTCCAGAAGAAGATGTTCGGCATCGAGGGCGACCCGACCCCCGAGCAGACGGACGAGATCTCGGACGCAAAGCACCTCATCTACGAGGGCCTCCAGAAGGCGTCCGAGCAGGGGGCCGAGCCCGGCGTCACGGGCTGCCTCGTCGACGAGCAGTTCGGGACGCCGAGGCACATTCCCCAGCAGGCCAAGGAGCACGGGCTGGTGCTGGCGATGCCGGTCGAGAAGTCGGGCCAGGACGAGTTCGACTTCGAGTACGAGGACGACTTCGGCGCCCACATCGCGCGGTTCGACCCTGATTTCGCGAAGGTGCTGGTGCGCTACAACCCCGACGGGGACGCGGGGATGAACGAGCGCCAAGCGGGGCGCCTGAAGAGGCTCGCCGACTGGCTGCACGAGAACGACCGCAAGTTCCTCTTCGAGCTGCTGGTGCCTGCCGAGGAGGCCCAGCTCGAACAGGTCGGCGGGGACGCCGACCGCTACGACGCCGAGCTGCGCCCCGAGCTCATGCGCCGCGCGATCGTTGAGCTCCAGGGGGCGGGCGTGGAAGCCGACGTCTGGAAGATCGAGGGAATCGACACGCGAGAGGACTGCGAGCGGATCGCGGAAACGTGCCGGCGGGACGGTCGCGACGGAGTGATCTGCGTCGTGCTCGGCCGCGGTGCGGACGACGCGAAGGTCGAGCACTGGCTGCGCCAGGGCGCGCCCGTGGAGGGCTACGCCGGCTTCGCCATCGGCCGCACCATCTGGTGGGACGCCCTGAAGGCATTCCTCGACGGGAGCCTCGAACGGGAGGACGCGGCGGGCCGGATCGCCGAGAACTACCTCCGCTTCGTGTCGGTCTACGAGGGCGCTCCCGCACGCGCATAACGCTGGTAGCCTTGCGCTCGCGATGCGGATGAGGCAGTCGCTCGCCCAGTTCGAGGCGGCCTTCCGCGAAGAGGCCGCCGAGTCCGTCGTACGCCGCGAGCGGCTGCGCAGCCGGGCCGCGCAGCGCTCGCGCCAGCGGCGTCACGAGCGCGTGCAGAAGGCGGGCACGTTCCGCTTCGCGCTGCTCTGCCTCGCGATAGTCGCCACCGCCGTCCTGGTGACGATCGGGATGTTCGAGGCGCTCGCCGCCCTGGCGGGCTAGCTCGAGCTACCCGGGCGCGGTCTAGCCGCCCCTGAAGCGGCCCAAGACGGCTCGGGCGTCCTCGTCGTCGTCCTCGGCGTCCCCATCTCGAGTCTCCTGGATCGCGAGGTAGACCTCCTGACGGAACACCGGCACAGAGCGCGAGGAGTCTATGCCGATCCGCACCTTCTCACCCATGATCGCGAGCACCGAGACCTCGATCTCGTCGCCGATCAGGATGCTCTGGTTCGACTTTCGCGTCAGGACCAGCACTAGGCGCCTCCCCTGCCTGGGATTGGGCCGTGCACTAAGCATTACCCGCCTGCCGATTCAAGGTGGACCTTACCCCGGTTGGTAGTCTCCGGCGCCGCTTGGCAAGGCGCTCCCTGAAACCGCAACTGAACCAGATCCGCACATGGGTCCGGCAGGGACGGACGGACGCCTGGATAGCCCATCAGCTCGATGTCTCCGCGCGGGACATCAAGAACTTCAAGCGCGAGCAGGGCCTCGAGCCGGAGGACTCCGGCGACGGGGTCTCGGAGGGCCCCGGCCCGCTCGCCGAGGACGAGGAGCCGGACCTACGGGCCGAGGACGACGCGCTGGTGGCCGCCGCGCTCGAGGCGGAGCAGGAGGCCGCTGAGGAGGAGATCTCGGCAGAGGAGCCGGCGGAGGAGGAGCCGGCCCGGCGGCGGCGCGGCCGCCGCGGGGGGCGCGGTCGGCGCCGCAGGGGCGCCGCCTCGAAGCCACTGGAGGGCACCTTCGACCACGGCGAGGAGGGTTACGGCCTGTGGCTCGACCCCGCCGTGCAGGACGATCCCGTCTACGCCGAGCACTGGGCGGGGCACCGGCCGGTCACGGTCACGGTCGAGCCCGAGCGGATCGTGATCGAGCGCGCGGGCGACGACGGGGGCTAACCAGGCCGGTCCGGCCGGTCGTGGCGCTCGCGGGCCCGTCCGCCCGCGAAGTTGGCGGCCTCGCGCGCGTAGCGGCCGAAGGCCGCGTCCACGACGAGCGAGGCGTCGCCGCCGGCAGCCACGGCGAGGTCGGCCGCCCAGTCGGTGCCGGAGCCGTAGAAGTCGGCGAGCTCGTGCACCGCGAAGGTGGAACCGAGCCGCTTGCGGAGCTCGGCCAGAACGCTGTCCGCGGCGCGTTCCAGGTCCTGGCGCTCGGGCTCCGGCGCCTCGCGCACCCGGCGCTCCCCCTCCTCCCACTGGAACAGGGCGTTCTCGAGGGCGTAGGCCACGTGCGGAGGCTAGCGGCCGGGGAGGTTCTCGATCACGTAGGCGCGCTCGCCCTGCTCGACCATCCCCAGCTTGCGCGCCGCGCGCTCGAGCGCGGCGGGGCGCCGCAGCTCGGCCACGCGCCGCTCTAGGCGCCGGTGCTCGCGCTTGAGGGCGTCGAGCTCGGTGCGCTGCTCGCCCGCCGTGTGCGACTGCTCGATCCAGTGCTTGGCCGGCGAGACGTACAGCAGCAGGATCACGAACAGCGTCCCGAGCAGGGCCACCCGCCCGAGCCGGTCCCAGCGGATACCAGTGCGGCGTCGCGCCATCGCCCGCCTCTTCGCGGCCGGGCGGCGCGCTCCTGCTAGGCCTTGAAGGCGGCCGCCCCCGGGTACGTGGCGTCCGCCCCCAGCGCCTCCTCGATGCGAAGCAGCTGGTTGTACTTGGCCACGCGGTCCGAGCGCGACGGCGCGCCGGTCTTGATCTGGCCGCAGCCGGTGGCGACGGCGAGGTCCGCGATCGTCGTGTCTTCGGTCTCGCCCGAGCGATGCGACATGACCGCCGAGTAGCCCGCCTCGGAGGCGGTCTGGATCGCGTCGAGGGCCTCGCTCAGGGTTCCGATCTGGTTGACCTTGACCAGGATCGAGTTGGCCACGCCGGTCTCGATGCCGCGCCGCAGCCGCTCCGTGTTGGTCACGAAGACGTCGTCGCCCACCAGTTGCAACCGCTCTCCTAGCCGGTCGGTGAGCGCCCGCCACCCGTCCCAGTCCTCCTCGTCCATGCCGTCCTCGATCGAGACCAGCGGATAGCGCGCCGCGAGGTCGTCCCAGTAACCCGTGAGCTCGGCGGCGGAGAGGCTGCGCCCCTCGTGGCGGAGCTCGTAGGAGCCGCCCTCGAACAGCTCGCTCGTGGCGGGGTCGAGTGCGATCGCCACGTCCTCGCCGGGCCGGTATCCCGCGGCCTCGATGCCGCGCACGAGTGCCTCAAGCGCCGCCTCGTTCGAATCGAGGTCGGGGGCGAAGCCGCCCTCGTCACCGACCGCGGTCGAAAGTCCTCGATCGTGGAGGGTGCGCTTTAGCGAGTGGAAGGTCTCGGATCCCATCCGGACCGCGTCGGAGAAGCTGGGCGCGCCCACCGGCACCACCATGAACTCCTGGAAGTCCACCTTGTTGTCGGCGTGGGCGCCGCCGTTGAGGACGTTCATCATCGGCACCGGCAGCACGTGCGCGGCCTCGCCGCCCAGATAACGCCAAAGCGGGACGCCGTTCTCTGCCGCCTCGGCCTTGGCTGCCGCCAGGGAGACGCCGAGGATGGCGTTCGCGCCGAGCCGCGCCTTGTTGGGGGTGCCGTCGAGCTCGGTCATCGTGCGGTCGAGGGCCGCCTGGTCGGCGGCGTCAAACCCCCGCACGGCCTCGGCCAGCTCTCCGTTCGCGTTCGCCACAGCCCGGGTCACCGCCTTGCCGCCCCACGGCTCGCCTCCGTCGCGCAGCTCCACCGCCTCGAACTCCCCGGTCGAGGCGCCGGAGGGTACAGCGGCCCGCCCGGAGGCGCCGGAGCGCAGGATCACGTCGACCTCGACCGTCGGATTTCCCCGGCTGTCCATGATCTGGCGCGCGTGCACCCGCTCGATCTCGCTCAACCCGCCTCCTCGATCCGCGTCCTGAACCGGTCGGCCGCGCGGCGGAGGGCGATCTCGGGATCGGCGCCCAGCGCCGCCGCGACCTCGACGCCCGCGAACAGTACGTCGCCCGCCGCTTCGAAGTCGTCCGCCGCCGCGGCGGGGCGCTGCGGGGCGCGCGGCTCGTAGCGCCCCGCCCCCGCCGCCTGGCGAATCAGCTTCTTCGCGTACAGGGTCGCCGGCAGGGTCTCCGGAAGCTCTCCGAACAGCTCGCCACCGCGCTCCTCCTCGCGCTTGATGCGGCCCCAGGTGCGCAGCACGTCGGCCGCCGTCTCGGCCGCCTCCTCGCCGAACACGTGCGGATGGCGGCGGATCAGCTTCTCGCGCAGCGTCTCGGCCACCTCGGCCAGCGAGCCCGCGCCCCTCTCCTCGAGAAGCAGCGCGAGGAAGTAAACCTGGAAGAGGACGTCGCCGAGCTCGTCGAGCAGCTTGGCGTCGTCGCCCGAGTGGGCGGCGTCGGCGAGCTCGTAGGCCTCCTCGATCGTGTGCGGCACGATCGAGCGCTCGTCCTGCTCGCGGTCCCAGGGACAGTCGCGGCGCAGCCGGCGAACGATCTCGTCGAGCCGGGCGAGCTCGCTTGTGAGCACTAGGGCTGCGACTGCTGCGGGGTCGGCGCCTTCTGCGGCGCCTGAGGCTGCTGCGGGCCACCGGGGGCGCCCCCGGACGCCGGACCGGTGTTCGTCTTCTCCTTCGGGGCGTTCTTGCACTCGGCCACCCGGAACTCGTCGGCGCAGTTCGTCTTGTCCTTGTACTCCTCGCGGAAGTCCTTGATGAACGCGCTGAGGGCCTTCTGCTGGCGCTGGGACTTCAGCAGATTTCGGATCGTGTCCGAGGCCTGGTCGAGCGACTGCTGCGAGGCGGGGGTGACCTTTGAGACCTGGAAGACGTAGTACCCGAACTGAGTCTTGACGGGCCCCTCGAGCTTGCCCTTCCTTGCGCTGAAGACCGCTTGGTCGAGGGCCTTCTCCTGCTGGCCCTTGGTGACGTCCGGCAGCTTCCCGCCCTGGGACTTCGAGGCGTCGTCGATCGAGTACTTCTTCGCGACCGCCTTGAAGCTGTCGCCGCTCCTGATGGCGCTCCTCGCCTGGTCGGCCTTGGCCTTGGTCTTCGTCAGCACCACCATGAGGTCACGTCGCTCGGGCTGGGCGAAGCGCTTCTTGTTCTTCTCGTAGTAGTCCTTGACGTCCGCCTCGGAGACCTTGCCCTCGTCCTTGGTGACCTTCTGGGTGAGCTTGCTCTGGAGCTGGTCGAGCTTGACGCGGAAGAGGATGTCCTCCTCGCTCATGCCGGACGACCTGAGGAAGCGCTGGTAGGCCTTCTCGTTCGGGAAGGCCTGCTTCTTCTGGTCCTCCAGCGACTTCCGGACCTCGGCGTCGGACACCTTCACGCCGCGCGCCGCGGCCTCCTGCTGCACCCACTGGGCCTGGATCAGGAACTGCATGACCTCGCCCTTGAGCTGGTCGTACTGCTGCTTGCACTGCTTCTTGAGGCTGTCAGTCGAGGGCTGCTTGCCGCCCGACGGCACCGGCTGCTTGCGCAGCGCGGCGACACAGCCCTCGTAGTCGGGCGGGTCGGGGACCGTGGCCTGGCCGCCCTGGCTCTGACCGCGAGCGGCGTTCTGGAGCCACTTGTCGAACTGGGTCTTGGTGATGACCGAGTCCCCGACCTTGGCGACCGCGTTCGGCGGGACGTCGTTCCCGCAGCCGATCGCGGCGAGGCTGCCGAGTCCGGCGAGGGCGGTTATGCAGACGAGCTTGAGGGGGTTCGTCATCCGAAGGGAGTGTCTAGCCGCTGTTCTCTAAGCGCGCCTAAAGCAATATCCCTGCCGGGGCGCCGGGCGGGACGGGCCGCGCGCAGCGGCGCATGGTAGCGAGTCTCATTCGGGGCTCGGCTCGGTTGCCGTCTCGAGCACCGCCTCCGCCGCCTTCACCACCGCGGCGAAGCGCGCGCCGGGCTCGTCGGGCACCCGGACCCGCACGGTGCTGCGGCCGGAGTCGTAGACCGCCTCCGGCACCCGCTCGCGCAGGGCACGCGCGCCCCGCGAATCGAGCTCGATCGGCGTCACCGACAGGCGCCCCCCGGCGAAGTCCACGGCCCGCGCCCCGGCGCGGCCGAGCTTGATGCGCGCGTCCTGGAGCCGTATGAGGTTCTCGAGCGGCTCCGGCACGGGTCCGAAACGGTCGTCGAGCTCCTCGCGGAGCAGGATCAGATCGGCCACCTCACGCGCCCCGGCCACCCGGCGGTGGATCTCGATCTTCGCCGCCTCGTAGGGGACGTAGTCCGCCGGCACGAAGGCGTCGACGGGCACGTCCATACGCACCGGCTCCGGAGCCTCCTCGGCCGAGTCACCGGCCAACGCCGCGACCGCCTCGTCGAGCATCGAGACATAGAGCTCGAAGCCGACCGCCGCCACGTGGCCGGACTGCTCGTCGCCGAGCAGGTTCCCCGCGCCCCGGATCTCGAGGTCCCGCATCGCGATCTTGAAGCCGGAACCGAGCTCCGTGTAGTCGGACAACGTCGAGAGCCGGGCGGCAGCCTCCTCCGTGAGCGCCGCCGCGGACGGGTAGAGCAGATAGGCGTACGCCCGCTCGCGCGAGCGCCCGACCCGGCCCCGGATCTGGTAGAGCTGGGCCAGGCCGAGCTCGTCGGCGCGCTCCACGATCAGGGTGTTGGCGCTCGGTATGTCGAGCCCCGCCTCGACGATCGTGGTGCAGACGAGCAGGTCGGCGTCGCCGCGGAGGAAGCCCAGCATGACCTTCTCGAGCTGGCCCTCGGCCATCTGGCCGTGGGCCACGGCCACCCGCGCGCGCGGGACCAGCGCGCGGACCCGCTCGGCCGTCTCGTCGATGGTCTCCACCCGGTTGTGGAGGAAGAAGGCCTGGCCCCGGCGGTCGAGCTCGCGCTCGATGGCCCTTCTCACGTGCTCCTCGTCGTACTCGCCGACGTTGGTCTTCACGGGCCGCCGGCCCTCGGGGGGGGTCTCCCTCACGGAGATGTCGCGCAGTCCGGCCAGCGACATCTGCAGCGTGCGCGGGATCGGCGTGGCCGACAGCGACAGGACGTCCACCTTCAGCCTGAGCTGGCGCAGGAGCTCCTTCTGCTTGACGCCGAAGCGCTGCTCCTCGTCGACGATCAGGAGGCCGAGGTCCTTCGGCCGCACGTCGCGGCTGAGCAGCCGGTGGGTGCCGATCAGGATGTCCACGCGCCCCTCGCGGAAGCGGGAGAGCGCCGAGCGGGCGGCGCTCGCGCTGCGGAAGCGGGAGACCATTTCGATCTCGAACGGGTAGTCGCGCAGGCGCTCGGTGAAGGTGCCGAGGTGCTGCTGCGCGAGCACGGTCGTCGGCACGAGGAACATCACCTGCTTTCCGTCGCCGGCCGCCTTGAACGCCGCGCGGAGGGCCACCTCCGTCTTGCCGTAGCCGACGTCACCGCAGATCAGGCGGTCCATTGGGCGCGCCTCCTCCATGTCGGCGCCCACCGCCTCGATCGCCTCGAGCTGGTCCGGGGTCTCGCGGTAAGGGAAGGCCTCCTCGAAGTCGGTCTGCCACTCGGAGTCGCGGGGGAAGGCGTGCCCGGCGCGCCGGCGGCGCTCGGCGTACAGGTTGATCAGCTCCCCGGCCAGCGCCTGGGCCGCCCGGCGGGCGCGTACCTTCATCTGCTCCCACTGCTTGCCGCCGAGCTTCGACAGGGGCGGGTCGCCGGCCTCCGCACCGACGTAGCGGCTGACCTTGTGCAGCTGGTCGCTCGGCACGAACACGCGGTCGCCGTCGCGGAACTCGAGCTCGAGGTAGTCGCGAGTTACCCCGCCGACGGTCTTCGTCTCGAAGCCCGTGAAGCGGGCGATGCCGTGGTCCTCGTGGACTACGGCAGCCCCCGCACGCAGCTCGGTGAAGGACGCGATCGTGGGCGCGGCGGCCGGCCGCTCCGCGCGGCGGCGGCGCAGCAGCCTGTGCTCGGGCACGATCGCGAGCTTGAGGCTCGGCGCGAGGAACCCCTCGCGCAGGCCGGCCGTGGCGAACACGACGCCCGGCTCGGCGGGCGCCGGGCGGCCGTCCAGGAAGCCCGCATCGACCCGCGCCAGGTTGTAGCGCGCGCGCTCCGCCTCGCCGCGGCGCGCCCAGGCAACCACGGTCCGGTATCCCGACCGGACGAGCTTCTCGAGCTCCGGCTCGGCGTCCTTCAACGAGCGCGCCGCCGTATCGGCGGACTGGGCGCGGAACTCGTGTGGCTGGTCGGACGACATGCTCGATAGGCGTAGGGCGGCCCGCGCGTCGAGGGCCGCCGCGAGCTGCTCCGGGGGGACGTAGAGGTGGTGGGCGTCGGCGTCGTGCAGGCTCGTGGTGACGTCCTGCCAGAGGTCCCGCAGGCTGGGGGCCAGCTCCTCCTCGGCGGCCACTGCCACGACCGCGCCGGCGGGGACGAGGTCGAGCAGCTCGCGGAAGCGGTCCACCGGGAGCACGTCGGCCACGTCGGGCCGCTCGTCCTCATCCGTGGCGGCCGCGATCTCTGCGAGCTCCCGGTACTCCGGAGCCAGCTCGGCCGCCGGAGCGATCTCCACGCGCTCGGCCTCCTCCAGCGAGCGCTGGGTGAAGGTGGAGAAGAACGTGAGGCGCTCCACCTCGACGTCGAAGAGCTCGCAGCGGACCGCCCGCTCCTCGGTCGCGGGGTAGACGTCGAGGATGTCACCGCGGATCGCGAACTGTCCCCGGTCCTCCACCTGGTCCACGCGCTCGTAGCCGCAGGCCACGAGGTCCCCGGCCACCTCTTCGAGATCGAGGAGCCCGCCGCGCTCGATGGCGAAGCCGTGCGGCCTCAGCCCCGGATCCGGCACCTTCTCGGCGAGCGCGCCGGCAGAGGTCACGAGCACGGCGGCCTCCTCGCCGAGCAGCGCGTCGAGGGCGGCGATCCGCAGGCCCACGAGGTGCGGGGGCGGCGCGAGATGCGACTCGTAGCGCACCCCGCGCGCCGGGTAGAAGCGCACGGCGCGCGGGGCGAGGAAGTGACGCAGGTCGGCCGCCAGGTCGCGGGCGGCGCGGTCGTCCCCGGCCACCACCAGCGCGGGCCGGCCGGGCTCCGAATCGAGCAGGGCCGCCAGGAGGTAGGGACGCAGGCTCGCAGACACGAACGCTCGCTGGGGCTCGCTGCGCGCCGCCTCGGCCAGCGCGGTCACGGCGGCGTCCTCGTGGGCGTATGAGAGCAACGATCTCAGCGACATGGGCACGACGAACGGCCGCCCGGGCATGCCGCGCGGCCTCGTCTCTCGATTCTAGGCAGGCCGCGCGACCGCAGCCCGGGCGTCGGCGGCCGTGGCGTACGAGCGCGCCTCGACCACCAGGCCGGACCGAACCCTGTAGAGCTGGCCGAGCTCGCGCTCCACCGCGATTCCGTCGCGACCGCGGGCCCGAAAGAGGATGTTCGCGACCACGTATTCGCCGACCTCACTCATCTCGCGCGCATCGAGCTCGATCGACTCCCACGGTCCGCGGAAATCCGACCAGAAGCGCCGCACTCCCTCGCGCCCGAAGTAGACGTCGTCCACGTCGGGGAACACGCCCGAGGTGCGCCACTCGATGTCCGGGTGCATGAGCGCTAGCGCGCCATCGATGTCGCCGGCATTCCAGGCGGCGAAGCCGCGGCGCATGACGTTGACCCCGCTCACTCCGCCGTCACGACTCGGTCCAGCTCGTCGGCCGCGCGCTGCACGAGCGCCTCTACCTCCTCCTTGGGCTCGGCGAAACGGCCGAGGACCCAGGCCGAGACGGTCTCCGGGTCGGTCGAATCGGGGCGGCCGACCCCGACCCGCAGGCGGCGGAAGTCCGGGCTACCGAGCTCGCTTCGGAGCGACTTGAGGCCGTTGTGGCCGGCCAGCCCGCCACCGACCCGCGACTCGATGCGGCCGAACGGGAGGTCGATCTCGTCGTGGACCACCAGCACGCGGTCCAAGTCGAGCTTTAGGGCGCCGCGGGCGGGCCCGACCGAGCGGCCCGCGTCGTTCATGTAGGTCTGCGGCAGCAGCACGCCCAGGCGGGGGCCGCCGGGACCCGTGCGGCCCTCGGTGTACAGGCCTGCGTAGCGCTTCTTCGCCCGAGGCAGGGACCAGCGCTGAGCGGCCAGGGCGGCGACCTCGAAGCCCACGTTGTGCCGGGTGCGGGCGTAGCGCTCGCCCGGGTTGCCGAGGCCGACGATCAACCAGTCCACCGGCCCGCTCCGGGCCCGGCGGAAGAGGCTCAAGCTAAGACTCCTCGCCCTCCGGCGACGCTTCCTCGCCCTCGCCCTCCGGTGGGGCCTCCTCGCCCTCGGGCACCTCCTCGCCTTCGGGCACCTCCTCGCCCTCCTCGCCGACCAGCTCAGTCTCCTCCTCGACCTCGGGCTCCTCGACCTCGGTCGGGACCACGACGGTGGCGATGAGCGTCTCCTCGGGATCGTCGAGGAAGGTCACCCCCGGCGGGGCGCCCACCTCGCTCAGGTGCAGGGTCGCCGCCACCTCCAAGCCCGAGACGTCGATGGTCACGTTCTCCGGGATGTCGGTGGGCAGGGCCTCGATGTTGAGCTCGCGCGTGACGTGCTCGAGCACGCCACCCTCCTTGATACCGGGCGCCTCTTCCGCGCCGGTGAGCTCGATCGACACGGTGGAGTGGATCTTCTCGTCGAGGCGGACCTCGAGCAGGTCGATGTGGAGCAGCTGCTCACGGACCGGGTGGAACTGCTGGTCCTTGACGATCACGGGGCGCGCCTTGCCGCGCCCGACCTTCACGTCGAACAGCGCCGAGCCGTCCACGAGGATCTGGCGGAGGACCCGGGAGTCGACCTTGAACGAGGTGGCGTCGCCGTCCGCGCCCCCGTAGATGACGCCGGGGACGAAGCCCTCACGGCGCAGCCGCCTGGCGGCGCGCGTGCCGCGCTCCTCGCGTTCCTCGACCGTGAGTGAGGGTCGCCTTCCGTCTGCCATGCCGGTCGGCCAGTGTAGCGAGGGACGCCTCTACGATGGCCGCGATGGCCAAGGACGACATTCCCACCGGGAGGATCCGCCGGACCGCCCAGGTGGGCTCCGTGATCGGCGGCGAGGGGGTGCGCTACGCGGGCACCCGCGCGCGCAACGTGGCCCGCTCGCGGGAGGACGCCGCGTCGGCGCTCGAGTCCCGGCATCTGGAGGCCGCTGAGCGGATGGTCGACACCCTCGGGCGCATGAAGGGGGCGGCCATGAAGATCGGCCAGCTGGCCTCGTTCATCGACACCGAGTTCCTGCCGCTGGAGTACCGCGAGCTCTACCAGGACAAGCTGGCCGAGCTGCGCACCTCGGCGCCCCCGATGCCCTGGAGCAAGGTCAAGCAGGTCATCGACGAGGAATGGGCGGAGCCGTGCGAGGAGCTCTTCGCCGAGTTCGACCACGAGGCGAGCGCCGCGGCGTCGATCGGCCAGGTGCACCGCGCGAAGCTGCCGGACGGGCGGCCGGTGGCCGTGAAGATCCAGTATCCCGGCGTCGCCGACGCGATCCGCGCCGACATGCAGAACGCCGGCATGATCCTTCGGCTGGCGAAGGCGCTGGCGCCGGGCCTAGACGCCAAGGCGGCCGCCGGCGAGCTCAGGGCACGGGTGCTCGAGGAGCTCGACTACGAGTACGAGGCGCAGAACCAGCGCACGTTCGCCCGCGGCTACCGCGGACACCCCTTCATCCACGTCCCCGACGTGATCACCCGGCTGTCGACCGAGCGCGTGCTCGTCAGCGAGTGGGTCGACGGCATCGGCTTCGAGGAGGTGAAGGCGCTTCCCCAGCCCGAGCACGACCGCTTCGCGGAGATCGTCTTCCGCTTCTGCTTCGGCTCGATCTACCACCTACAGCACTTCAACGCGGACGCGCACCCCGGCAACTACATCCTCATGGAGGACGGCAAGGTCGCGTTCCTCGACTTCGGCATGACGAAGCAGCTGGACAAGGAGCAGATCGAGCTCGAGATCGCCGCCCTCGAGGCGATCATCGACGAGGACCCCGAGGAGCTGCGCGTGGCGATGGGCGAGCTCGGCTTCCTGAACCACCCGAAGAAGGTGGACGCGGAGCGCCTAATGGAGCACGTCCGCGCGGTTGGGGGCTGGTACATGGAGGACCGGGAGGTGACCGTTGACTCCGCCCGCGTGATGGAGGCGATCGCGGCCGTGTCGGACCCGCGCTCCGGCTTCTACGACCTCATGCGCCGGGAGAACGTGCCGGCCAACGAGCTGATGGGAAGGCGCATGGAGTCCGGCGTGCTCGCTGTGCTGGGCCAGCTGCGGGCCACCCGCAACTGGTACCGGATCGGACGGGAGTGGTGGTTCGCCGAGGAGCCCTCGACCGAGCTCGGCCGCCAGGAGTGGGCCTACTTCGAGTCGCGCGGAGAGCGGCGAACCCGCAGGTTCGCCGCTCGCGGCGCATGACTCTCCGCTAGCGCCGGGGGCTCTGGCCGAGTTGGGCGGTCACCGCCGAGGTCTTCGCGGCCCTGCAGGACCTAGGGACGGGAGGGCTAATCAGGGAGGGGACCTCGAACGTCCGGCCTCCGGTGGTCACGGAGCAGAACGTCACGAGCCTCGCCCTGTCGGTCCGCCGCATCACTTGCTCCGGGATGCGACCGAGCCTACTCCGGCGGAGGGGTGCGTCTCGAGAAAAGGGTGGCGTCAAGGAAGCTGCCGCCGGAGCCGCCGTATTCCTCCGGGATGTGGAGGCTGTACAGCTGAGGTCGACCAGGCACGGTCCATGCTGCCACGTGGGGACGGCGGACAGCGTCATGCTCATGCGTCCACCGGCTCCCGTCGTTTGAAGCGGTTCGGCTCCCGAAGGTCGATCTTCTCGATCATCGAGCCGCCAGAGACGGCGGACCGGGGCTCGTCTGGGGGGTCGGTCGGCCGTCCCGACGCAGTGGAGCGACCGGCGCGACTAGCCGGCGTCGGTGACGGCGAGCTGAGCCACCGGCGACGGTACGCGCCCGAAGCGGGCCGCGGGCCGGCGTCGCTTCCGCGCCATCCACTCGTACTCGGCCCGCAACCCGTCCTCGAGCGGAACCCGGGGGACGAATCCGAGGTGCGCCCGGGCCCGGCTGATGTCCGCGGCGGTGTTGGCCACGTCGCCATGCTGGCGTCCCCGCCAGCGCAGGTCGAGCGGCCGGCCCGACACCGCCGCGAGCACCTCCAGGGCTCGGCGGAGGCTCACCCGGGAGCCCCCGCCCACGTTGTAGACCTGGCCGGGGGCGGCGCTCGCCGTTGCCGCGGCCCGGGTCGCCCGCACCACGTCGCCGACGAAGGTGAAGTCGCGTGTCTGGCGCCCATCGCCGTAGAGCGTGACGGGCTCTCTCCTCGAGATCGCGGCACAGAATCTGTTGAAAGCCATGTCGGGCCGCTGGCGCGGGCCGTACACGGAGAAGTACCTGAGCGCGACCGTCTCGAGCCCGTGGTTTGCGTGATAGAGGAGGCAGAGCTGTTCGGCCGCCAGCTTGGTCACCCCGTAGGGTGAGAACGGCTTCGGCGTCGCATCCTCGCGCGCGGGTAGCCGCTCGGCGTCGCCGTAGACCGATGAGGAGGAGGCGTACACGAGGCGCGGGAGCGCTCGGTCCCTGGCCGCCTCGAGCAGGCGCTGCGTGGCCCTGATGTTGTTGTGGAGGAAGTTGTCGAAGCGCTCGCCCCAGCTGGTCCTCACCCCCGGCTCGGCCGCCAAGTGGAACACGGTGTCGCGGTCGGCCAGGAGCCTGGAAGCGTCGGTGTCCGCCAGGTCGCAGCGGAGGAAGCGGAACGACTCGAAGTCGAGGGCCCGCCGGAGGTTGGTCATCTTCAGCGAGCGGGCGTAGTTGTCGTTGAAGCAGTCCACGCCCAGCACCTCGTGCCCCTCCGCCAGCAGCGATTCAGTCAGCTGCGAGCCGATGAAGCCGGCGCAACCTGTCACGAGCGCTCGCATCGGCTAGCGGAGCACCTCATCGGCGGCCGCCACGGTTCCCTCGACGCGCTCAGGCCAAGCGGCCACCTGGCGCTGGAAGGGGTGCGCCGCGCGAGCCAGGATCGCCGCGGCCAGGTGCCAGTCGAAGGCGTTGGGGCGCTCGCCGTACCCGGCCAGGAGCGACGGGACCACGGCGGCCAGGGCCTCGGGATCGCTTCCGCGGCCGCGCACTACGTCGGCCGCGTAGGTCGCGAGGTCGAGCGCGGGCGTCGCCATGGCCATCCCGTCGAAGTCGACGACGACGAGCTCACCGCGATGCTCCAGGAGCTGGTCGACGTGGAAGTCACCGTGAGCGGCGACGAGTGCCGAGGCCTCCGGCAGCGACTTCCGAAGCCGTTCCAGAATCGAGTCGAGGCGGGGCCCGAGCTTCGGCAGCACCGCTCGCACCACCGCGGCCTTGCGCGCCGCGGTATCCAGCTGCCTCTGGGCGGGAGAGAGGGGCAGGGTCCGCACCCGAGAGCGCTGGAGTCGTGCTACCAGCGCGCCTGCCTCCGGCGCCACGCCAACCGCGTCGCCGGGAGTGACGCCCTCCACTGCGGACTGCACGATCAACCGCAGCTCCGGGAACGCCGCCTCGAAGGCCGCCGTCCGGACGTCCGCATCGCGCGAGGCGGCCAGGAGGCCCTCGCGGGCGGCCTGGAACTGGCGGCGCCTGCCGTAGGCCTTCAGCACGTGACCGTCGAGCCGCAGGACCGCGCGCGCCCGGGGCTTGTAGCCGATGCGGAGGGGTTCGCCCGGAGGGCCCTCCAGAGAGACCCCTGCCGCGTCGAGCCGCTGCAGCAGCTGCGGAGGTCCCTCGAGCAGTCCGGGGAGCCGTGGATCGAACGGAAGCCACGTGATCAGGGCGTCGAGCTCGGGGTCGTGGCGAAGCGGGGCCCGCGCAGGAGTGCGGCCGGCGGCTGCGCTAGCCATCTCCAGGTAGTGGGGCTTGCGCGCCAGCGAACCAAGGTCGGCGTTCGCCACGCGCGTGGCTACCGCGTCGTGGCGCTCACCGTTCACGGTGCAGCGGTAATGCGCCGCGAGCTTGTCGCCCGGGGCGTAGACCACGCGCTCGACCTCGACGCCGTCGAGCTCCGGCTCGCCGCCGAGCGAGCGCCGGAGCGCAAGGGCCACGGCGTCGGGGTCCAGCAGCCGATCCACCTGGGGGAGCACCGGATCGCGCACCGGGGGCGCTCGGCTCGGTCGGGGCCGCGCTTCCTTGCCCTCGGCGAGCCGCCGGAACATCGCCTCCTCGCGAGCCAGGTGCTCCGGCGTGCCCTCGTCGACGATGCGCCCGTCGCGCATGATCACAACCCGGTCGGCGCTGCAGGCGAGCTCCAGCGAGTGGGTGATAAGGATCGTGGTGCGTTCACGCATCAGCGCCCAGAGGCCCTCCATCACACGCGCCTCGCTCTCCTTGTCGAGCGCGGTGGTGGGCTCGTCGAGCACCAGGACCGGCGGATCGCGCAGCAGCGTCCGGGCGATCCCTATGCGCTGGCGCTGCCCGCCTGAGAGGCCCACCCCCTGTGGGCCGAGCTCCGTGGCGTATCCCGCAGGCAGCGCGCCGATGAAATCCTCGGCGGCGGCAGCCCGGGCGGCCGCGACCACCCGCTCGCGGGCGGGGCTCGACGCGTAGGCGATGTTCTCCTCGACCGTCCCCGTGAACAGCACCGTGTCCTGGAGCAGCACGCCGATCTGGTCGCGCAGCCAGGGGAGCGAGCAGTCGACCAGGTCGCGGCCGTCGATCAGCACCCGACCTGAGGTGGGGTCATAGAAGCGGGCGATCAGCGCGGCCAGCGTCGACTTGCCCGAGCCGGAGGGACCGATCACCGCCACCCGCTCGCCCGGGGTGATCGTCAGCGACAGGTCGTGGAGCACCGGGCGCTGCGGCTCGTAGGCGAAGGACGCCTTCTCGAGGCGAACATCGCCGCGGGATCGCCCACGGTGGCGGGCGTGCGGCCGCTCCTCGAGCACCTCGTCGGCCGCCAGGGTCTCTCCGATGCGCTCCGCGCGGGCGATCGCCTTGGCCACCTTCGTGGCCTCGCGAGCAATGCCGCGTAGTGGGCTGTGCGCCTTGCGCGCGTAGCTCGCGAACACGACCAGGCCGCCGGCGCTGAGCGCCCCGGCCGCCACGTGGAGGACCCCCACGACGAGCACGAGCGCCATGCCGATCGCGCTCAGCACCCCGACGAGGCCGTCGAAGCGCGCCTGGAGGCGGGCCACCTCGACGCCGGCGGCCATCCGCTCGGCGCTGCGCGTGCTCACCCGCTCGTGCTCGTAGTTCTCGGAGCCGAACGCCTTGACCACCGGCATGGCCGACAGCGCCTCGCTCGCTAGCGATGCGATGCGGCCTTCCTGGGCGCGCTGGAGGCGGGCCTGCGCCTTCACCCGCCGCCGGTACACCCAGCTCACCGCGGCGAGCGCTGGCATCATCGCCACCGACACCGCGCCGAGTACGGGATCGAGTGCGAAGACCACCGCGATCATCCCCAGCACGAGCAGCGCTTCCTGCACGATCGTGCCGAGGGAGTCCGAGAAGAGCGTCCCCACCGCGTTGACGTCGCCCGTGAGCCGGGTGACGAGGTCGCCCTTCTGAGCGCGCCGGTGGAACCCGAGAGACAGCCGTTGCAGGTGGGAGTAGACGGCGATCCGCAGCTCGTGGGTGATTCGCTCGCCCGCGCTCTGGAGCCAGAGGTCGGCGCAGTACTGGGCGACTGCATCGGCCACGGCGATCGCGACGACGAGCGCTCCGATGGCCAGCAACAGCTTCAGGTCACCGTCGAGCGGGAACGGTCCCTCCCGGCCGCGCACCAGCTTGTCGATCACTAGCGCCAGCGGCCACGGCTTGGCCAGGTCCGCGGCGGCGATCACGACGGAGGCGCCGCCCGCGCCTGCCAGCGCGCGCCACTGCCGGGTCACGAAAGGCCGCACCCCCCGGAGGGAACCCCTCATTTCGCGTACACCTCCGGCAGCCGGGCTTCGCCCGGACCGGCCTCGACGTCGCCGGCCCGCCCGCGCACCAGCTCCCACAGGACCCGCGTGCTGCCGCGCGCCCCATCCAGGTCGAGCCGGGGAACGCGCGGCTGGAAGTCGAGGAGCGCGCGCGCTTCGGCCGCCAGTGTGGCAGGGTCAAGCCGCCCGGGGTCGAGCGAGCGCACCACACCGATGGCGGCCAGCCGGCGAGCCCGCTCGGTCTGCTCGTCCTCCTCGGCGGTGGCGTAGGGGACCACGAGCGCGGGCACCCGCGCTCCCAGAAGCTCGATGGCGGTGTTGTAGCCGCACTGGCTGATCGAGGCGGCTGTGGAGGCGAGCTCGGCGCCGAGGTCGGGGACGGAGCGCAGCAGCTCTAGACCTTCCTGCCCGGCCACGATGGCGCTCAGCCTGCGCCACCCGGCCTCGGAGAGGAAGGGGCCGGCGATCATCCTCATCCGCACGCCGGGCTCCCCACCGAGCAAGCGGTAGGCCTCTGCGGCAGTGTGGAGGAGCGGCTCGCCAACGCGTCCGCCGCCCACGGAGACCACGATCCGTCGCTCTCGGCGGAGCGCCCGGGGGGTGCCGTTCGGCCGGACGAAGCCCGTGTAGTGGAGCGGGACCCCCAGCCGGCCGCGCAGCCGGAAGGAGTCCTCGAGCCGTACCAGGCGAGGGTCCGAGTGCACCAGGAGCGCGTCGAAGTGGCGGTTGGCGAGCGCGCAGGCGCGCTCGTCGTGGACCTCCTGGTTCTCGCGCCCGGTCACCAGGATGTCGCGGAGACTGCACGCGACGAGCGCCCCGCCGGCACGCGCCTCCTCCAGCAGCGGGAGCAGCTCCGACGCGAACTTCGCCCGCCCGAACGGGAACAGCTCGATCAGCACCGCCTCGGGCCGCAGCGTCCGGAAGGCGTCGAGGATCAGCCGCCGCCGGACCACGCGCGCCGCCGGCACGCTGTGGTGGCCGTCCTGGCTCTCGAACGCGCCGTCCTCCCCCACTCCGAGCGGAGGGAGTGTCACCAGCTCCACGCCCGCGGGCGGTGGGACCGCGTCTGGTACCGCTCCGCCGCACAGCAGCACGACGCTGAAGCGCTCGGCGAGCGCTCGCGCCAGGGCGAAGGAGCGAACGAGGTGGCCGAGCCCCACCGAGTGCTGGCAGTAGAAGAGGAGCGCCGGGCGGATGCTCACGCTGCCTCCTCCCCCAGCTTCGCCAGCGCCCTCCCCACGTGCCGCTTCGCTCTCCGGTCCCCGTCCGGGCGAAGCGAGCAGGCCACCCGCAGCGCCTTGGCCAAGCGCCTGTAGGTGCGGTACGTGCTCATCAGCTGCGGATCGAGCGAGCGTCCGCCCGCCTCGTACCCCGCCAGGAAGGCGGCGCCTAGCCGCTCCGCGGGCAGGAGCGGGCGGTTCTCGAACTCGAGCCCCGCCAGGAAGGACGCGGCGTCGAGCTCGGGGTGGCCCAACGCCATCCCGTCGAAGTCCACGAGGCCGACGCCGAGCCCTTCGTAGAGCCAGTGGCCCGGGTGGGGACTGCCGTGCACGGGGCCGAGCGGGCGCCGGCGCGCCTTTGCCAGCTCCCGGTGCAGCCAGCCCAGCAGCCGGCCCACGTCCGGCTCGAGCTCGGGTACGCGGCGGACGAGCTCCGCCGCCAGGCGCGCGGTCCGCGGCACCAGCGACGGGGCTGGCAGCACCGCACTTGGAGACAGCCGGGCCGCGCCGAGCGACGCGAGTGCCAGACCCATGCGCCGAGCGAGGTCCATGCCGCCCGGCCTCGACAGGCCGAACCGAGCCGGCTGTCCTGAGACCGAGGATTGCCACACCGTGCGGGTGCGCCGCTCATACCGATCCGGCCGCGGGACCGCGAACGCGAGCTCGCCCCGCTCCGCCGCGGTCCACAGGTCCACGCCGCCCGCGTGAATCCGCTCCGCCCGGCGGTCGGCGAACACCTTCGCGTACCTGACGCCGTCGCCGTCGAAGCGGACCGTGCAGCGGCGGTAGGGCCGGTAGCGCACCACGGTATGCGCTTGGTCGCGCGCGAGCAGCGCAGCCAGCGAGCGCAGGGCAGGGTCCGACGGGAATGCGCCCACCCGCAGCCATCCGGCCCCGGTCTCCACCACGACTTCGCGAGCGGACCGGGGGGCGGGGCGCTCCTCGAAGGCGTCCATGCGAACGATCTGCCGTCCCCCTCCCGAGCGTCCCAGCACGAGCATGGCGAACGGGGCGCGGTCGGGGTGGAAGCGCGCGTACAGCCGTCTCCATTCCGACTGCTCGCATCCGTCCGGGAGCCACCGGGCCGCGGCCAGCGCCGGACGGACGACGTCCGCGTGGACACCCAGCGCGTGGAGCCGGCTGCGGTAACGGGCGTGGGCGGATGGGGCCGCGGCACTCATGCCACCAGCTCCTCCGCCCGCGCGAGAATCGCGGTCAGGCGGCGCAAGGCCCGGGGCCTGTAGCGGCTCACGCTCGCAGCGGCGTGCCGCACCAGCAGCGTGGCCGCGACGTGCCAGCGGAGCGTGGCCTCGTTCGGGAGCGCACCGCAGCGGGCATAGCCGGCCAGGAGCTCCCGCCGGAGCCGCTCCTCGAACGGCGCCGCCAGGGCTCCGAGGGCCTGGAGATGGGCGAGCCCGGCCAGGACGCGGGCGATGTCGGCCGCGGGAGGGCCGGCGCAGACGTGGTCCAGATCCACGAGCGCGATCCCGTCCTTGCGCACCAGGACGTTCCCGAGGTGGGGGTCCCCATGCAGGCAGACGCGCGGGCTCGCCGACGCCTTCCGCTCGTTCGCTCCGAGCCACGCGGCGAGCGTCTCGGCCGCTTCGTCCAGTTCGGGCCGCACCCGTCCGATCACCGCAGCCGCGGTGTTCAGGCGCCCCTCCTCGAGGCGGTCGAAGCGCGGCGC
>JBKPFJ010000086.1:0-17294 GCA_046728795.1 Actinomycetota bacterium | reverse complement strand
CCAGGGAGCCGCCGTTCAGCCAGGCCATCAGAAGTAGCCCTCCCGCTTGCGGTCCTCCATGGCGGCCTCGGTCACGCGGTCGTCGGCGCGCGTCTCGCCCCGCTCGGTGATCCGGGTGGCCGCGATCTCCGCGATCACCTGCTCGAGCGTCCCCGCCGTGGAGCGCACGGCGCCGGTACAGGTCATGTCGCCGACGGTGCGGAAGCGCACCGACTCCTCAAACACCCGCTCGCCGTCCATCAGCGGCAGGTAGGGGGAGGCGGCGTAGAGCATCCCGTCGCGCTCGAACACGTCGCGCCGGTGGGCGAAGTACATCGGCGGCAGGTCGAGGCGCTCGAGCGCCACGTACTCCCAGACGTCGAGCTCGGTCCAGTTGGAGAGGGGGAAGACGCGGACGTGCTCGCCCCGGCGCACGCGCCCGTTGAAGATGTTCCAGAGCTCCGGCCGCTGGCGGCGCGGATCCCACTGACCGAACTCGTCGCGGAACGAGAACACCCGCTCCTTGGCGCGCGAGCGCTCCTCGTCGCGACGCCCGCCGCCGATCACCGCGTCGAAGCGGTGCTCGGCGATGGCGTCCAGGAGGGTGACGGTCTGGAGCCGGTTCCGCGACGCGCGCGGGCCGGTCTCCTCCACCGCCCGGCCGTTGTCGATCGACTCCTGCACCAAGGCCACGATCAGCCGTTCGCCGAGCTCGGCGACCCTGCCGTCCCTGAACTCGATGGCCTCCGGGAAGTTGTGCCCGGTGTCCACGTGCATGATCGGGAACGGGAAGCCGGCGGGGCGGAACGCCTTCTCGGCCAGCCTGAGGAGCACCGCGGAGTCCTTGCCGCCCGAGAACAGCACCACGGGTCGCTCGAGCTGCGCGGCGACCTCGCGCATGATGTGGACGGCCTCGGCCTCGAGGGCCCGAATATGGGTCAGCTCACGGTGATGCTTCATGCACGTTCGGAAAGCGATCCCCAACCCCCAGGGAGAGTCGCGGCCGGCGCCTGACCATCCATGTGACGCGGCTAGGCACGGCGCAGACAGCGAAGGAGAGTACCGGGGTACCCCGCCCGGCGCGGCCAGGAGGATCGGTCCATGTCCGCGATGTATACCTGCACCGGCCTTTTCGGCACGCCGAGTATGCTCGCGCGCGGTGAGGACGCCCACGTTCGACCTGCAGTCGCATTCCCAGCATTCCGACGGGGAGCTGCCCGCCGCCGGTGTGGTGGAGCACGCCGCGCGAGCCGGCGTCGAGTTGTTGGCGCTCTCGGACCACGACACGGTCGATGGCGTCGAGGAGGCCCTGCGGACCGGCTCGGCCCAGGGCCTCGACGTGATCCCGGCGACGGAGATCTCGGCCGTGGACGGGGGCTACGAGGACCTTCACATCCTGGGCTACCGCATCGATCACCGGGACGCGCTGCTGGCCGACCGCCTCGCCGACGCGCGGGCCGACCGCGGACGCCGGGCCGAGCGCATGGCCGAGCGGCTCGGCGAACTCGGCTTCGAGGTGGACCCGGCGCCGATCGAGGCCCGGCGCGCGGGCGGAAAGCCGGTCGGGCGCCCGCACCTGGCGGCGGCCGTGCTCGCGCACCCGGCAAACGCCGCGCGGCTCGCGGACGAGGGGCACGCGGACGTCTCATCTTTCATTCCCGCCTACCTGATCCAGGGCGCGCCCGCCTACGTGGCGCGCAGCCGCCCCACGGTCGCCGAGGCGATCCGCTGGATCCACGAGGCGGGCGGCGTGGCGGTCTGGGCCCACCCCTTCTGGGACGTCGCGGAGCCCGACGGCGTTCTCGCGGCGATCGACCGCTACCGCGAGCAGGGGGTCGACGGAGTGGAGGTCTTCTACCCCACCCACACCGCCGCCCAGACGGCCCTACTCGCCGACCGATGCATCGAGCGGGGCCTGCTCGCGGTGGGTTCCTCCGACTTCCACGGCCCCGGCCACCGCCTGTTCAGCCGCTTCCGGGCCTTCGAGCTCCACGGACGGTCGCCCGACCTGGGGCCGATCGCCTCCGGGAACGGTCACGCCTCGCCCCCTGCGCCCGCCCCGCAGGGGCTGTGCATATGGCTCACCGGCCTGTCCGGCGCCGGGAAGTCGACCGTGGCGCGTGAGGTCGAATCCCACCTGCGCCGGAGCGGTCGCCGGGTCGAGCTGCTCGACGGGGACATCGTGCGCCGCAACCTCTGCCATGACCTGGGCTTCACGCGCGCCGATCGCGACGAGAACGTGCGGCGGATCGGCTTCGTAGCCGACCTCCTCTCGCGCAACGGTGTTGTGGCGATCGTCTCGGCGATCTCCCCCTACCGCTCGGTTCGCGACGAGGTACGCGAGCTGATGCCCGGCCGCTTCGCCGAGATCTGGGTGCGCGCCTCAGTAGAGGAGTGCGAGCGGCGCGACGTGAAGGGGCTCTACGAGCGCGCGCGGCGGGGCGAGATCGAGCTGTTCACGGGCGTCTCCGACCCCTACGAGGCGCCCCTGGCGCCCGAGCTGGTGCTCGACACGGAGCGGGAGACACCGGACGAGTCGGCGGCGCGGGTGCTGGAACTGGTAGGAGAGATACTCCGCCGGTAGAGGCTGGGCCTTTTGGGGTAGCCTGGCCGGAATCCCGGTGCGCCGCCCCGCCCTTCGCATCCTCCTCGCGCTGCTGGCGCTCGCCGGCGCCTTTGCGGTCACCCAGGTGCACCGCGTGGAGGCCGGCGTGACCGTGCGGATGGTCGCGCGCGAGGTCCACTCGCCGGTCGATCGGTCGCGGACGCTCGACCTCCCGATCACCGCCACTCACGTGGCGCTTCACTGGAGGGGCGCCCCGGCGGCGCGGGTGCGTGTCGCATTCAGCCGCGACAGCGCCCACTTCGGCTCGTCGTTGGCCGTCGAGCGCGACGAGGTGGGGGAACAGCGCCGGAACGGCGAGACCTACGGCTCAGTGATGACTGCCCCGGGCGCGAGCGCCGTTCGCGTGACGACCGATCGCCCGCTCGCGCGCCTGTCGGTGCTGGCCCTGGCCTCCGGAGAGCGCGTCGTGCGTCATCGCTGGGAGATCGGTGGAGACGGCGCCTCGGCCACGGTCGACCAGCCCGGGGTCATCTCCCGGGCGGGGTGGGGCGCCGACGAGTCGCTCCGCTTCGACTCGACGGGCAAGGAGACGTGGCCTCCGGAGTTCCACCCGGTCCAGAAGCTCATCGTCCACCACACCGCCACCAGGAATGCGGACCCGGATCCGGCGGCGACGATCCGCTCGATCTACTACTACCACGCGATCACCCAGGGCTGGGGGGACATCGGCTACAACTTCCTCGTCGACGAGTCCGGGCGGGTATACGAAGGGCGCTACTCGCGCCCCTACGCCGCCGGGGAGATGCCCACGGGCGAGGACCTCGCCGGCAATGGGGTCACCGGAGCGCACGCGCAGGGATTCAACTCGGGGACGGTCGGCGTGGCGCTGCTCGGCACCCTGACGAGCCAGGACGCCACACCCGCTGCGCGCGACGCGCTCGAGCGCTTCCTGGCCTGGGAGGGAGACCGTCACGGGATCGATCCCCAGGGCTCCTCGCTCTACGTGAACCCGGTCAACGGAACCCAGAAGATTTTCCCAAACATCGCCGGGCACCGCGACGTGAACGCCACGGAGTGTCCGGGGGCGGTGTTTTACGACTCGCTTCCGGCACTCCGGGCCGCCGTGGCCGCACGGATCGCCGGCGGCGGGCAGGCGGACACCACGCCTCCCGGCGTCCCGGCCGGGCTCACCGCCACGCCGGACGACCGGCGAGTGGGGCTCGACTGGGCGGACAACGCCGAGCCCGACCTGGCCGGCTACCGCGTCTACCGGCGTGCCGCCGACGGAAGCTGGCCCGCCACCCCGCTGGCTTCGGTGGCCTCGAGCGCCTACACGGTCAAAGGGCTCCGGAACGGCACCACCTACGCCTTCCGGGTCACGGCCTACGACAAGAGCGGCAACGAGAGCGGCCCCTCCGCGATCGTCACCGCCACCCCCCGGCGCAAGCGCTGACTCAGCGCCGTCGCTTCTTCTTCTTGCGCTTGCGTGAGGCGGGCTGTAGCCGCGCCTCCTCGGGCTCCGGCCCCGGCTCGGCCTCGGGCTCCTGCGCGTCGCCGCCCGGCTGTGCCAGCCCCGCGCGCTGCTGAGGGGTAGGCCAGGGCTCGGCGGCGCCCGTCTCCCACGCGGGGCCGCGACCGCCCGGCCAGCGGCCTAGGAACAGGAAGCCGACCGCCACGAGCCAGAAGACCTGCACCACGGGGATCGGCGACGGCAAGAGCGGGAGGACCAGCAGGACCCCCGCGATGATCCCCAGGACCCCCATGAACCGGCTGAGCAGCCCCGCACGCATTGCATTGAGCCCGACGAGGACGAAGGAGAGCGCGAGCGCGAGGCCGCCCGCGAGGCCGAGCCCGCCGCCGACGGCGCTCTGGTTGTCCTTTACGAGGTCCTTCGCATGCGCGTTGCTGTGATTGCTCGAAGAGACGAACTGATCCGCGAGGTCCCGGGCGTTCAGCTGCGTGACGATCGCGGCGATGATCATGAACACCGGCGCGACCACGAGCAGGTAGCGGAGGAACGCCGGGAGCTCCGGGCGCCGGTGGCGCGTGGCGCGGAACAGGTAGAAGAGCGCGGCGGCGACCAGTGCTGAGGCGCCGGCAACGAGCAGCTGCGACGCCAGGTAGTTGGCGCCGTGGTCGTGGACGCTCAGGAGGTAGTCCCGGTAGCGCTTGCTCTCGGACGTGCTCGGCGCGTCCCGGAGGATCGGGATCTGCGCGACTACGGCGGCGAAGTGGAGCACCACGGCGCCGAACGCGGCCGCCGCCGCGTAGGGGGCGAAGCGACGCTCCCACGAGAGCTGCTCGTCGTGGGTGGCGGTGGCCATCAGGTGTCGCTCGGAGGGGCCCCGGAGGAGCGCTCCCCGCGTACCGACCGGGGCGGGTAGTACTCGACGTCCTCCGGCTCCACGGCCCTCGAGATCCGCTCGCCCACGGCGAGCACCAGGTCGAGCGCGGGGGCCATGAGACGGATCAGCCCCTCGACCTGGCCGCGTCGGCGCGCCTGATCCGGAGTGAGAGGAGGCACTAGCCCCCTCGCTGGCGGAAGTAGAACTCGGGGATCGCCGCCCTCGCCACCTCGGCGGTGATCTCCTGGGCCAGGTGTAGGTCTCCGGCCCGCACGGCGAGGTCGTCGATCGTGACGATGCCCGCGAGGTCGTCGTCCCGCATCACCGGCAGGCGGCGGATGCGGTGCTGGACCATCAGGGCCACGGCCTCCTCGAGGTCCATGGCGATCTCGCCGCTCACGAGCGGCCGCGACGCGTGCGGGCCGGCCGGCTCGGCGGGGTTGACGCCGTCGGCCACGACGGCCAGGGCGAGATCGCGGTCCGTGAGCACACCCACCGGCCGACCGCCCTCGCAGATCACGACGGAGCCAACGTTGCGGTCGCGCATGAGCTCGCCCACGCTGCGAAGGGTGTCCTCCGCCTGCGCGGTGACCACGTCGTGCGTCATCACCTCGCTCACGTGCACGGCGCGACTGTATCGTCCCGGCAGTGAGCATCGTCCTGTACGGCGCGACGGGGTACACGGGCCGCCTGGTGACCCGAGAGCTCGTGCGCCGGGGGCTCGAGTTCACCCTCGCCGGGCGCAATCCAGAGAAGCTCGCGCGGCTGAGCGAGGAACTCGGCCAGGGAGCACCGGTGAGGGCGGCCTCGATGGACGACGACGAGGCGCTGCGCGGGCTGCTCTCCGGCGCCGGCGTCGTGATCAACTGCGCCGGGCCGTTTACGCTCGCCGGCGACGGGATGGTGCGGGCCGCGCTCGCCACCCGCACCCACTACCTCGACTCGACCGGCGAGCAGGCCTACATCCGGATGGTCTTCGAGCGGCACGGGTCGGAGGCCGAGCGTGCCGGGGTGGCGCTCGTGCCGGCCATGGGCTTCGACTACGTGCCCGGCGACCTGCTCGCTCGCCTGACCGCACGCGGCCACGAGCCGCTCGACGCGCTCGTGCTCGCCTACTCGGTGCGAGGCTTCGGCCCGAGCCGGGGCACGCTGCGCTCGACGCTCGAAATCCTGGGGGGCGGCGATGTCGTCTACGAGGAGGGCCGCTGGCGTCCCGCGCCCGGCGGCGTCTTCCGCGCCTCGTTCGACTTCGGCCCGCCGATCGGAAGCCAGCCGATGGCCCGCTATCCCTCGGGGGAAGTCATCACGGTGCCGCGCCACACGCGCACGCGGAAGCTCACCTCGCTGCTCAGCCTGCGGACCGTGGCGCCGCACCCGGCGCTGGCGCCGGCGCTCCCCCTCGCGATGCCGGGCTTGGCACTCGCGCTGCGTACACCGCTGCGTGGCCTCCTCGGCCGCGTCGCGGCAGCGCTGCCGGAGGGTCCGTCCGAGGAGGACCGCCGGGCGGCCGAGTTCACGATCGTCGCGCTGGCGCGTAGCGAGGACGGCTCGACTCACCGGGGGGTGGTGCGTGGCTCGGACCTCTACGGGCTCACCGCCGCCACCCTCGTCTATGGCGCCGAGCGCATGGCCGCCGAGGACTACGACCGGGCGGGCGCGCTCGCCCCGGCCGCGGCCTACGACCCCGAGGCCTTCCTCGACTACCTGGGCGGCCACGGGGTCACCTGGGAGCTGGAGCCCGCCCCCGTCGCCGCCTAGAGCAACGGGCTTCGACGAGGACACCGGGCTCCGCCCCGTGGATGGGGGCGCATACGAGGGCAGCATCTCGGAGCTGTGGTGGACGCCGCGCGGGCCGCTCGGCGGCTACGTGATGGCGATCATCCAGCGGGGGATCGAGCTCGCCGTGGGTGACCCCGAACGACACCCGCGCTCGCTCACCGTGCATTTCCTGCGCCCGCCCGCGGCGGGGCCCGTCACCGTGCTGCCCGTGGTCGAGCGCTCCGGGCGCTCGCTAACCACGGCGAGCGCGCGTCTGGAGCAGGACGGAAGGCTGCTCGCGCTCGCGCTGGCATCCCTCTCCGCTCCCTGGCCCGGCCCGCATTTCTCGGAGGCCCCGATGCCGGCCGTCCGGCCGCCCGGCGACGACGAGGCTCCCCTTCGCGAGGGACCGCCCTTTCTGGAGCGGCTCAGGATGCACGGCCGCTTCGGCGCCCCGCCCTTCAGTGGCGCCGAGCGGTCGGAGGCCGGCGGCTGGCTCGGGCTCCGCGAGGCGAGGCCGCTCGACTCCCTCTCGCTCGTCGTCCTGGCCGACGCGTGGTACCCGGCGCCGTGGGCGCGGCTCACAGCGCTGGCGCCCGCGCCCACGATCGAGATGACGGTCCTTTTCCGCGCGCCGCTGCCGCGCCCGGACCCGCTCGTGCTGGCCCGTTTTCGCAGCAGGGTCGTGCGGGACGGGTTCTTCGACGAAGACGGCGAGCTCTGGCAGCCCGACGGCACACTCGTCGTGCAGTCGCGACAGCTCGGGCTGCTGATCGGGGCCGGGGGCGAGAAGTAAGGGGCAAGTGTGGGCACCTGCCCGATGTAAGGCCCCCTCCCTTACTCGTAGCGTCGAGCGCGCAAACGATGAAGGGACCCACCATGACGACGACCATCGAGCATCAGGCCGAGCTGGCGAGGATCGAGGAGATGCGGCGCTACGCGGACTCGACCCGGCGGCACCGTATCGGGGAGAGGCGAAGCCACTCGCGGCGCCGGCCACGGGCCGCCCTGGCGACGGTCGCGCGCAGGCTCCGCCTTGCTTGAACCGACGGGCCCGGGGGCCCTGCCCGGGCCGCCGGGCCCCTGCGATCATCATGGCGTGCCGCGGCGTGTCTCGAGCATCGAGTTCGTGGGACGCGGGCCCGAGCTCGCGGCGCTCACGGATGCCCTCGACAGGGCGGATTCCGGGGAGTTCGCGGCCATCTTCCTCGCCGGCGACTCGGGGGTCGGGAAGAGCCGCCTGCTGCTCGAGTTCGAGCGCTCCGCCGAGGCTCGCCGGGCGCGGGTCGTAGCCGGCGACTGTGTCGCGCTTGGCGAGGGAGAACTGCCCTACGCCCCGGTCGTCTCCGCGCTGCGCGGGCTCGCGCGCGAGCTCGACCACGAGGAGCTGGAGGGCCTGCTCGGCCCGGCGCGGGAGGAGCTGGCCCGGCTCGTGCCGGAGCTCGGCACGCCCGGCACTCCGGTACGGGGCGAGTCGGCGACCGGGGAGCCCCTCGCCCAGTCGCGCCTGTTCGAGCTCTTGCTGTCCGTGTTCGCCCGCCTCGGGGAGGACGGGCCGGTGGTTCTCGCGATCGAGGACATCCACTGGGCGGATCGCTCGACGCGCGACTTCCTCGGCTTCCTCGTGGCCAACGCCCGCCGGGAGCGCCTCCTGCTCGTCTGCACCTACCGCACCGACGAGCTGCACCGCCGCCATCCCCTGCGTCCGTTCCTCGCGCAGCACGAGCGCCGGCCCTCGGTCGAGCGCGTCGAGCTGCGCGCCTTTACCTTCGAGGAGCTCAGGGCCCAGCTGCACGGAATCCTCGGCACCCGACCGGACCCGGCCCTGGTGGAGCGCCTGCACCGGCGGACGGAGGGAAACGCGTTCTTCACGGAGGAGCTACTCGCGGCATCGGAGAGCGGCGAAGAGCTCCCGGAGAGCCTGCGCGACGCCCTGATGCTGCGAGTCGAGGTCCTGTCCCAGCAGGCGCAGGACGTGCTGCGGATGGCCGCGGCCCACGGCAGGCCCGTGACGCACAGGCTGCTCGCCGCCGTCTGCGGCCTCGACGAGCAGGCACTGCTCGCCGCCATTCGGGACGCGGTGACCCACCACGTGCTCGTGCAGCGCGACGAGGAGACCTACGCCTTCCGGCACGCCCTGCTCCAGGAGACGCTCGAGGCGGACCTCCTTCCGGGTGAGCGCACCGGTCTACACCTGGCCCTCGCCCAGGCGCTGGAGGCCGACCCCACCCTGGCCGCCGGCGACGCCCGCGTTGCGGCCGAGATCTGCAGCCACTGGCTCGGAGCGCACCGGCTGCCCGAGGCCCTGGCCGCAGCGGTCCGGGCCGGGTTCGAGGCTGAGCACGTGTACGCGTTCGCGGAGGCGAGCCACCACTTCAAGCGCGCGCTCGGGCTCTGGCACGAGGTCGAGGACGCCGAGACCCGGGCGGGGATGGACGAGGTGGCGCTCTACGCCCGGGCCGCCGAAGGAGCGCACCTGAGCGGTGAGGGGGGGCGGTCGCTGAAGCTCGTGAGGAAGGCGATCGACCAGCTGGATAGCGGACGGGACCCGTACCGGGCCGCGCTGCTACGCGAGCGCCTGGGCCGCTACCTCTGGCTCTCCGGCGACCCGACGGCCGCCGAGGCCGCCCACAGGGAGGCGGTCGACCTGCTCCCGGCCGGCGAGCCGCGCCCCGAGCTCGCCCGCGTGCTTGGCGCGTTCGGCCAGATCCTGATGCTCCGCGGGCGCATGGGCGAGGCCGAGGAGCGCTGTGAGCAGGCCATCGCGATCGCGCGCCGGGTCGGAGCGAGAGCCGAGGAGGCGCACGCCCTGAACACGCTCGGGGTCACCGCCGCTGCCGTGGGTGACCGGGCGACCGGCATCGAGCGGCTGCGCGAGGCGCTGCGGGTGGCCGAGGAGCTAGGTGAGATCGACGACGTGGCGCGCGCGTACGTGAACCTGGGCGACACCTTCGAACAGGACGGCGACCTCGAGGTCGCCGCCGAGACCGCCCTCGAAGGATCGCGTCGCGCCGGCGAGCTGGGCGTACGGGACATGCGGCTGTTCCTTCAGGGCGAGGCCGCATTTCGCCTGTGGAAGCTCGGCCGGCTCGACGAGGCGGATGCGCTGACCGCGGCCGCGCTGGAGGCGCGGGGCTCGCGGAGCAGGTCGTCGCTTTGCGCAACGCGCGCCGCGGTCCAGGTGCAGCGTGGGCTGCTCGAAGAGGCCGAGCTGCTGCTAGAGGCCTCCGATGCGGCGATCGGGAAACCGGGGGACTCGACGTGGATCGCAGGACTGGCGAGCATTGGCGTGGAGCTCGAGATCGCGCTCGGCCGTGAGCGGAACGCGCGTCAAGCCGCCGAGCGCGCGCTCGAGACGTCGGCGGCCGACGAGTACGTCTTCTACACCGGACGCCTGTACGCGATGGCCGCGCGCGCCGAAGCCTTACTCACCGAGCGCGCGCGGGCCCGCGGCGACGGGTCAGCGGCGGCCGACGCCGCGCGCCGAGCCCGTGCCCTGAGTGAGCGGATCCGGTCCCTGCTCAGCGCTGACCACTGGGTCGGCGCCCCGCCGGAGGAGTCGCTCGTCTACCGGGACCTCTGTGCGGCGGAGGCAGAGCGCGCCGGCGGGCGCGTGGACGCAGCCACCTGGGACGCGATCGCGGAGCGCTGGACCGCTCTCGGGATGCGCCTCGAAGAGGCCTACGCGCGCCTGCGCCAGGCCGAGCGACTCGCGCTCGACGGGGAGCGAGCGGCGGCCCGCCAGGCGGTGGGGGCGGGATTGCGGATCGCGCGCGAGACCGGCGCACGGGCGCTCCAGGAGGAGCTCGAGTCGCTCGCGCAGCGTGCCCGCCTGGAGCCGCCGGGTGACGCTGCGGACGGGGCGGGCACGCAGGGCGCCGTCGCGCGCTTGGGACTGACCGAGCGCGAGCTGTCGGTGCTCGCGCTGGTGGCCGAGGGCAAGACGAACCGGCAGATCGGCGAGGAGCTCTTCATCTCCGACAAGACGGCCAGCGTCCACGTGTCGCGCATTCTGGCCAAGCTGGACGTGGGGTCCCGCGTGGAGGCGGCCACCGCCGCGCAGCGACTCGGCATCGTCCCCTGAGGCTCAGTCCGCCGGCGGCACGATTCTAACGATACGGTCGTCGCCCTCGCGGGGTTCGCCACGGCCGTCGCGGCTGCTGGTGAGCGCATAGACGGCGCCGTCTGGACCCTCGACCAGGACGCGGACCCGGCCCAGGTCGCCCTGGAATAGCACCTCGTCGCCCGTCACGCGGGCGCCGTCGAAAGAGACCCTCCGGACCTGCTCACCGGCCAGGGCTCCGATCAGGTAGTCCCCGGTCCAGGCCGATCCGGGCAACCTGACGAAGGTGGCGCCGGAGGGGGCGATCGTGTTCTCGTAGACGACCGCCGGCGCCGCAAACTCCCCATGGTCCGCGCCCCGCACCTCGGGCCAACCGTAGTTTCTCCCCTCCTCGATCAGGTTGACCTCGTCGTCTCCGTCGGGCCCGTGCTCCGTCGCCACGAGACGTCCCGACCCCGGCTGCCAGTCGATCCCCTGAGGGTTTCGGTGCCCGAGGCTGTAGATCCGTACGTCACCGTCCTCGACCCGCAGGATCTTCCCGGCCCGCGAGTCGGGGTCCTGGGCGAGCTCGCCCTGGCCCGTTTCCCCCGTCGTTACGTAGAGCGCGCCGTCGGGACCGAAGCGGATGCGCCCGCCGTCGTGGATCGCACCGGCCTGGATGCCGTCGACGAGCATCTCGTCCTCCTCGAGCTCGCCGGCCTCGAAGCGGTAGCGGACAACCTCGTTGCCGCCGCTCGTCGTTCTGTAGAGGTAGACGAACGAGTTCTCGTCGAAGTCGGGATCGACTGCGACCCCGAGCAGCCCGGCCTCGCCAACCGCCTCGACGTCGATCTCGGCTAGCCGGTCCTCACGGAGTTCGAGCCCGCGCGAGAGCAGCCGCACGCGACCCGGACGCTCGGTCACGAGCGCGCGGCCGTCGGGCAGGAAAGCGATGTCCCAGGGGACCTCGAGCCCGGTGGCGACGGTCTCGAGCCTGGGCGAGCCCTGCGCGCGAAGGAGCCCGCCGGCGCGCGGCTCGTAATCGCGCTGCGCGGGTGGAGGCGGAGTCTGGTCGTCGTCGCCGCAGCCGGTCGCGCCAACGAGAGCTACGAGAAGTGCGGTCCGCGCCCGCATCGCGGGTTAGTGTGGCAGGGGCGGTACGGCGCGGGCGGAAGCACCATCGTCGCGGAGCCCGCCCGAGCTGTGCCTCTACCATCTGGACCATGTCCTCGGAAGATCCCTTCGGGGGAATGTTCGGAGATCCCGACGAGCTCCGCCGGCGCATGGCCGAGTTCGCCGAGCAGATGCAGGGGGCGCAGCGCGTCGCGTGGGCCGACAACGCGATCCGGCTGGCCGTGGAGATGACCGTCTCCGGCATCAACCGCATGAACCTCCAGGGGAACGCCGACCAGCAGGCGCAGGACGTGCTGCAGGCGATGCGCACGATCTTCCCGGAGGCCGTGATCCTCGTGCGCGAGGCGCGCGAGGGCTTCGGGACCTAGGGCCGGCTGGGCTCGGCGGCGCGGGCGGCGTCCTCGTCGTGTCCGGTGCGCGCCGCGGCGCGGTCCTCGCGGCCCCGGCGGATGACCTCCTTGAAGCTGCGCACGCGGAAGATGAACACGAGCGAGGCGAAGCCGATGCCGAAGGTGAGCACCCCGATCGCGATCTGCTGGCCCACCGAGTAGGCGGCCACGGTGCTCCCGGCGGCGGTGCCGGCGAACACCTTCACCAGCAGGGCTTGCTGCACGCCCGCGCCCTGTGGGGTGAAGGGCACGGCGGCAGAGACCGCGTTGACGCCGAGCACCAGCAGGACGTTCTTCACCGACCCGCCCACCCGGAAGGCCTCGAGCAGGAACCAGAAGGCGGCGAAGCGAAAGCACCAGCCGAGGAGCTGGACCCCGTACACCTCGCGCAGGTAGCGTTCGCGGTCGCGCAGGATCGTGAAGCCCTGCCGCACACGGGCCCAGAAGGCCCTGACCCGCACTGACAGCAGGGCGAAGCCCACCATCGTCCCGACCGCCAGAGCGGTAACCAGGAAGAGCGTGAAGCGCGGGTGCTGCGCGAAGTACGAGAGGTCGAAGGCGTTCAGCTTCGCGAAGTCGGGCGGCTTCGGGAACACGCCCTGGCTAAAGGCGAACAGCAGGATGAGCGCACCCATCGTGACGTCGAAGCCCAGCTCGACCACGAAGCTCGCCGCAACGGCCGGGTAGCTCGAATTGGGCACCGCGCTCTTCGTGAGGAACAGCCGAACCACGTCGCCGCCGCGCGCGGGGATGACGGCGTTGAAGCCGTAGCCCGCGAAGTACGCGCCCCAGATCTCGCGGAAGCGGAAGCTCTCGGTGGGGTACGCCGCGCGCAGGATGTTGAACGAAGCCCGCGCCCGCAGGCTGAGGTAGGCGGTGAACAGGAGCAGCGCGAGCACCAGGGGCCCGAGCCGGACGGACGCGAGGTTCGAGAAGAAGGAGTCGACCGCGTCGAAGAACGAGCGGAACGAGTCGCCGAGGTCGGCCGCCTGGGGCACCCGGCTAGGTTAGGTCTTCCAGCGCGATGCCCCGCGCGGGGACGGGGGAAGACTGCATGATCGAGGTCGTGGTCTGGCCGTAGGCGGCGAACCGGTCGATGACCTCCTCGAGGTGCTCCACGTCGCGCACGTGGAGCTTCATGAAGTAGCAGTCATCGCCGGTGACGCGGTGGCACTCCACCACCTCGGCGGTGCTCCGGGCGAGCTCGGCCACCTTCGGCAGCTCACGTGGCGCCGGGCGGATGCGGAGGATCACGCTGAGGGCCAGCCCGAGCGCGCGGGGGTCGAGCTCCGCGCGGTAGCCACGGATCGCCCCGCTCGCCTCGAGCCGCTGGAGGCGCTCCGCGACCGCCGGCGAGGAGAGCCCGACGCGGCGCCCGAGCTCCGCTAACGAGACCCGTCCGTCCCGCTGGAGCTCCGCGAGCAGGCGGAGGTTTGTCTCATCCAAGGCGTCAGCCGAGTTCTGCCTTCTGTTCTGCGGCATGTGTCCCACGATACCTGCAAATGGCCATGGAGCAAGGCCGTATGGCCGTTCAAGCTGTTCCGACATGACCGACCGGCTCCCGCCCCATGCGTACTTCGTAGTCAGCGCCGTCTTCCACTACCTCGGTCCGGCCTTCGCGGTCTTGCTCTTCGCCCGCGTGGACGTGCTCGGTGTGGCCTGGCTGCGGATCGCGTCGGCCGCTCTCATCTTCGCCGCGTGGCGCCGGCCGTGGAGGGCCTTCTATGCCCTCGACCGCGACGCGCGCCGGCTCCTCATCGCCTGGGGAGCCGTGCTCGCGGCGATGAACTGCTGCTTCTACGTCTCGATCGACCGGCTGCCGCTCGGCACCGTGGCGGCGATCGAGTTCCTGCCGGTGATCGCGCTCGCCGCGGTGGGGGCGCGCACGCCGCGCAACGCCGGGGCCCTGCTCATGGCGGTGCCGGGGGTCTACCTGCTCACGGACGTCCAGCTCGAGGGCCAGCCGCTCGGAGTGGTGTTCGCCTTCGCTAACGCCGTCCTCTTCGCCCTCTACATCGTCCTCGCACACCGGGTGGCGCAGCACGGGCGGATGAGCGGCATCGACGGGCTCGCCGCGTCGATGCTGATCGCGGCCGTCGTCGTCACGCCACTGGGAGGGTGGGAGGCCGGCCCGGCCTTCCTCGACCCGGTCGCGCTGCTGGCCGGAATCGGGGTGGGAGTCTCCTCGTCCGTGATCCCCTACGTCACCGACCAGCTGGCGATGGCACGGTTGCCCCGCGCCACATACGCGCTGATGGTGTCGCTTCTGCCCGCCACGGCAACGGTGATCGGGATCGTGGTGCTGGCCCAAGTGCCCTCGCTCGTGGAGGTGGCGGGCGTGGCACTCGTGGTCGCGGGAGTCGCCCTCCACCGCGAGCCGGCGCCGGCTAGCGCAGGAGCTTCGACAGGCGGCGGTCCTTCAGCACGCGCCCGCTCGTCTGCTCTTGCGGGCAGTAGCACATGACGTAGTCCTTGAAATGAACGGCCTCGATCCGCGTTCCGCACCGCGGGCATGGCTCGCCCTTGCGCCGGTGCACCTGGAGCGGCATCGGCATCTTGTCGGGCACGTCCGCGCCGATCACCTCCTCGTAGTGGGCCAGCGCGCCGCCCAGGCGCTCGTCGCAGGCCTCGCGCAGACGCTCGACCTCGTCCGCCTCCAAGTCCGAGGCGCGCTGAAAGGGGGACAGCCGCGCTGTCCATAGGATCTCGTCGACCCAGGAGCGCCCGATCCCCGCGATCGTGCGCTGGTCGCGGAGCAGCGGATGCAGGTGGCGCGGCTGGTCGATCAGGGCGGCGAACTCGTCCGGCGGCGGCGTGGGAAAGGCGTCCGGACCGAGGGTGGCAACGGCCTCGTCCTCCGCGACGGCCTCCGCCGGCAGGAGCTTGGCCCAGGCGCGCTGTTGTGTGCCGAACTCGCGCAGGCGCAGCTCGCGGTCGCCGGACAGGCGCAGGAGCACGCGCGAGGACTTGTCGCGCAGCGAGGCGCGCTTGTCGAATAGCTGGAGCCTGCCCGCCGACATCAGATGGACCAGAAGGGTCAGTTGACCCGCCTCGATCGCGAGCATCTTTCCGATCCGGCGTACGCGGTCCACGGTGCGGCCCGCGAGCGACTCGAGCGGTGGGTCGAACGTCTTCATCGCGACCATCCCCGGGGCAAGCGCGGACTCGACCTCCGCACCGGTCGCGCCCGCGCTCAGTCGGCGGGCGGTGATCTCGACCTCGGGCAGCTCCGGCATCGAAGCCAAGCCTACGCGGCGCCTATCCTGATCCCATGACCGGCGCGGGCGGCTACACCCCCGAGAGCGCCATCTGGAAGGTCAGCCGGGAGTGGATCCTGATGCTGGGCGGGGGCCGCGCGCTCCTGATGCAGGCCGCCCATCCGCTGGCGCTGGCCGGCATCGTCGAGCACTCTGACTACGCCCGCGACCCGTGGGGGCGGCTCGCGCGCACGATGGACGTCGTGTGGACCGCCGTCTACGGCGACCCCGCCGAGGCGGAGCGGGCCGGCCGGCGGGTGCGCGCCATGCACGCCAAGGTGAGGGGCCGCCTCAAGACCGACCTGGGGCCCTTCCCGGCGGGTACGCCGTACGACGCGCGCGACCCCGAGCTGCTGATGTGGGTGCACGCAACGCTCGTGGACACGGCGCTGCTGATGTACCGCACCTACGTGGGCCCGCTCACGGCCGAGGACCAGGAGGCCTACTACCAGGACATGAAGCACCTGGCCCGACTGTTCGGGACTCCCGACCGGGCGATCCCGGGGACGTTCGCCGACTTCGAGGCATACCGCCGCTCGATGCTCGACGGCGAGGCGATCTGCGTGACCCCCGAGGCGCGCGACCTCGCCACGGCCCTGCTCACGCCGCCGCTTCCGATCGTGGCGCGGCCGGCCTGGGAGCTGGTGCGCTTCGCCACGGCGGGGTTCCTGCCGTCGAAGCTCCGGCGCGGCTACGGGTTCACCTGGACCCCGGCCCACCGAGCGGTCCTGGCGGGCTCCGCCGGCGCCGTGCGCCGTGGTTTGCTGCCACTCCTCCCGGACCGGATCCGGCGCCTGCCGGCCGCGGCATGAGGATCTCGGTCGCCGCCGACGAGCGAACCGGCATCGCCGAGGCGATGGTGGCCGAGCTGCGCCGCCGCGGCCACGAGGTGGTGGCCCACGGCGCGCTGAACGAGGACGACCGCGACGACTGGGCCTGGGCGAGCGAGGCCGCCGCGCGCGACGTGGCAGAGGGCACCGCCGACCAGGGCGTCGTGGCCTGCTGGACGGGGACCGGGGCCTCGATGGCGGCGAACAAGGTGCCGGGCATCCGCGCAGCGCTGTGCGCGGACGCGGAGACCGCCCGTGGCGCGCGCAAGTGGAACGACGCCAACGTGCTCGCGCTCTCCCTGCGCGGCACGAGCGAGGCGGTGCTCGAGGAGATCCTCGACGGCTGGTTCGAGGCGGCGCCGAGCGACGAGCCCGACGACCGCGCCAACGTGGCTCACCTCGACGAGATCCGCTGAGGTCCACATGCCGCTGTGCTGGATTGCCGGGCGCCTGGCCCGGCTATGTAGGACGGCGCGGTGAATCGGGGTCCGGTAAGCCCGCCGCCAAGCGCTGGCCCGCGATCAGGCCGCGATCGGCTGCTTCTGCCGCGCCAGGCGCTCGATCAGGTCGGCCGCCCGCTCGGTCCCGGGGGCGGCCTGGAGGCGACGGGAGACCTTCGCCAGGCGCTCGCGGAGATCCGCGTCGCCCAGCAAGTCGTCGACGGCCGCCGGCAGCTCGCCGTCCTCGAAGGAGTAGGTGGGGAGGCGGCTGCCGAAGCCGGCCTCCTCGACGCGCGCCGCGTTGTCGTGCTGGTCCCAGAAGATCGGCAGCACGAGCATGGGGCACCCGAAGTGGAAGCACTCCGTGACCGTGTTGTTGCCCCCGTGCGTGATGACGAGGTCGGCGTGCGGGAGGATTCGCGTCTGGGGCAGGAACTCCGCCCCGGTCATGTTCGGGGCGAGGCGGAGCAGCTCGTGCTGCGGTCCCGTGCTCACCACGTAGCGGTGCGGTGTCCGGCCGAGCAGGTCGATGAGGCGCTGCATCAGCTCAACGT
>JBKPFJ010000038.1:0-9757 GCA_046728795.1 Actinomycetota bacterium | reverse complement strand
GCGGGGGGGGGGGGGGGCCCGCCCCCCCCCCCGCCGCACCCCCGGGCGGCCTCCCGCCCACCCCCCCCCACGGGGGCGTCAGCCGCCGGACTTCACTGCCCGCGAGGGGCCGGGGCCGCCGGAACGGGGGTCGGCGGCGAGGCCTCGGCTCCCAGCTCGCCCGCGTCCCTCAGGAATTGGTGGACGAAGGCGATGGACATGCTTCCCTCGCCGACGGCGGCGGCTACCCGCTTTATCGAGCCGAACCGCACGTCGCCGCACGCGAATATGCCTGGGACGCTCGTCTCGAGCAGGTACGGGTCGCGCTCGAGCGGCCAGCGGCCCGCCGCGCGCATGTCTGAGCCCGTCAGCACGTAGCCGCGCCGGTCGAGCGCGATCTCCGGCGGAAGCCATCCCGTCTCCGCGTCCGCTCCGATGAAGATATAGAGCCCACCTGTGTCGACCCGCGTCGTCTCCCCGGTCGCCGAGTTGTGGACGTCGATAGCCTCGAGCGAGACGTCGCCGTGAGCAGCCACGACCTCGGTTCGAAGCATCGTCCGGATGTTCGGCCGTGTGGCCAGCTGATCGATGAGGTAGCGCGACATGCCCTTCCCGAGGCTGTCGCCCCGGTAGAGGATCGTCACGCTCCGCGCATGGGTGGAGAAGGACATGGCGGCCTGTCCCGCCGAGTTGGCCGCACCGACGATATGGACGTCGAGGCCGTGGGTGTTGGGGGCCTCGCTGCGCGCCGCGCCGTATGAGATGCCCTTGCCGGCGAGCCGGTCGAAACCCTGGACCGACAGGCGACGCCACGCGACCCCGCAGGCGAGGATGATCGTCCGCGCGCGGATGACGTCACCGCCGTCGAGGTGCAGATGGCGGGCGCCCGCGTCGATCCGCGCGATCGACCGGGTCACGAGGATCTCGGCGCCGAGCCTACGTGCCTGTTGAAGCGCGCGGCTTCCAAGCTCGTCTCCCGACACGCCGGACGGGAACCCTAGATAGTTCTCGATCCGGGCGGAGGTGCCGGCCTGGCCCCCGGGCGCCTCCCGCTCGACCACGATCGTGCGCAGCCCCTCCGAGGCCCCGTAGACCGCCGCAGCCAAGCCCGCGGGCCCGGCGCCCACCACCACCGTGTCGTATTCGGCGGCGGCGGCCTCGGTGGTGAGGCCAAGCAGCTCGGCAACCCTACGGAGCTGCGGTCGTGCGACGGTCTGGCCGTCGACGATCTTGATCGCCGGCCGGTCCCCCCCGGCCGGCAGCGGGCCACCCCACTCGTCTGCCGCGTCCGGCGCGTCGGGCGTGACCCACTTGAACGTGACCTGATTGCGGTCCAGGAAGCGGCGCAGCTCGGCGCATGAGGCATCCCACCGCTCGCCGACCACGATCGCGCGCGGTGGCGGCGGATCGGCCGCCAGTCCCTGGAGCCCGCGAGATCCGCCCATCCGGTGGCGAGCCAGTCGGCCGACCTCCTTCGCCACGTCGGGCTCCACGGCCGCGACGGCGTGGTAGTCCTGAGCGTCGAGGCGCATCACGCGCGACGCCTCGGCCGCCCGAAAGCCGACTGGGAAGACCGTCCCGAGCACGATCGGCACCTCCCCGAAGATGTCCCCCACGAGACGCTCACCGAGGGGCCGCTCGATCCCGTCGACGACCCTGATCGGCTCGATGCGGCCTTCGAGCAGGGCAAATAGTGCGCGCTCCTCGCCCTCGTGCACCGCATACTCACCCGGCATCAGGCTGATGTCCGCCGCCGCTCGGGAGACCCGCTCGCGCGCGGCCTCGTCGAGAGCCGCAAAGACCGCGACCCGACCGATCTCCTCACTCGTCACCACGCCGGGCAACCTCCTTGCCTGCTGCTCTCACAACGGTAAGCGCGTGGGGCGCCGAATTTCCAGGCGGCCGTGGCCACCTCAGGCTCCGTGGAAGCGCTGCATGTGCTCGGCCGGGGTGCGCAGGTAGGCGCCGGGCTTGAAGCGGGCGGTCGTAGAAGTCCAGGTCCAGGTGATGGGCCTGGACGTGGTTCATGATGAACACGGTCGGCACCGTGCCGGGGACCATGCCGAAGGTGTCGAGGACGTACTGCGCCTGAATGGCGACGCAGGCCTTGAACTCCTCGTCGTGGACCTGGGCGCTCCCGCGCACGCCGGGGCTGTCGCTCCAGGCGCCGGGCGTATCGCGGTTGAAAGGACCCCGGGGCCGAACTTGCGCTGGGCATCGCGCTCAGCACCAGCATCCGCTCCAGCTCGGTGAGTGGCAGGGGCTCGTGCAGCGAGCGGTAGGCGAGCGGCCCGTCTGGGATCTCGTCACCGAGCGCGAAGCGCCGCGAGCGGCGGCCGTAGAGCGCATCGACGAGCGGGACCTCGGCGAGCTCCCTCAGCGCCTCGGTCTCGGTGGCGGTCGGCTGCTCACTGCCCAGGCCCATGAAACCTCCTTCCTCGATTACAGAACGCGATGCGTTCGTCCCGGCTCGATCAGCGCCCGCGCCGAGCGCGCGCCGACGATGCTTCCCTTCTGCTCCGCCAGCTCGAGCGCCTCCCGAAGCACGGGCTTCGGATCCCGCTCGCCAACCATCCGATCCAGGACCAGCGCGCGGCTCATGCGAGCGTGCCAGCGAAGGAGGAGGAAGTCCGTCGTGTCCGCGACGTCCATCGCCTCCGCGCTCACTCGCTCCGCACCCTCGGCGTCTCCCCGGTGCGCCAGGACCTTGGCCCTGACGCTTCGCAGCAGCCCCTGTGAATAGGCGTCCTCGGCCCCCGCCCGCTCCTCGCTCGCCTGCGTCAGGCAGAGGGCCTCGTCGTCCCGGCCCTGGGCGTGCACCGCCTCGGCGAGGATCGCCTCTACCGTGGAGAGCCAGGACAGCTCCCCGATGGCGGTCAGCGCCTGGCCACCCCAGCGAAGCTCCCGCTCCGCGGCCGCGGGATCGTCCGCCAGCAACTCGACCCAGCCGGCGAGCTGGGCGAGCGGACCCGCCAGCCACAGCGTGAGGGCGACCTCCTGGAGGAGGGCGCGCGCCGTGTCGATTAGGTCCCGCGCCTCCGCGAAGCGGCCCAGGTTAGCCTGGAACGCGGCCTGCGCCATCAGCGCACTCGACATGGCCTTCTTGTCGCCCTGCACGCGCTCGAGGACCTCCGCACAGCGCTCGAGGCCCTGGTCCACGTGCATCGGCCCGGCCCATACGACGAGGGGAACCCAGGAGAGGCTTTCGAGCTCCTCGCGCCGGTCGCCGGCCCGCCGAGCATGCCCGGCTGCCTGCTCCCAGGCCCGCTCGGCGAGGGCGAAGTGCGCCTTGGCGCTGTGCACCAGCCCGAGCAGCGCCCAGCCCTTGGCCAGCCCGCGCTCGTCGCCAATGGCCCGAAAAGTGGCGATCGCCTTCGCGGCCTCCCGCTCGGCGTCGTCGAACCACCCCTCCGGGTTGGTCGAGAGCCGCACCCACAGCCCGGCGATCGTCGTGTGCGCCTCGAGGCCGGGATCGTCGCGGCTCGCTGCGGCGGCGCTGACGTCGGCGACCACGTGCTCGAGCGCGGCGAAGTCGCCCGTCTCGAACAGGGCGAACGCGAGTTGGGGAAGCAAATCCACCCGCTCCGGCTCGCTCTCGGGAAGGAGCTCGGCCGCGCGGGAGAGGAGCTTCACGGCGGCCGGCATGTCACCGCGCGCGAACGCCCGAGCTCCCGCCGAGCGCTGGAGGGCGGCCGCTCGCCGGCCGAGCGCCTCGGAGCGTTCGTCCGAGGGACCGAGCTCCAGCAGCAGCCGGCGTGCCTGCTCGAGATGAAAGGCGAGGATCTCCTCGTACTCGCCCGCGCGGTGCCGCGCCTCGGCGTCGATCCAGTCCGCGAGCCGCTCGTGCAGGGCGGCCCGGGTCGTCTTGGGCATCGCGTTGTAGGCGGCGTCCCGAACGAGGATGTGCGCAAAGCGGAAGGCGTCCTCCTGCCCGGCCTCGGCGTGCTCGGGCCGGATCAGCTCCTTGCGCATGAGCGAGTGCAGGTGCCCGGTCACCTCCTCGCGGGCTTGGGGCGCCGAGAGCTCCGAGACCGCGCTCCACCAGAACACGCGCCCGACGACCGATGCCCGCTCGATCACAGCTCGCTCCTCCGGATCCAGGCGGTCGAGCCGGGCGGTGATGAGCGCGTGGATGGTCGGCGGGATCGCGATGCTCGCCACGTCGCCGCTCATGACCCAGCCCTCCTCGGAGGGCTGCAGGATGTCGTCGTCCACGAGCATCCGCAGCGTCTCCTCCGCGAAGAGCGGGTTGCCTTCGGCGACCGCGGCGATCGGCGCAACCGCCTGGCCGAGCTCCTCGGCCTCGCCCACGAGGTTCTGGATCAGCCCGGCCATCTCCGACTCGGTCAGGGGCTGCAGCGAGGCGAGCGTCGCGTTCGGTTTCCCCGCCATCCACGACGGGCGCTCCTCGAGAAGCTCCGGCCGCGCGAGGCAGACCAGGAGCGCGGGAGCTTGGCGGATCCACTCGGCCAGATACTCGAGCAGGTCGAGGAACGTCGACTCGGCCCAATGGATGTCGTCGAAGACGACAACCAGCGGTCGTTCCGCCGCCAGTCCCTCGAAGAGCTTGCGCACCGCCCAGAAGGTCTCCTGGATGCGCGGCGTGGCGGGGGCGAACCCGAGCAGGGCCGCGATGCGCTCGCTGATGAGCGCGGCGTCCTCGCCCTCCGGCTGCAGCGCCGAGATCTTGTGCCGCGCCTCCTCCGGCGAATCCCGCTCTCCCACGCGCGCCGCGTCCTTGAGCGCCGCGACCACCGGCCAGAACGTGGTCCCCTCGCCGTAGGGCAGACAGCGCCCGCTGATCACCGTTGCGCGATCGCCCACGCTTTCGAGGAAGTCGCTCGTGAGGCGGGACTTCCCGATCCCCGCGGGGCCCATGACCGTGACGAGCTCGAGCGAGCCGGCCGCAACGGTTCGCTCGAAGCTCTCGTGAAGGGTGGAGAGCTCCCGTGTGCGGCCGACCAGCGGCGAGTCCAGCCGCCGCGCCCAGCCGGGTGCCCCGGCCACGACGTCGATCACCCTCCAGGCGGCGACCGGGGCCGATTTGCCCTTCAGCGTCAGGGGTGCAACGGGCTCGGCGACCACCGCCTCGCGTACGAGCCGGTACGTGGCATCGCCGATGAGGACCTCGCCGGGAGTGGCCGTCTGCTCGAGACGAGCCGCGAGGTTGGTCGCGTCCCCGATCAGGAGCGACTCGCCGCGGGCTGGATCGCGGGCGATCACCTCCCCCGTGTTCACCCCGGTTCGCACCGCGATCCTCACACCCCACGTCCGGGCCATCTGCTCGTTCAGGCGAGGAAGGGCGTCGCGCATCTCCACGGCCGCCCGCACCGCGCGGAGGGCGTCGTCCTCATGGAGCTGGGGGATGCCGAAGACGCCCATGACGGCGTCGCCGATGAACTTGGCGACCCTCCCCCCGTGGCGCTCCACGAGGGTCCTCATCTCGCCGAAGAAGCCGGACATCATCTGCCGGAGCGCCTCCGGGTCGAGCGCCTCTCCGAGGACCGTCGAGTCCGTGACGTCGCAGAAGAGGACGGTCACGACCTTGCGGGTCTCGCCGTCGCTCGCCGACGGCCCCGAGAGTCCCGCGCCACAGGACTGACAGAAGCGAGCCCCGGCTTCGCTCTGAGACCCGCACACCGGACAGGGCGGCCCGGCGCTCATGACGGGCACGCTTCGGTGGCAGGCCCGGGAGTGGGTGCGGGCGCTCGCTTCACGTCCGGGACCAGTTAGAGCGGACCGCCCAATCGTACCTTGACACGCGCCCCCGAACTGGGTAGGCAGGCAGTCCCGACAGGAGGAGGGCTTCTTGAACGAGGAACAGGGTCTCGGTCCGGCCAAGCAGGCGCTCGCGGTCTTCGCAGACGCGGTGACCGATGCCGAGTGGCGCGCGCGGTTCGCCAAGGACCCCGATGGGGCATTGGCGGAGAGGAACGTGGCAGCCGGGGACATCCCGGACAACGTCATGGACTTCCTCAAGTCGCTCTCTGAGGAGGAGCTGCAACTGGTGGGGCGGCTCGGCTCGGTGATGATCGACGCGGGGCTGTACGAGCGGATGGACCGCGGCGTTCTCTTCTGGCATTTCTAGGCCCGCGGGATGGCGACCGTCGGCGCCCGCCAGAGCCGGGATCTTCGCCGGAAGATCGAGCTTTTCCTGCCGGCGCTCAGCGAGGTGGGGCGCCGGCTCCTCGAGCATCCCCGCGCTCGCGACCTCTACCCCGAGTTCCTCGTAACGTCCCACTGGATCATCCGAGCCAGCGTTCCCCTGATGGAGGCGGCGCGGGATCGCGCCCTCGCCATGGCCGACGACGATCCGGTGTCGGCCGCGATCGCCCCGTACTTCGAGTCCCACGCGCCCGAGGAGTTGAATCACGACGAGTGGCTGCTCGACGACCTGGAGGCGATCGGCCGGGACCGTTCGGAGGTAGTGGCACGCCCGCCGTCGGCGACGGTCGCCGCGCTGGTCGGAGCCCAGTACTACTGGATCCTCCACTACCACCCGGTGGCGCTGCTCGGCTACATCGCGGCGTTCGAGGGCTATCCACCGTCGCCCCGGCTCATCGAAGAGCTCGTGCGTGCGACGGGCTACGAGCCCGCGGCGTTCAAGACCCTGCTTCGGCACGCCGAGCTCGATCCGGGCCACGCGGCCGAGCTCGACGAGCAGCTCGACGGTCTGCCACTGGCGCCCGAGCACTCGGCCGTCATGGGCCTGAGCGCGATGTACAGCACCGACACGTACAGGCGAGCCCTCGACGAGGTGGTGGACGGACTCCCGGCTACCGCCGGTGGTGGTTGACGACCTCGACGTTGTTCCCGTCGGGATCGAGGACGTAGGCGGCGTAGTAGCCCGGGTGGTAGCGAGCGCGTTCGCCGGGCGGGCCGTTGCTGCGGTAGCCGGCGTCGGTGGCGGCCTGGTGGAAGCGCTCTACGTCGGCGTCATCGTCGCTCGGAAACGCCAGGTGGAGGTTCTCGGACGGCGTTCCGCGCACGAGCGAGAACGAGCCGCTGACGCCCGCAAACCGCACCCGATCGGGGGTCTCTTCCGCGAAGCGCAGGCCGGCGTACGGCGCGACCGTCTCGTAGAAGCGCTTGGCCGCGGCGACGTCGGCCACCCGGATCCAAAGGTGATCGACGACGCCGTCGCGGCGTAGGCCTCCGTGATGGACGGCCTCGGCGCTGTTGCCATCGGGGTCCCGCAGAAACGCGCCGTAGTAGTCGTCGCGGTACTCGGGCCTCGGCCCCGGCGGTCCGTCATCGTCGTGTCCGGCCCCCGTCCCCGCCCGCCAGAACTCGTCGACCTGCTCGCGCGAAGGCGCCACGAAGCCGACGTGGAGCCGGCGGGTGGGCGGATTTGCGTCGTCGGCGCCGGCAAGCGAGAAGTCACCCCACTCCGAGAACGTGCCGGTGCGGTAGGTCCGGTCGATTCCAAGTGGGGCCAGGACCGTGAAGTAGAAGCGCTCCGATGCGCGCCTGTCGGTCACGCGGATCGTGACGTGGTCGAACATCGCCGCCTCAGTCGGCCAGCGTCGAGGGCACCGTGACCACGCGGTCGACTACCGCTCCCTCGAAGTAGCCGTAGACACCGGCGCCCGGCGGCGTCTTGCCGGTGACGCGGAAGATCGCAAGGGTCGCCGGTGTGATGTCCCCATTGCGGTCGAAGCGGAAGCGGCCGAGGATGCCGTCCTTCACCCGAGTCGCGCGCAGCTCCTCGAGGACCGAGGCCCGCGTCCCGTCGGAGCGGGCGATCGCGTCGAGCACTACCTCCGCGGCCTGTGCCGCGGGCAGCACGCCCTGAGTGGGCGTGGCGAGGGCGCCGAAGTCGCGTACGAAGCGCCGGCCGGCGGGACTCAGGTCGCGCGCGGCCGGCGGAACGTCGATGTAGCTCATGTACAACCCGCGCGCGGCCGGCCCCGCGACCTTCAGGAGCTCGGGGACCGGCGCGAACGGGTCGGTGACCATGATTTTGACCCGGGTGCCGAGGCGGGCGCGCAGGGCCTTCAGCAACCGGTCGCCGCCCTCGGACAGGAAGCCGCCGAGGAAGACGCCCTGCGCGCCGGAGCGCGCGACCCTTCGCGCGAGCGCGTCATAGCTCTGCGCCTCGGGGTCGTACGCCTGCGAGCCCGCGACTGCCACACCCAGCCTGCGTGCCGCCCTGCGGAACGGGTTGGCGTGCTCGATCTCAAAAAACGACGACCGCTCGTAGAGAACGTAGACGCCCTTCAGCCCGAGCTGCTTCGCGAGGATGGCGTGGGCAATACCCTGCAGGTCTTCGCGGGGGGCGACGCGGACGAAGTTCCGGACGCCGGTCGGGTAGAACACGCCCGGCTCGCCTCTCGACTCTGCGAGCCGGCCGCCACGAGTCAGGCCGGTGCCCGAGTTCGTGGGGCTGATCATCGCCAGGGGCCCACCCGGGGCCCGGTTCACGATCGGGATCTCGACCTCGGCGCAGTAGGAGGACCACGGGCCGATCACGGCGACGAGCTGCTCCGCGTGCGCGTAGGCGTTCGCGTTCGCTGCGCACTTGCGGAACTCGAAGTCGGCGGTCTGTGGGGTCGAGACGTCGCAGGACTGGTAGCCGACCGTGTGCTCGCCCGCCTTGAAGCGGCGCCGCTCGATGACGAAGCGGATCGCGTTCGCGAGCGCGCGCTGGTCGGCGCTGAGCGGGCCCCGCAGCGCGAAATCTGATGCGATCAGGACGTCGGGCCTCCCGCCACCGGAGACGACCTCGCCGCATGCGGAGGTGGTGAGGGCGCCGGCAGTCGTCCCTCCCGCAACGCCCACCCAGGCCGCGCCGGCTCCGGCCGCAAGCGACTGCGGCGCGCCGATCGAGGTCCGCGCCGTGACAAGGTTCGTACGGGGGTCGATCCGTGACACCCTGCCGTCGATGTAGTTCCCGGCCCAGAGCGCCCCCGCGCCGAAGTCGACCATCGTCACGCCGACACCGACGTCGATCGTCCTCGTGGTCGGGTTCCGGCCCGGCTCGATCCGAAAGACGACGCCGTCCTCCCGCGCCGTCGTCCAGACCGAGCCGGCGCCGACGGCGATCCCCCACAGGCCCTGCGTGGCCACCGGGATCTTCTCTGAGACCCGGTTCGTGCGCGGATCGATTCGCATGACGGCGGGCGGGTCGCCGGTGGGGAACCAGACGCCCTCGTCACCGGCCGCGATCGTGACGGTGTCGGCATCGATCCTGGCCACGACCTTCCCGCTATCGGGATCGATGCGCGACACGCCGCCGGCGGTGAGTGCCCAGACCGCGCCTGCTCCGACCGCCAGCCTGGGGAGACCAGCGCTCGGTAGCACCCCTTCGTTGCTTCCGGGCAGCTTCACGGTCCGCGTGACCCTGCCCGAGCCCGGATCGATCCGGGAAATGCTCACCGTGGTGTTCGTCTCGCCGCGTCCCCCGGCGTTGCCGACCCACAGGGCGCCCTCGCCGGCCACGATCTCGCTGGGCACGCCGTCCGTCTTGAACGTCTTTTCGATCTGCTTGGTCTCCGGGTCGATGCGTGAGACAGTCTCATCCTCGGTGTTGACGACCCACACGGCGCCCTCCCCGACCGTGACGTTCCCCGGGACGGCGCTGGACTTCGTGAGCGAGGCGACGTCACCCTTCTCCGGGTCCAGGGCGGCGACGCCGTTCCCGAGCGGCTCCGCCGGCGCCCCCCCGCCGCCGGTGAGCGCGACGATCCCCGCGGCGACCGAGGCCGCGAGCAGCAGCAGCCCGGCGGCGTGGATGGCCCGGCGACGGCGCACGAGCGCCGGCGGGGCGAACGGGTGG
>JBKPFJ010000161.1:0-16733 GCA_046728795.1 Actinomycetota bacterium | reverse complement strand
CCGGTGCGGCGGTCGCGGCGCGGAAGCTCACCGGCGGGGAGCGACGTACCTACCGGCTGGATCGCGACGAGCCCCTCCCCGACGAGCTGCGCCGCGTCGCACGCGGCCGGGTGGATCACGCGCTCGACGAGCTCCGGGGCGACACGGACAGCTCGCCCGAGGAGGCCGTGCACGAGGCTCGCAAGGACATGAAGAAGCTGCGGGCGCTGCTGCGGCTGGCGCGCGCCGAGCTCGGCGACTACGTCTTCCGCTTCGAGAACGCCACCGCGCGGGACACGGCTCGCCTCCTGGCGGGCGCCCGCGACGCCACCGTCATGCTTGAGACGCTCGAGGGACTGCCCGTTCGCCATCCCCAACTCCGGTCGGCGCTCGAGCGGCACGCGGCCGCCGCGGGGGAACCCCGGCGCGATGAGGCGATCGCGGCTCTCGGGGGGATCGGCGAGCGAATCGGCGAGTGGCCGCTCGAGCGCGACGACTTCGCGGCCGTCAAGCCGGGCCTGCGCCGTATCTACCGCCAGGGCCGGCGCGCGATGCGGAAGGCGGAGGCGGATCCCACCGTCGAGAACCTCCACGAGTGGCGCAAGCGCGAGAAGGACCTCTGGTACCACCTGCGCCTATTGCGCGATGTCCGGCCCAAGTCGATGCGCGCCGCAGCCGACGAGGCGGACGCCCTCGCCGACCATCTCGGCGACGACCACGATCTGGCCGTGCTGCTCGAGTTCGCGCGGGAGCGCGGCTTCGCAGAGCAGATCGAGGACGCGGTCGACGAGCGCCGGGCGGCGCTTCAGGCACAGGCCTTCGAGGCCGGTGGCCGGCTGTATCCAGAGCGACCGAAGGATTTCGCCCGAAGGCTGCGCAATTGGTGGGAGGGCGGATAGCCCAGCCCGAAGTGGGGTAGGCCTCCCCCCGGAGACACCTCGGGGGAGGAGATCATGGGAGTTCGACGCGGGTTGGTCCTGTCGTTGCTGACGCTCGCGGCCGTGCCTCCTGGCGCGCTGGCCGCGGACCCGCCGCCGGGGGCCGCGATCTCCGACAGCCTCGAGTACATCACCCGCGTGTCGGGGGCCGGAAACGTCGAGGGCAAGTTCGACACGGTCGCGGGAGACAAGGTGCTCCTCACCACGGGCCGCTTCGGCTTCCGCGCGTATGACGTGAACGATCCGGAGGACCCGCAGCTCCTCGACACCTACCAGCCCCCCGAGATCCTCGGCACCGACGGCTATTGGCAGGACGAGGACATGGACATCGACCGGCGCCGCAAGCTGATCATCGGCGCCCTCGACCCGCGTCATGACAACGTGGACCAGGAGAGCTGTCCGGGAATCGGCACGGCCGGCTCGAAGACGCGTGATCCGGACTGCAAGAGCGGCTTCTTCGTCATCTCCTACGCCGACCCGGCCAACCTGCGCCAGATCGGCGACCTCGTGGAGCTGCCCGCGGGCCACACCGCATCCTGCATCGAGGACTGCGACTACATCTGGACCGGCGGTCCCGCGCGGCGCGAGGACCTCCCGACGCTCTACCCCGGCGTCTGGACGGCCTTCACGCCGGGCGGCCGCGGCGACGGCCGCCCCATCTGGGTCACCAACCTGAAGGACCCGGCGCATCCCGAGGTCTACCCGAAGCCGATCGACCTCTGGCGCAACGACGGCGCCACGGACTACTCGCACGACGTCCAGGTCGACGCCGACGGCATCGCCTGGGTGAGCGGCCGCGGCGGCATCCTCGGTTACGCCACGAGCGGGAGGCACCGCGATCCCTACACCGACCGGATCGAGGTCGCCAAGCCCTGGAAGCCGGTGCTCGTGGCCGGTGGCGGGGTCGGCGGCGTGAACCAGCCGCAGACCGACTTCATGCACAACTCGGCGCGCCCGCTCGACGGCTCCACGACCGCCTCCGGCGTGGATCCGGGCAACGTGCTCGTCGGCACCGAGGAGGACTTCACGACCCCCTGCGACAAGAGCGGGCGGATCGTCCTGTCCGACATCACCGACTCGCTGGGCGGCGAGCCGGCGGTGAACTCGACCCCGGCCAGTCCGTACCGGATGACGGCGCTCGACACCTTCCACCCGGCGCAGGACACCGGCGAGGCGGTCGACCCGACGCAGGGCTGCTCGGCCCACTACTTCGAGATCAGCGGCTCCACGCTGGGCGCCGCCTGGTACGGGCAGGGCCTGCGGCTCCTCGACATCTCGAACGCCCGCGACGTCCGCCAGATCGGCTACTACCGGGTGACCGGCGACGGCACGGCGGCGAACCCCACCTCGCTGTCCTGGGACCTGGCCTGGAACGGCGACTACGTCTACCTGTTCGACATGAACAGGGGGATCGAGGTGCTGAAGCTGAAGGCCGGCACGAGCGCCGGGTCGGTGAGCCAGCTCGCGAGCGTAACCGCGCCGAGCCTGGGGCGGGACACGCACGCCTCTGTCCCGGTGGCGAGCTCCGCCGACGGCGCGCTGGTGTGCCCGCTCTTCCGGAGCCGCTAGGCGGAGCGCCTCCGCCCGGCCCGGCCGGGCGCGCCAATCCTCCGCATCCGCACTGGCCTTGCGGAGGCCGTCGATGTCTGGCGCGTGCCGAGAGTTCGGCGCGTGAGAGACTTCCGCGCGCCTGGGATACGTGATGTGGGAGTTCGAGCAATCGGTGCAGGCGCCTGCCTTTCGCGAGCGGGTGTGGGCTCTGTGGACCGACGTCTCTGCCTGGCCGACCTGGAATCCCGGCGTTGGTCGCGCCGAGCTCGACGGGCCGCTGACCGAGGGGGCGACCGGGACCGTGCGCGCCGTGGGAGGGCCGACCTCGACGCTGAAGGTGCTCGCGATCGAACCGGGGCGGCGCTTCGTGACGGAGACCTCCGAGCGGTTCATGCGCCTGCGGTTCGAGCACGAGCTCGCCGAGGAGGAGGGCGGGCAGCTGCGCATTACGCACCGCGTGCGCATGACCGGGCTCGCCACCCCACTGATGCGACGTACCGTCGGCCCCCGCCTCGAGCGCTCGATCCCGGCGGCGCTGGCCGCCCTGGTCGAGCTCGCGACGACTGTGCCCTCTGAGGATGGGTAGGCCGACTGCTCCGGTCAGTCAGCGGTCCGGGCCGCGACCGCGACGAAGTCGAGCGTCCCGCTCGGCGGCAGCGGCTGAGGGTTCAGCGCTACGAAGTCGATCGTCGTGTTGGGTGGCAGCGGCTGCGGGTTCAGGGCCACCAGGTTGATTTTCACGCCCGGCGGCAGCGGTTGAGGGTTGAGCGCAACGAGGTTGATCGTCGCCTGCGGCGGCAGCGGCTGCGGGTTCAGCGCGACCAGCTTGATCGTCGCGTCGGGCGGCAGCGGCTGCGGGTTCAGGGCGACGAGCCTGACGGTCGCGTCCGGCGGCAGCGGCTGAGGGTTCAGCGCTACGAGGTCGACGCTCGGCTGAGCCATGTGATCTCTCCTCCCCGCGGTGGACTGGCGGGAGCCTACCCGGGCAAGGTCACGCCGGCTGGCGTGCGCGGGCGCGTTCAACGCGCGGCCTGCGGCGCGTCTCTGCCCCGCACTCGGCGAGGAACAGCCGCACCCGCTCCATCACCTCGCTGGGGCGCTCGCGCGCGCGGAGCGCGATCGGATTCCCGAAGACGATCTGGATCGGATGACGCGCGCCGGGTCGCCCGGCCTTGAAGACCATCCAGCGGCGTCCGCGCGGCATCGCCGCGCGGGTACCCGACACGTAGATCGGCACGATCGGCAGGCCGTGCTCGGCGGCCAGCAGCGCCGCCCCCGACCGCAGCCGCCCGACGCGACCGTCGCGTGAACGCGTGCCCTCGGGGTAGACCAGCAGGCTCCCGCCGTCGCGGAAGAGGCGGTCGAGGTGGGCCCTCTGGCCGGGGCCCACGCCGGCCCCGTTGTTGCGGTCGAGCGGCACGGTCCCGAACGCAAGCGACGCGGAAAGGGCAGTGCGGCGCGTGTCGTAGAAGTAGTCCGCCGCGGCGGCCACCGCGGTGCGCCGCCGCCACCGCCCGGGCAGTGCGCGCAGGATCACGGGCGTGTCGATGTGGCTGTTGTGGTTCGCCACGAAAATGGCGGGCCCGGTGAGGTCCTCCAGGCACTCGCGCCCAAGGACCCGGCGGCGCGTGTAGAGGTCCATCAGCGGGCCTAGCACCCCGCAGACGAAGAGCTCACGGGCGCGGCTCGCCAATCCCCCGCGTGTCCACGGGATGTCGAGCTCGGCCGGTTCAGGCATGGGACTTGCTAACGCCGGTCACTTGAAACCCTTTCCCGGGCCACCGCCAGGGAATCAGCCGTAACGATCTTGCCGGGGTTGAGGTTCGCGCAGGGGTCGGTGCCCTCGAAGAGCGCGCGCAGCATCGCCACACCGGGCGGTGAGATGTCCTCCTCCAGCCACTCGGCGTGCTCGGTGCCGACCGCGTGGTGGTGGGACAGCGTGGCGCCCGAGTCCACGAAGGCCTGCTGGATCGCCCGCTTGACGACGCCGTAGTCCTCTAGGGCGTCACGGTCGTCCGGGGGATTGAGCGCGAACGTGAAGTAGAGGCAGGCACCCGAGTGGTACGAGTGCGACAGGTGGCACATCAGATAGCCGGGCACGCCTAGCCGGCGGAAGGCTCCGTGGCCGGCCGCCATCACGTTGTCGTAGACCGTAGGCAGCTCGCTCCACGGCGCCGATGTCTCCGAGACGTCGGCCGGAGCGCCGCGGTCGAGCAGGAAGTCACGGATGTAGGGCGTGTCGAACTTCTTCTGGTCGTACAGCCTGCCGGGGCTCGCGCCGATGCACAGCCCGCCGTGACGCTTGGCGATCCGCTCGCTGAGCTTGCGTTGGCTGGCCACGTGGTCGGCGCTGCCCTCGTAGCCCATGAGCGACAGGCACATCGCCTCCAGTTGCCAGCCCCTGCGCCTGAGGAAGGCCTGGAGCGCCTTCGACTTCACGCGGTCCAGCAACGTGGGGTCGTCGCGCATGGCGAACGAGAACGCGGTCTCCGGGGCGTCGGACACGCGCGTGACCGACGGCGAGGCCTCGCTGGCGGCGATGTCGCGCATGGCCGCCAGGCCGGCCGCCCAGGTGGGGAACAGATAGCCGAGGATCTTCCGCTCGGGGGGCACGCGGCGGACCTGGATCGTCGCCTCGGTGATGACGCCTAGCCGGCCCTCGCTGCCCAACACCATCTCGCGCACGCTCGGCCCGGTGGAGGTGCTCGGAATCGGTCGCACGACGAGGACCCCCGACGGCGTGACCACTCGCAGCCCCCGCGTGATCTCCGCGATGTCTCCGTAGCGGTCGGACTGCATGCCCGAGGAGCGCGTGGCGATCCAGCCGCCCAGCGTCGAGTAGGTGAAGCTGTCCGGGAAGTGGCCGCAGGTCCAGCCCTGGGCGCCCAGCTGGCGCTCGAGGTCGGGGCCGAGGACGCCTGCCTGCACGCGCGCGAGCTGCGACGCCGCGTCGATCTCCAGCACCCGGTTCAGGCGGCCCATGTCCGTCGAGATCACGGGCCGTGGCTCCCCCGCCTCGGCCTCGAGGCTGCCAGAGATGCTCGACCCGCCACCGAACGGGATCAGCACCGCGTCCTCTTCGAGGGCGGCCGTAACGACGGCGACGACCTCGTCCTCGGTGCCCGGGCGCACCACGACGTCGGGCAGCCGTCCCATGTCCCCCCGGCGCTGCCGGATCAGGTCCGTGAGGCTCTTGCCTCGCCCATGGAGTACGCGGTCGCGGTCGTCCGTGGAGACCTGCTCAGGTCCTACGGCGGCCTCGAGGTCCGCCCTCAGTCCTGGCCGGAGCTGGGACGTCGGGATCTCAAGATCCCCGAAGGCGATGGCGCTCGCGCCCGGCCGGCGGACGTCGAGGCCGAGGACGCGCTCGATGAAGGGCGCCAGCTCGGGCTTGCCCTCGTGACTGAATGAGACGTCTTCCGCGCCCCAGCCCCACCACTTCATCGCCGCCGGTGTCATTCCCCCTTGGTACCCGGGCAGCCTGACCCATATCGGCCGGGGCGAGCTGCGAGCTTCGGTCCACCCACAACGCGGCAGACCGTCGATCACCGCAGGAGCCTCGGCCCCAGGTAGGGTCGACGGGTGACCTCGGTCGCCATCCTGGGCGCCGGCGCCGTGGGTGTCGCGTGCGCGGGGCCCCTACTGCAGCTCGGCCTCGCCTCGCAGCTAACGCTCTATGACCGCGATGGCGGCAAGGCGCGAGGCGAGGCCCTCGATTTCCACCATGCCGCACCACTCCTGCCCGAGTGCAGGGTCGAGGGAGAGTCGATGGACTCGATCCGCGCGGCTGACATCGCGGTGCTGACCGCGGGCATGCACACGCAGCCCGGCGAGACGCGGCTGGACACGCTCGATCACAACCTGGCCGTGGCGATCGAAGTCGCCGACGCCCTGGAGGAGGCGCTGCCAAGGGTGGTGGTCGTGGTTTCGAGCCCGGTAGACGTGCTCGCCGAGTACCTCACGCGCCGGTGGGAATCCCGCCCCGTGCACGTCTTCGGCACCGGCACCTCACTCGACTCGTGGCGGCTTCGCGAGCTGCTGGCGGTCGAGCTCGGGGTGCACCCCGGAAACGTCCACGCCTGGGTCATCGGCGAGCACGGGGATTCGGCGGTCTTCCCCTTCGAGAGCGCGAGGGTCGGGCCATTCTCGCTGGCCGAGTTCGGCCAGCGGTCGGGGCGGCCGCTCGCGGCCGAGCGGCTGGCCGAGATCGAGCAGCAGGTGCGCCGCGCGGCCTACGAGGTCCGAGCCCTGAAGGGATCGACGACACACGCGATCGGCCTGGCGACCGCAGAGCTGATCGGACACGTGGTCCGAGACGCGGGCAGGCTCGAGCCGGTCAGCGTCCGCGTCGGAGCCCGCATCTGCGCCAGCCTCCCCGCCCCGATCGGCGCAGACGGAGCGGGAGCGCCGCTGATGCCGGGGCTGAGCGATCGGGAGCGACGCGCTTGGGAGGAGAGCTTGGCCGTGCTGCGTGAGGCAAACCAAAGGATCGCGATCTGAATCGTCGATCGGTCGGGGCTCTCCACGAGCCCGACGCGGCCCACTCTGGTAGACACCACGCATGCGGATCCTTGCGGTGCTCATCTCGATGGGCCGGCTCCTCTTCGGCGTCGCCTTCATCGCGGAGCCGAAACTCATGGATCGCGCTTGGATCGGAAAGCAGGCGCGGGTCCCGGGCGCGCAGCTGCTCGCGCGCGCCGTGGGCGCGCGCGACCTGGTGCTCGGCCTCGGCGGCCTGCAGGCTCTAACGCGCGACGACGGCTCGGCGCGGCCGTGGTTGGGGGCCGGGGCGATCTGCGACGCGGTCGACTTCGGCGCCACGTGGGCAGCCGGCCGAACCATCCCGCGACAGGCCCGCCGCGGCGTGCTCGCGATAGCCGGCGTGTTCTCAGTGCTATCGACGATCGCGGCCGTCGGAACCGGCCGCTCTCGACGCGCCGAGCCGCCGCCCACGGGCGCGCCCGACCCGACCGAGGGCAGCGTCGTCCGGAGCGCGCCGGTCGGCACGGACTGATCGCGGCAGCCAGAGCCAGATCCGGGCAATTCAACTTTGAGCCTCCGCAACGGGTGCGGGCTGCGCCAGTGACTCGCGCAGCTGGCTCAGCGCGCCAAAGCGATTACTTCGCTTTGCGTGGAAAGCGGGGGGACTTTCGACCATGCACCTTCGCGTGATCCGGTGCTGATCCGTCGACGGTTCACGGGTGAAGCAGGACCTTGATCGCTCGTCTCTGATCCATAGCCTCGTAGCCCTCCGGGGCCCGGCGAAGTGGCAGTTCGAGGTCGAAGACCTTGCCCGGATCGATCTGTCGGTTCCAGATCAGATCAATCAGCTCGGGCAGGAAGCGGCGCACGGGGGCGGGCCCGCCGTGCAGGTGAACGAGGCTCCAGAACAGCTCCATGCCGGGCACGGCGACCCCGTGACCTACACCGACGAAGCCGACGTGCCCGCCCGGGCGGGTGGAGCGGATGGCCTGGATCATCGATTCCTGCGTGCCAACCGCTTCGACTACAGAGTGCGCTCCCAGCCCGCCCGTGAGCTCTCTTACCTTGGCTACACCATCCTCGCCGCGCTCTTCGACGATCTCGGTCGCGCCATACTCGCGCGCCAACCGCTGGCGTGACTCGTGGCGGCTCACCACGATGACCTGCTCGGCGCCGAGCTGGCGGGCGGCCAGCACCGCGTGCAGCCCAACCGCGCCGTCGCCCACGACGGCCACGACCTTGCCCGGCCCGGCCTCGGCGGCCACGGCGCCGAACCAGCCGGTGCCAAGCACGTCGGAGGCCGAGAGCAGGCTCGGGATGAGATCGTCGGCGGGGAGATCCGGGGTGGCGACGAGGGTGCCGTCAGCAAGCGGGACGCGCAGCAACTGAGCTTGGGCGCCCAAGGAGCCCATGGGCACGCGGTTGACGCACGCGCTCTGGTAGCCGGCGCGGCAGATCTCACATGTGTTGTCAGAGGCCCAGAACGAACCGACCACGAACTGGCCCGGCTTGATCGTCTTAACTTCCCCGCCGACCTCCTCGACCACCCCGGCGTACTCGTGACCCATTGGCGCGGGCCACTCGAGATCCTCGACCCCTCGGTACGGCCACAGATCCGAGCCGCAAACACAAGCGGCAGACACGCGGATGATCGCGTCGCTCGCTTCGACGATCTGTGGGTCGGCACGCTCCTCGACGCGCACGTCGCCGGGGCCGTACATAACTGCACCTCGCACAACGATCTCCTTCGTCTCGCCGCGAACGCGGCCTGGGCGAACGGCTACCCGAGATGAGCTCGGCTCAGCGGTCGAGCTAGCTAGCCGCCACTGGAATAGACCGCGGGAAGATTTACCCGATCCCTCCGCTTTCCAAAGCGGCACTCTCGGCCGCGGAGGTCTGAGGCTTTCGCATAGGACGAGAGGGGAGGAGCTCCGTGTGGCGACCTCCTCACGGCTGGAATTCGCGCGAAAGCGCAAGCCGTCACCTTGACACCTCGCCGACCTCGATTGGCGAGCCCGGTGAGTATCGTCGCCGAGATGTTCAGTCCAATTGAACGGGTCGGGTTCGTCGGCCTCGGGGCGATGGGCGCCGGCATCGCGCAACGGCTGCTCGACGCCGGGTACGACCTCGTCGGCTGGAACCGGACGAAGGCCAGGGCCGAGCCGCTCCTCGACGCGGGCATGGGCTGGGCCGAAACGCCGCGCGAGCTCGCCGCCTCGGTCGACCTACTCTTCACGATGCTCACGGACACGGCCGCGATCGAGGCGACCGCCGGCGGCAAGGACGGCGTGCTCGCGGGCCTGCGCCCGGGCACGGTTTGGGCCGACGTCAGTACGATCGCGCCCGACGCGAGCAGGGCGCTCGCCGAGCGAGTCGCCGCGACCGGCGCGGCGTTCCTTGATTGTCCTGTGTCCGGGAGCCCCGCGACGCTCGCTGCCGGGCAGATGTCGGTCATGGTGGGCGGCGACCGCGCGGCGTTCGACCACGTCTCGGACGTGCTGCACGCGATCGGCCCGAAGGTGACCTACATCGGCCCGAACGGGCAGGCGCTCCTGACCAAAATCGCGATCAACCTCGCGCTCGTGGTGTCGGTCACGGCGTTCGCCGAGGGCGTCGCGCTGGTCGAGAAGGCCGGCGTCGACCGCGCCGCGGTCGTCGACGCGGCACTCAAGAGCGTGATCGCCTCGCCGGTGATCGGCTACCGCGCGCCGCTGCTCGTCGACGACGCGGACGTGTACGCCGACGTCGAGCTCCAGCAGAAGGACTTGGTGCTCGCGCAGGACCTCGCGCGCCGGTTCGGCATGCCGGTGCCGACCTGCGCCGCGACGAGCGAGATGCTCAACGCCGCGCGCGCCTCGCAGCGGGCTGACCGCGACTTTCTGGTCAGCGTGCATGAGGCGTACCGCAGGATCGGAGGCATGGAATGAGCCCGCAAGAGCCCTACCGGACCCGCATCGAGGACGTCCCACTCGTGCAGGGCCTGCCCCAGGACGAGGGCTGGATCGACATGCAGGTCCAGTTCCTAATCGGCGAGCAGAACGCGGGCGCGAAGGATCTCGTGGTCGGGCGCACCGTCCTGCCGCCTGGCGCGCGGCACGAGCGGCATCTGCACCCGAACTGCGACGAGTTTCTCGTCGTGCTCAGCGGCCACGGTGAGATTTACACGAACAGCGGGCGCGAGCCATCGAAGGCCGGCGACGTGATCTACACGCCGCGTGGCAACTGGCACGGCTTCGACAACACCTCCAAGGGGGAGGTCTTGCTCTTTTGGGGGTGGGTCGGCGCCGGGTCGCTGGAGGCCGCGGGCTACGAGATCCCCGACCCGGACGACGAGTTCGCCGCGTGACCGAGCTCGACAACCGAATCGCCGAAGGCATGCGCGACCAGCTTGCCGTCCGCGACGAGCACCTGCGCGACGGCGAGCGCCAAATCGGCTGGAAGGTGGGCCTCGGCGCACCCGCCGCGGCGGCCGCGCTCGACATCGACCGTCCGCTCGTCGGCTTCCTCATGGACAGCGGACTGCTCGCCGACGGCGCGGAGGTGCCGGTCGACTCGTGGGCCACGCCAATGCTCGAGCCGGAGATCGCCGTGCACATCAAGCGCGACGTGGCGCGCGGCGCCTCCTGGGACGAGGTCCGCGCCGCGATCGGCGGGCTGGCGGCGGCCATCGAGCTCGCCGACGTCTACCCGCCGCCCGAGGACGTGCGCACGGTCCTCGCCGGCAACATCTTCCACCGCCACGTGCTGCTCGGCGCTGTCGACCCGCGGCGCTCGACCGGCGAGGGCATCGACGGCCGCGTCCTCATCGACGGCGAGGAGACCGCGGCCACCGACGACCCCTCCGCGCTCACAGGCGAGCTCGTCGAGGTTGTGCGCCTGACCGCCGAGCTGCTCGACGCCTGCGGCGAGCGGCTGTGCACCGGCGAGATCGTCATCACGGGGTCAGTGGTGCCGCCGCAGCCGGTAGCCGCTGGTCAGCGGGTCAGAGTCGAGCTCGGACCGCTCGGCGCCCTTACGCTGCGGCTGACCTAGATCGGCACCAGACCACTGCTAGCGAGCGGACGCTAGTCAGTTCGCGCTCTCTGTTCGTCCACGTGAGGAGTCACGCGGACTGAAGCATCGAATTCGATCTAGTCCGTGGCGGGGCACTCGCGTAGCGTCGGCGAGCGCCTGGTCGAGCTGAAGCACGCATACGACCCGACGAACTTTCTTCCGGCTGAACCAGAAACATCGAGCCGTAGCGACAGCTCGGCGGCCGTCCGCGGGTCGCCGAGACGCTTGCGCGCGCGAGACTGTGCGGCGGCAAGCCGATGGCGCTCACAAGGCGTCGCTGCCGGGCGACAGACTGGCCCCCAGCCCTAGCCGGCGCCGGCGCGGACCCTGGCCCGCGCGTCGGCGAAGCGGATCACCTCGTAGGCGACGAGGGCGGAGCTCACCGCGGCGGCGATGGCGAGCGCGCCGACTGCATCGACCTCCGCGGCGATGGGGATCAGCGCCAGCGAGACGAGCGCCGCGGTCAGGCGGCCGCGGCCGAAGCCGCTGTGTAGCCGTAGCCGGAAGGCCACGTGCGCGGCGAGGTAGAGCGCGATCCCTCCGAGCAGCGCGACGGTCGGCACGGTTTTCAGCGGCTCGTCGACGTCCCCGAGCGTCTTCTTAATGCCGAGCGCCACGAGGATGATCCCGGCCACCATCGGCAGGTGGAGGTAGCTGTAGGCGTCGCGCGCCATGCGCGCCCGCTCGTCGCCCGCCGTCTCCCGGAAGACTCGCTCGGCATGGATCGCCATCCAGTCGAAGTACGCCCACCAGAGCGCGCACGCGATGACGATCCCGAGCGCAGCGGCCGCGATGAGGCCCACATCCAGCCCGAGGCCGGCGGCGCCGACGCCGACCGCCACGATCGACTCGCCGAGGGCGATGATGACGATCAGCGCGAACCGCTCGGCGAAGTGACCCGCGGACACGCGGAAGCCGCTCACGCCGAAGACGAGCGGACCGGCGTAATCGACTGCGAGCGCGACGAGCCAGAGTGCCGCCTGCACTGGCCCGTCGAGGAAGCCGGCGAGGATCAGGAGTGCCGGCGCGGGGATCGCCGTGCGCGCGAGGCGCACGGCGGCCTCGTGGACCGCGAGGTGGGGCGTGGCCTCGGCGAACAGGACGACGTGCATCACGCGAACGACGAAATAGGCGCAGGCGAAGATCACGCCGTCGTCGCCGAACGCGTTCGGCACGGCAAGCGCCGCGATGAGCATCGCCGTCATCGAGGTGAACATCGCGAGCCGCGGCACGTCCGCGTCGGCGTCGATCTCGTTCGTGAGCCAGGCGTAGGCGCCCCACGCCCACCACAGGGCGGCGAGCACGAGCATGCCGCGGCCGAGCCCCTGCCACGTAGGATCATCCGACATCAGGGCCGTGACCTGCGTGAGCGCGAAGACGAACACGAGATCGAAGAAGAGCTCGAGCGGGATGACACGTTCCTCTGCGCGAGCGGTCACCGTACGTCAGTCTCCCAGCAGCTCGATGATCAACCGGCTGGGCCCCGGACTCCCGTGAAGCGAGCGCTCGCCGAGACATCCCGGCCTGAGGCCGCACCCACGGCCGCCCCGGCCGCATGTCCGCTGAGGAAGCGGCCTCTCATAGTTAGGGCACCCTAATATCTCGGCCCGATGGCGGGACCGATCGAGATCTGGGCCGCGCGCGCCTGGAACGTCCTGAACGAGGGCAGGCCCTTCTCGGTCGTCTTCCCCCTGCTCGTGCTGCTCTGCGCGGCGCCGCTCGGGCTCGGGCCAGACGGCTCCCTCACTCTCGCCCTCGCCGGGACCGGTGCGCTCGCGCTCGTGCTGTCCCGCTTCGTGTTTCCGCTCCGAGGCCGCGGGCTTCTCTGGGCGGCGGCGCTGATCACCGTCCCGCTGCTCGAGCCGTGGCGGGCGCCCGGTCTGCTGCTGGGCGCGGTCGCCGGATACTTCTTCTTCACGGTCCTCTTCTGGGGCACCCTCTATTACAGGCTCCGCACCGGCGCGCCGTGGACGAACTTCACCCGGTTCTGGCGGCTCGTGTTGACGAACGCGGACCCCACGAGCGGCAACGCGCTCGAGCAGGTTCCGAAGCTGGTCATGTCGCTCAGCGCGGGGACGCTGATCGCCGAGGATCCGAGCGCTGCCTCCCTGGCGAGCGTCGCGTTGGCGGCGGCGTTGGCGGCGGCGCTGGGGACGCTCGCGTGGCGCCGCTTCGCGCGCGAGCGCCTCCCGCACTATCCGGAACGGGCCGCGGCGCCCCCGCCGCGGCGAGCCCTCGCGCGGCGCGTCTACGTCATCGTGATCGACGGTTGCAACCGCCGGCGGCTCTGGCAGGCCCACACCCCGGTGATCGACCGCCTGGCCCGCGAGGGCACCGAGTACCTAGCTGTGGAGCCGGCCTACCCCGCGCGGACCGTCGTCTGCTTCTCCTCGATGCTCACCGGCGCGACGCCCGAGGAGCACGGCATGCGCTCGAACTTCGCGCCGCGGCTCGGCCTGCGCCGCGAGTCAGTGTTCGACCGCGTGCACGGCCGGCTCGTGGGGATCGCCCATCTGCTCGATCCCTTGGGGGAGGCGGTCGTGCGACCGGTCACGTCCGTGCAGCCGACGAGCCAGATCGACCGCTCGCTGTGTCTGGCGGCCCGGCGCGTCGTCGAGGAGGAGGACCCCGACCTGCTCGTGCTCCAGCTGCTCGCCGCGGACCAGCTCGGCCACGTGCGCGGGGCGCGCAACCCCGAGTACCTGGACCAGCTCGCCGAGACGGACCGCCGGGTGGGCGACTTCCTCGCCTTCCTCGGCGAGCGTGGCAAGCTCGACGGCGCCACCGTGATCCTCATGGCCGACCACGGCCAAGGCCGCGGCATCGGCGGACACGGCCACCTCGACTGGGGTGAGCGTCCCGTGCCCTTCCTGGTCTGGGGAGAGGGCGCCGTGCCGGGCGCCGTGAGCCGCGAGCCGCGGTCCGTCCTCGAGCTGGCCGCGACGATCTCCGCCCTGCTCGGTGTGGAGCCGCCCTCCTCGGCCCGCGGGCGCCCGATGATCCCGGCGCTCGACCCGGCCATCGCTCCGCCGCAGCCGGGCGCGAAGCGCTGCCTGGCGATCGTCGTGGCCCGCGACGAGGCTCCCGTGATCGGCCGGGTGCTCGAGCGCATGCCGCAGGCGGCCTGCGGCATGGCGGTGGATGTGCTCCTGGTCGACGATGGCTCCGGCGATGCCACCCCTGCGATCGCTCGTGAGCGTGGCGCCAGGGTCGTCTCCCATCCGGAGCGCCGTGGGCTCGGAGCGGCGCTCCGGACCGGCTTTGACCATGCCCGCGACGAGGGCTACGCCGCCGCCGTGTACCTGGACGGTGACGGCGAGTACGAACCGGAGGAGCTCGCCCGCGTGCTCGAGCCGGTGGCGCGCGGCCGGGCCGGCTACGTGCTCGGCTCCCGCTTCCTTCGCCCCGACCGCGAGGGCATGAGCTGGCACCGCACGCTGGCCAACAGGGCCACCACCGCCCTGCTCGGCACGCTGATGGGCACGGTCCTCAGCGACGGCCAGACTGGCTACCGGGCCCTCTCGGCCCGGGCGCTCGCCGCGGCCCGCATTCGGCACGACTACAACTACGCCCAGGTCCTGACGCTGTCGCTGTGGGGCGCGGGCATCGACCCGGTCGAGGTGCCGATCTCCTACCGGCGCCGCACAACGGGCCGCTCCTTCGTCCGCTATCCGGAGTACCTGGCGCGCGTGGCGCCCGTCGTCTGGCGCGAGTGGAGGGCCTCGCGCAGGACGAGGCAGGCGAGCGCGGCGCCGATCGCCCCCGCAAGCACGTACGGCCAGGCCGATCCGCCGAAGAACGGGAAGGCCTCGGTGAGCGGCCCGAACGGCGCGTCGGGTCGCGGGGTTACGAGCCCCCCGCCGCCGACCCGGATGTCGAGGTAGAGCCAGGCCGAGGCGGCGAGCGTGAGCGCCGCCAGCACGAGCCCCACGCGGGGCGCCCGCCGGATCCCCCAGGCCACGAGCGGAACCGCCAGCGGCAGCGCCGCCAGCAGGTGCCGCGGCGGGAACCAGAAGCCGAACATGGTGGGCGCGAGGAAGGCCGCCACGAGGAGCTGCACGCCGAGCGCTGCTGCGCACATGCCCGCCGCCAGCTCGATGTCCCTGACCCCGGGAACGGCCCGCGCCACCCGCTCCCGCCGGGAGCGCCACAGGAGCCACAGCCCCACGAAGGCGAGGGCGAAGACGGGCGCCCAGCGCAGGAGGCCGTAGTCGCGGTCGAGGAAGAGGGCCACGAGCCGGTAGGCACGCTCGAGGTAGCCGACCGGAAAGCTCGCGTCGGTGGCCGTCTCACCCGCCACATCGGCGGCGTAAGGAGTGGGGCCGCCGTACACCGCCTCGTTGATCCCCACAAACAGGGCCACCGAGAAGAGCGCCACCTCCGTCCCCCCGATGGCGAGCATGCGGCGCCGCGCGCGCCACAGCCCGCGAACCGCCACCCAGCCCACCACGGCGCCGGGCGCAGCGAACTTCGTACCGAGCCACGGCAGCAGGCCGAGCAGGGCGAAGCAGAGGAACGCCTCGCGCCCGCGCGGTCGCGCGTCGAGCCGGAGCGCCAGCAGGCCGGCGCCCGCGAGCAGCGTGCCGGCGGTGAGCTCGGGGTAGACGGCGGTGGAGTAGGCGAGGAACGGCGGCGAGAGCCCCACCGCCAGTGTCCCGCCGAGCGCCCACGGGTCGGGCACCACCCGTAGCGCCAGTCGGTAGGCGAGCACGACGCCGAGCGCGGCCACGATCGCCAGGAAGAGCTCGACCGCGTGCGTGCCGCCCAGCGCGAACGCTGGCGCGATCAGCACCGGGAATCCAAGCCCGTGCGGTTCGTTGAGCCGGCCGTCGGTCGGCTTGCCGTGCTTGTCAAGGTCGTAGGGGTAAAAGCCCTCGTAAGCACGCGCGGCGTACTGGTTCTCGACGTCGACGTCCCCGTCCTCGACGAGCGACTTCGCTGCGAGCAGGTAGTGCGGCTCGTCGCCCCCGTACTCGGCCGCGCCGAAGGCGTGCAGCCCGAGCGTGGACGCATAGACGCCGAGCAGGAGGGCGAAGAGGGCGGCGGAGCGGCGCACCGCGCGCAGCCTAGGGGGCGGTGGCGGGGCCGGCTCCCCCGGGGGCTAGGGGCGGGGCCGGGCCCCTCGGAGGCGACTGCCCCGGGCCGACTCCCCGGGGCCGGGGGTGGGTGCTCTTATGGACCGTATGTGTGCATAAGGTCAGCCACTCGAGCTGCCCGACGAGTAGCGCACCGAGACCCTCGCCGGCTGACAACTCCACCTCGATTACCTCGCGGAGGCGCTGGCCGGCGGCCGCACGACTGGTCGGGCGAGCCGCACCCGGACTTCTAGCGGGTGCGCGGCGCCTACGCCGCGCGCGACGAGTAAGCCCGCAGCTCGGCCGCGAGGGTCTCCGCGTCGTACGGGCCCACGTGGCGGCGCTTGCCGACGAAGAAGGTGGGCGTGCCGCGGGCGCCGCTGGCGTCGGCGCTGGCCACGTCCTCGCGCACGCGCTGGGAGTGCACGCCGTCCTCGAGCTCGCGGGCGAAGCGCTCGACGTCCAGGCCGAGCTCGGCCGCGTGTCCCGCGAGATCCTCGAACTCGAGCTCGTCCTGGTGGGCGAACAGCGTGTCGTGGAACTCCCAAAACCGCCCCTGGGCGGCGGCCGCCTCGGCGGCCACGGCGGCTAGCTCGGCGTGGGGGTGCACGTCGGTGAGCGGCAGGTGGCGGAAGACGTAGCGAAGCTCTTCGCC
>JBKPFJ010000078.1:0-3775 GCA_046728795.1 Actinomycetota bacterium | reverse complement strand
GAGCGTCGCAAGGCGCCACCGTCGACGGCTCTACGACAGCACCTGCACGACCACCGTCCGCTCGCGCGGGCGGTCGTCGAAGTCCACGAGCACGACCTGTTGCCAGGTGCCGGTGCCGAGGCGGCCGTCGCGCAGCGGGATTGTCTCCGAGGGGCCGACGATCGCCGCCCGGATGTGCGCGTGCGAATTGGTGTCGTTGTTCAGCCGGTTGTGCTCGTAGTCGCCCCGGCGCGGGACGAGCCGGTCGAGCGTCTCCCTGAGGTCGTGGATCCCGCCCGGCTCGTGCTCCATGGTCGTGACGGCGGCCGTGGACCCGGGGACGAAGACGGACACGAGGCCCTGCTCCGCGCCCGCGGAGCGTACAACTTCCATCACACCCTCGGTGAGGTCGACGACGTCTCCGTCGCCCTGGGTCGAGAAGCGGAGCTGCCCGGTGTGGACCGGCACGCGCCGCTAGCTCACAGGCTTCGTCCGCCCATGAAGGCCTCGCCTTCCTGATGGAGCAGCGCGTGCAGGCGCTCCACCTCGTCGGGGGCCATCGTGTAGCCGTGCTCGGGCTCCGGATAGCGGCGCTCGCGCACCTCGCGCGCGAAGGCCTCGACGCCCTTGACCATCTCCTCGCGGACCCCGGCGTAGCGCTTGACGAAGCGGGCCGCGTGACCGTCGTAGATCCCGAGCAGGTCGTGGAACACGAGCACCTGGCCGTCGGTGGCCGGCCCGGCGCCGATGCCGATCACCGGAACGCTTATCCGCGGCATGATCGCCTCGGTGAGCGGGCTCGGGATGGCTTCGAAGACGATCGCGAAGCAGCCGGCCCGCTCCAGGTCGCGGGCGTCGCGGTCGACCTCGAGCGCCCGCTCCGCGGTCCGGCCCTGGGAGCGATAGCCGCCGAGCGCCGTCGCCGTCTGGGGTGTGAGGCCCACGTGTCCCATCACGGGGATGCCGGCCTCCACGATCGCCCGGGCGCGGTCCGCGGAGGTGCCTCCGCGCTCGAGTTTCACCGCATCGCAGCCCGCCTCCTTCACGAAGCGCTGCGCCGTCGTCACCGCCTGCTCGTCCGAGACCTCGTAGGAGCCGAAGGGCAGGTCGCCGACCAGCAGTGGCGTGCTGAGGCCGCGGCGCACCGCGGCGGCGAGCATGAGCATCTCATCGAGCGAGACCGGCACGGTGCTGGGGTAGCCGAGGACGGTCATGGCCGCCGAGTCGCCCACGAGGACCACGTCCACGCCGGCGGCCTCCGCCACCTGGGCGCTCGGGTAGTCGTAGGCCGTGACCATCACGATCGGCTCGCCGAGCGCCTTCTTCTCGGACAGCCTCGCCAGGGTCATCGGCCGGCCCTTGGGCGGTGGTGCGTGCGAGCTCATTGGGTCTGGCCTCCCAGGATGGTGTTGTCGATGAGCCGCGCCCGCCCCACCCGGGCGGCCACGGCGAGCAGCGTGGAGCCGTTCACCCGCTCCACGGGGGACAGGTCTTCGGCCGAGCGGAGCTCGAGGTACTCGGGGGCGATCCCGGCCGCGTCGAGCTCGCCTCGGACCGCCTCGAGCACGGCGGCGGCATCTCGCTCGCCCAGCGCGACTCGCTCCTCGGCCGCGCGCATCGCGCGGCCGAGGGCCAGCGCGCGCTCGCGCTCGTCGGCGCTCAAATACGCGTTGCGCGAGGAGAGGGCCAGCCCGTCGGGGTCGCGCACCGTCGGGCACACCTCGATCCGCACGGGGATGTCGAGGTCGCGCACCAGCCGGTGGATCACGAGCGTCTGCTGGGCGTCCTTCTGTCCGAAGAGGGCGACGTCGGGCTGGACCATGTTGAAGAGCTTGGTGACCACTGTCGTGACTCCGGCGAAGTGCCCGGGTCCGCGCGACTCAAGCGACCCCTCGAGGATCTCGGTGAGGCCGGAGACCGCGACCGTCGTGGCGAACCCCTCGGGGTAGACCTCCTCTACCGAGGGCGCGAACAGCAGATCGACTCCCTCCTTCTCGGCCAGCATCGCGTCGCGAGCCTCGTCGCGCGGGTAGCTCCCCAGGTCCTCACCCTTCCCGAACTGCGAGGGGTTGACGAACAGGGAGACGACCACCACCTCGCAGACGGCCCTGGCGCGGCGGATCAGGGACAGGTGTCCCGCGTGGAAGGCCCCCATGGTGGGCACGAGCGCGATGCTGCGGCCGGCGCGGCGCTCCGGGGCGAGCGCCCCGCGCAGCCTGGCGACCGTGCGGACGGTCCTCACGCCGGCACCGCACTCGATGCCAGTTCGCGAGTACGTTCGACGAGCTCGTCGAACAGGGGAAGCAGATCGGGTGACGACGCCGCCACCGCCGCCCGCTGAGCCGCCACCGTGTCCTCGTCCCCCCGAGCCACGGGGCCCGTGAGGGCCCGCTCGGGGCCGTGCTCGGCCCAGTTCTCGACCGTCCCTCGAACGAGCGGCGCGAGTAGCGCGCGCGCCTCGCCCGGTTCGAGTCCGGCGCCTGCGGCGATCTCCTCCGCGGCGCCCTCGAGCGTGACGAGGAAGTTAGAGGCCACCGAGGCCGCGGCGTGGTATGCGGGCCGTGACTCGTCGTCGATCTCGAAGGGCCGCATGCCGAGCGCCTCGGCGAGTGCTCGGGCCACTGCGAGCGCCGCGGGGCTGGAGCCCGCGATGGCGCAGCCGGCGCCGGCTAGACGGGCGTCCCCCGGCCGGGCGACTGTCTGCAGCGGATGCAGCCCGAACCGCTCTGCGCCGGCCGGGCTCAGCGCCTCGAGCGGCGTGGCACCGCTCGTGTGGCCCACGAAGCGCGCCGCACCTGCCACCGCTTGCGCGGCCGAACTGATCTCGCCGTCCGGGACGCAAACGAGGATCGCCTCGCCGCCGGGCACCTCGCCGCGCCCGGCTGGGCCCTCCACCTCGACTCCGGCCTCGCGCAGCGCCTTTGCGAGGGCCGTACCGATCCGGCCCTGCCCGACGATGCCCACCCGGGATGGCAGGCTCGTGCGTCTCGAGGTCGATGAGGTCATCCCTGGCGGTCCACTCCGCTCCGGGTAGCGGCCGCGCGTCGAAGGATACCGCTCGCTGCGCGGAAAACCGCCGGCCGGAGCCGCCGCCCGTGCGTAGGCTTCACGGCGTGGAGCAGCGCCCGGCAGCAGAGCGCAGGGAGGAGCTCATCGCGCTGCTCAAGGAGATGCGCGAATGCCACGAATGCCCGCTCCGGGAGGTGCGGACCAACCTGGTCTTCGGGAACGGCAACGCGGACGCGGACCTGATGTTCGTGGGGGAGGCCCCTGGCGCCACCGAGGATGAGCGAGGCCTGCCGTTCGTGGGGCGGGCCGGACACCTGCTCGACGAGCTTCTGGGCGAGATCGGGTTCTCGCGGAAGGACGTCTTCGTTACGAACGTCCTCTGCTGCCGGCCACCCGGCAACCGCGACCCCCTGCCGGAGGAGATCGACGTCTGTAAGCCCTTCCTCTATCGCAAGGTCGAGTTGATCGAGCCGAAGGTCGTCTGCACGCTCGGCAACTTCGCCACGAAGTGCCTGACGCGGTCGGGCCGCGGGATCACAAGCGTGCGCGGCAGGCCCCAGGTGCACGAGCTGGGGGGACGCTGGGTGCGCCTCTACCCGCTCTTCCACCCGGCGGCCGCTCTGCGAACGCCGGCCTGCCTCGAGGCGCTTCGGGAGGACCTGTCGAGGCTGCCCGACCTTCTTGCGGAGCCCGTGCCGGAGCCGCCTCGGGCGGTGGGAGCCCCGCCCACGGCCGGGGAGGCGCGGGCGGGCGCCCCACAGCTCGATCTCTTCGGCTAGAGCGCCGG
>JBKPFJ010000148.1:0-2946 GCA_046728795.1 Actinomycetota bacterium | reverse complement strand
GCGCGGCTCCTCGGCGCCGGCGTCGACGCTGAGCGGCCCGCCGAGCAGCGGGCTGTCGCCGCGCAGGCTGCCCCGCCGGCGAGGCGCCCGGGGCGCCGCCCGCTCAGCCACCGCCGAAGGGGAGCTCGACGAGCTCGGCCTCGGCGCCGTTCACCGTCACGGTGTCGCCGGGCGTCGCCTCGCGGCGCACCACCGCGAGCGCGATCGGACCGAACCGCGGGGAGACGCACGCGGAGCCGACCTTGCCGACCTCCTTCTCGCCGAACAGGATCGGATCGCCGTGCTCCGCCGCCTCGCTCAGGAGCAACCCGCGCAGGTGGCGATTCGGCTTCCCCTTGTAGTGGAGGCGAGCGACCGTCTCCTGGCCCACGTAGCAACCCTTCGTGAAGCTCACGGCGCGCTCGTTCAGGCGCGCTTCCGCCGGAATCGTCTCGCTCCCCATGTCGCGCCCGAGGCGGGGGCGGCCGGCCTCGATGCGCAGACACTCCGCGACCTCCTCCGAGACCGGCTCGATGCCCAGCGCGTCGGCCGAGCCGGGTTCGCCGATCAGGTCCACGCCGAGGTCCGTGGCCACGTACAGCCCATGCTCGCCCCGCACCCAGGCGTGCTCTTCCTCGGGCGGCGCTGCGTCCAGCCACTCACGCGCGGCGGGTCCGAGGATGGAGACGACGGCGAGCGGCTCCTCCGAGTGGCTGACCCGCCGGCCGAGCGTGTACGTCTCGAGCAGGTGGCGCAGCACGGCCCCCGCGATCGGCTCGGTGTCGAGGAGGAAGCCCTCCTCCAGCCGCAACACCCGCAGGTCCGCGCGCAGCTTTCCCTTCGAGGACAGCACCGCGGCGTAGCACCCGCGCCCCGGCTCGAGGGCCTCGACGTCGTTCGTGAGCTGGCCCTGGAGGAAGTCCGCGGCCTCGCCTCCCGCCACGCGAAAGACCGGCCGGCCGGGGCGCTCGACCAGCCCGGCGCTCTCGGTCAGGAGCTCGTACTCAGGTGCCGCGATCACCGAGCCGATTCTAGGGACGTGCGCCGGGGCGCTTTTAGACGAGCCTAAAGTCTGCTTCAATAGATCCTGATGGAGAATTCCAGCGCGGTTCAGGACTACGCGAAGGGCATCTGGTCGCTCTCGCAGCGCACCGGCGAGCCCGTGTCGACCTCGGCGCTGGCCGAGCGGCTCGGCGTCTCTCCCGCCTCGGCGTCGGCGATGGTCAAGCGGCTCGAGACGCTCGGCCTCGCGAGCCGCGAGCCCTACCACGGCGTCGAGCTCACGAGCGCGGGCGAGCGGGTCGCGCTCGAGATTGTGCGCCACCACCGGCTGCTCGAGCTCTACCTGTCGGAGGCCCTCGGCGTGCCATGGGATCGGGTGCACGCCGAGGCGGAGGTGCTCGAACACGCCATCTCGCACGAGCTGTCCGAGCGGATCGCCACAGCGCTCGGCAACCCCACGCGCGATCCGCACGGCGACCCCATCCCGGGCCCCGACGGGGAGATCGCCGAGAGGCCCACGCGCTCCCTCGAGGAGCTCGAGCCCGGCCAGGTGGGCCGCTTCGTGCGCGTGTCCGACTCCGATCCCGAGATGCTCCGGTATCTCTCGGAGCGGGGCATCTCCCCCGGCGATCCCTTCGAGGTGGTGTCCAAGGAGCCTTTCGGCGGACCGATCTCGGTCCGCTTCGGCGGCGAGCTGCACGTCCTGGGCGGCGACCTGACCCGAGCGATGCGCACGGAGGTGGAGGCATGAGCTCGGGCTCGTCGTCGGGTGGCGGCGCCGCCGGCGCGGCGGTCGTCCTCCAGCCAAGCCCGCTCGAGCTGCTGCGCTCGCGCGGCCGGCTGCGCTCGACCGTGGCGCTGCTCGGCCCGGCCTTCGTGGCGGCCGTCGCCTACGTGGATCCGGGGAACTTCGCCACCAACATCTCGGGCGGCGCGCAGTACGGCTACCTGCTGCTGTGGGTGATCCTCGCCGCGAACCTGATGGCGATGCTGATCCAGTACCTGTCGGCGAAGATCGGCATCGCCACCGGCCGCAACCTGCCTGAGCTGTGCCGCGAGCACTTCCCGCGGCCCGTGGCCGTGGGTCTCTGGGTGCAGGCCGAGCTGATCGCGATGGCCACCGACCTTGCGGAGTTCGTGGGCGCGGCGATCGCGCTCAACCTGCTGTTCGGGGTGCCGCTCTTCGTGTCGGGGCTCATCACGGCCGTCGTGGCGTTCGCGATCCTGGCCCTCCAGACGCGCGGCTACCGGCGCTTCGAGACCACGATCGCCGGCCTGCTCGGGGTCATCCTGCTGGGCTTCATCTACGAGGTGCTCCACGCGGGCGGTGACCCGGGCGGCATCGCCGGCGGCTTCGTGCCGGGCTTCCAGGGCACCGAGTCCGTGCTGCTCGCCACCGGAATCCTCGGGGCCACCGTCATGCCGCACGTGATCTACCTGCACTCGGCCCTCACCCAGCGCCGCGTCCGGCCGCGCGACGACGACGAGCGGCGAAGCCTCCTGCGCTACCAGCGGCTCGACGTGGTGATCGCGATGGGCGTGGCCGGACTCGTGAACATGTCGATGCTGATCGTCGCCGCCTCGCTCTTCCGGGGCTCGGGAATCGATTCGATCGAGGGGGCGCACGCCGGGTTCGAGTCCGCTATCGGTCCCGGCGCGGCGGTGGCCTTCGGCCTGGCCCTGCTCGCCTCCGGTCTGTCGAGCTCGAGCGTGGGGACCTACGCCGGCCAGGTGGTCATGCAGGGGTTCATCCGGCGCTCGATCCCCCTGGTGGTGCGCCGGGCGGTGACCATGGCACCGGCCCTGGTGGTCCTCGGCATCGGGCTCGACCCCACGTCGTCGCTCGTGATCAGCCAGGTGATCCTTTCGTTCGGGATTCCCTTCGCGCTCGTGCCGCTGGTGCTCCTGACCCGCCGAAGCGACGTCATGGGGGCGTTCGCGAACGCCCGGCGCACCACCACCACC
>JBKPFJ010000124.1:0-9015 GCA_046728795.1 Actinomycetota bacterium | reverse complement strand
GGTTAGCGGCCGCTACGAGCGAGCGGTCTCGGGGATGTCGTCGAAGCCCACCACGGACAGATCCGCCCGCAGCTCGGGGCCGAGCTCCCGGGCGCCGCGGAGGGCGCCGAGCGCGAGCTGGTCGGTGGGTTCCTGGCGCGGCCGACGGGCCCCGGACCTGAACAGCGCGACCGACAACGGCCTGGCCCGGGCGGCCGAGCTGCTCGAGCTGTCCGTGCCCGAGGTCAAGAACAGGGCCACGATCTCCGGGGCGATCGAGATCGGCCGCCACCCCGGCGTGGTCCAGGTGACCCTCCGGGCGCCGGTGGAGCGCCTCGAGCGACGCGGCCTCTTGGCCTACGCCGGCGAGCAGTACGCGAACGCGGCGAGCTGAGGGGAGGGGGAGGGGCCCAGCTATCCCGCCGTCGAAGCCGCCGGGCGAGCCGCCCCCCGGGCGCGGTCCACCACGCGCACCTCGACCCGCGCCGGTCGCGGCGGCGAGCTGAGCGAGAGGAAGTCGCGCACCGGCCCCCGGTGGGAGCAGAACGGGCAGCTGAGCGAGTCCGCCGGCGACACCGGCCCCGGGCCCGGCGCGACCGGGGCGTCGCAGCGGGCACAGGCGAGCGTCCCGCTCGCCAGGTGCCCCGAGCGGGCGGCCCGACGCTCCTCCTCGTGGGCCCCGGCGCCGCGCGTGATCGGCTCCCAGCGGAGGGGATCGGAACCATCCATGCCGCGCAGGAAGGCCACGCCGATGAGTCTAGGGCCGGAGGAGCGATCATCTCGGGATGGCGTACTCCACCGCCGAGGCGCGGCGGCAGCTGCTCGACGCCGTCGCCGGTGCGACCGACGAGCTCGGGTTCGCGCTCGCCTGCCTGGGTGCCGCCTACGAGCAGCTCGACGAGCACTCAGCCGGCAGGCTCGAGGAGGGGCTCTACCGACCGGTTCGGCGCGCCTACGGCCGAGCGAAGCGCGCGCACGCGGAGTTCGCCGCCCGGCACGGGCTGGCGGCGCGCAGCTTCGAAGCACAACCGCCGGGCCTCCCCTCGAGCGGCCCGCGGGGCTTCATCGACGACGCGGTAGCGGCGGCCGGCCAGGCCGACCGCGGGCTCGCCGCGCTCCAGGACTCGCCGTTGTGGCTGGAGGTCGGCGACGCCGCCCTGCGGGCGGGGCTGGCAGAGGTACGAGAGCTCGTCGGCGGCATCCCCCACCAAGCCCGAGAGCTTGTGCGAACGCTCGGGCGCTAGGCCCGATCGGCCGGTCCATCTCGGCTAGGCAGCGCCGGCGACTCCGGATCGACCACGGCTCTAGTCCCGCGCGGCGACCGGGCAGGCGGCCGGTCCCGAGGCGCGCCCGCCCCGACGCACGTCTGGCGAAACTCCTCTGCACCGAGCCGTGAAGAGGAGTAGGGTCATGACCGAGCTGGCCTTGCGGCCAGAATCCCGGCCGAAAGCCCGAAGGCCACCGAAAGTGCGTTACGCACGGACGAGGCGAGGAGCCGAGGCGCACGGGATTCGACTGCGGGGCCAGCATTCTGCGGTAGACGTGATCGGCGGGCCGGGGATGGAACCGCTCCCCTGCCAGAGCCTCACTCTGAGCCCTCGCTGGGAACCGACAGCGGCCGGTCCCCTGGCCCGCTCACTCCTCCCCGGCGCGGACCATCGCGACCTGGGCCGCGTTGACGCCGACCTGCTCCTGGCTCACCTGTTCGGTCAGCCAGGCAAGCGTTCCGCTGCTGCTGCGAGAGGCGTTCTCGAGGATCTTGGCGACCTCCTCGACGGCGCCGACGACCACGAGCTGGTCGCCGGTGGCCAGGAGCAGCTTGGTGGTCGCCATGAGAGGCCGGCACCATACTCCTGGTCGCGCTAGCCTGAGCGTTGAGACTTATCCACCGTCGGGTGTTGCGCTCCCTGCATCCCCCTGTGGTCAGATCCTTTGGGGGGCAGTCAGGATCGAGCCGTTGAACGACGAGGCGCCGGCACCCACGACGCGCGGCGAGGCCGCCTGGAAGGCACAGAAGGAGCGCGTAAGCGAGCGCAATGCGCAGGCGCGCAAGGCTGGAAAGCAGCGCCGCGAGGCCTACGAGCAGGGACGGGCGGACGCTCGGCGAGACGCCGAGCGGCGGCGGTTGGCCACGCTGCTCGACAAGTAGTTAGCCCCCGTCGGCACCCGGGGATAGACAGCATTAGTGACGTACAGGGCGCGTCGCGCCCGACCGCCCCGCAGACCGCCTCCTCTGTCTGCCGGTGGCCCCGACAAGAGGTTGAGGAAGGGTTCCATGCTGGACCGACTGCGGGGCCACTGGCACAAGCGGCGGACCTCCTTCACCGTCAGCCTCTCGATCGCGGCGAGCCTGGTGCTAGGTGCCCTGCTGGTCGGCAAGTGGCAGGAGCTCAAGGTCGGCATCACCGGCGCCCCGGCCGCGGTGATAGTGCTGGCGGTCGCTCTTCAGGTGGTGGCGCTCGTGTCACGGAGCGAGGCCTGGCACCAGAGCGTGCTCGCCTCCGGCGGAACGGTCGGTCGCCGGGACCTTTTCCGGGCGTCCAGCATGGCCTTCCTCGGCAACCTGCTCAACACCCAGCTCGGCGCCGCCGCCAGGATCGCCGCGCTGCGTCGCTCGGCTCCCGAGCAGAGCCCGCGCGTGCCCACGCTCGTCGCCGCCGAGCTTCCGATTCTGATGGTGGAGGCCGCCCTCGCCGCGCTGACGTCCTTCACGCTGGTGGGGCCCCTGGGCCTGCCCTGGTGGCTGCCGATCGCCGCCCTGGCCGCGGTGCTCGGCGTGAGCGCAGGACTCGGCAAGCTTGCGCTCGCGAAGGCGCGCTGGCTGCACGCCGGCCTGGCGGTCATGCGCACGCTCGACGGTCGCGCGCGGCTGGTCGGCTTCGTGCTGATCGCGGTTTTCGCGCAGATCGCACGCAACTGGCTGATCCTGCACGCCGTTGGGGTGAACGCCTCGGTGTTCGACGCGATCGCCGTGCTGATCGCGGTCGTCACGCTCGGTCAGCTGCCATTCGGCCTGAGCGTCGGCACGGCCGCGAGCGTGCTGATCCTCGGCCCGCACGGCGTGACCGCGGCCGCGGCCGCCGGAGTCCTGCTCACCGCGACCGGCACCATCGGCGGGTTCGCCTTCGCAGGCTGGGGCACCCTTGACGCCCTCCTCCGCGACAACCGCCTGCGGAGCCTGGCCGATCGCGCCATCCCCTTGACGCCCCGCATCCACGGCGCAGGGGCCGGCCCCTGGATGGCACTCGCGGCGCTGCCCACGCCGCGCCGCCTGTCCGTCGAGCGCTCCTATTTCGGCGGCCTAAGCCACGTGCAGATAACGCGCGTGCTGGGCGTCGCGGCCGCGTAGGCAGGCGACCCCCGCCGGCGCTCAGCGGGCCGGAACGGGGAAGCCATCGAGCATGCGGTCCGCCTCGTCTTCTCTCCGAGCGGTCAGTCGCCCGTGGGCACGACCCCGGCGGCCTCGACCATGAGGATCGTCGTGCGACGCGCCGCCCTCGTGCGGTGCACCACGTCACGCGGAACGGCAAAGGCCTGGTGCGGGCCCAGGGTGATCGTGCGCTCGCCCTCGAGATCTATCTGCAGCTCGCCGTCGAGGACGAGGAAGAACTCGTCCTGGTCGTCGTGCCTGTGCCAGTGGAACTCGCCCTCGACGACGCCCAGCCGCACGACCGCGTCGTTGACCGTCACCAGCGTCTCGTTGAACCACGGCTCGTGGGCCGCCGCCTCGGAGGGGAGGTCGATCAGCTCGAGGGGACGGAACGCCTCGTCGTCGCGGAGCTCCATGTGCCGGACGCGCGACTCGAAGTCCTCGAGCACCGCCCGCGCCTCCGGCTCCACGAGAGCGACGTCGACCTCGTCGCCCGCGAAGCTCCTGATCGCCTCCATCGACGCCCAGCGCGTGACGACCACGATCTCGATACGCCCGTCGCCGTCCTCGACGCGCTCGAGCACGGCGTCGATGAAGCCGTCGGTCGCCTCCAGTCGCGGCCGCACTGCGCGCTCGAAGTGCGACGCGTAGGCGTCCGCGTCGGCCGGAGCCGAGGCCCAGCCCCTCCAGCGACGAGCGATCACATCTCAGAGGATGCCAGCCCCGGCTCGTGCGACGGACGCAGGTCAGGGCCTCGCCGCGGGGCGAATGTCAGCGTCCGGGCCCGACCGCGTAGCCGAGCCCGGAGCGGGGCCGCTCGACTCCCGCACCACGAGCTCGACGGGAAGCACCGCGTCGGGCGCCGGCTGCCCGTCGAGCAGCGCGAAGAGGCGCTCGCCGGCGAGGGCCCCCTTGCCCACGAGCGGCTGGTGGACCGTCGTCAGCGCGGGCTGCGAGCGAGCGGCCTCGGGGATGTCGTCGAAGCCCGTGACGGACAGATCCCCGGGCACCTCCAGCCCGAGCTCCCGGGCGCCACGGAGGGCACCGAGCGCGAGCTGGTCGGTGGTGGCTACGAGGGCCGTCGGCCGTGGCGACTCGGCCACCAGCGATCGCGCGGCCGCCGCTCCCGCCTCCTGAGTGTTCGCGCGCTCCTCGATCACGACCTCACGCCACGGGGTGCCCGCCGCGTCGAGCCCCTCGCGTAGCCCGTCGAGCCGCTCGCGGTCGACGTGGTACGCGGCGGCACGCAGGCGCTCCGCGTCCACCCGGCCCTCCCGGCCGTCGAGCACGAGCGTGGGGACGATGACGGCCACGCGCCGATGGCCGAGCGCGGCGAGGTGCTCCGCGACGGCGCGGGCTCCTCCCCGGTCGTCCACGCCGACGAAGGTTGCCGCCTCGGGGCGCGGGGCGTCCACGACGACGATCGGCAGGCGACGCTCGAGCGCGGCGTCGACCGCAGGGTGGGCGTCGGGCAGGGAGTAGACGCAGATCGCGTCCACGAACGCCTCGCGCACCACGACCGCGCCTCCCCCGCCGCCCCGGAGCGGGATGAGGACGAGAGCCTCCGCGGCGTCCTCGCAGCGCCGGGCGAGGCCCTCGAGGAAGGCGACGGCGGCGGAGTCGGCGAAGGCGTACGAGAGTCGCTCGGTGAGCAGCACGCCAACGGCGCCCGCGCGACCCTGACGCAGGCGGCGACCGGCCGGATCGGGGCCCGGGTAGCCGAGCCTCCGGGCGGTCTCGAGAATGCGATCGCGCAGCTCGGGCGTCAGCTGGTCGGGCCGGTTGTACGCGTTCGACACGGTCGTGCGGGACACTCCCACCGCCTCGGCGACCGTGGCCAGCGTCGGCTTCGTCGTCGTGCGTGGGCGAGCTCGTGCCGTCGGCTTGACCGATTCAGCCATGGTCCGAATCGTACGGGCGGCAGCGCCTTGGCGCTGCCGCCCGTGTTCCCGCGCGATTAGTCGGCGACCGGCTCGAGCCGGTCGGCCGCGCGCCGCAGAGAAGCCGCCAGACGGCGGCGTCCGGGCCGCGAGGCCGGCCGGTGGCCGGGCGCCTCGGTTTCGCGCCGTGGGGGCGCTCCCGGGAGCGCGGAGTGGGCCAGTTCCTCCGTCGCGGTGCGGGCAAGCTGAGCGGCGATCGGCAGCATCGGGCTTCACCTCCTAACTGCTGTATCGATTCAGTTCTGAACCGATACAGTAACACAAGTTTCTGAATCGTTCAAGCACCAGTCCAGGCCCGGCTCCGCCGTGCGCGCTCATCGTCATGATTCGCCGCGTGGCCGTCGCGACCGCTCCCCGGCGCGTGCTGTTCGCTCTGGCGACGAGCGCGGCGTTCGAGCGGGCGGTCCGCGCCCTCCCCGGCGGCGAGCGGGCCGCTTACCGGCTGGCCGGGCGCTACTTCGCCGGGACGCGGCTGGAGCACGCCCTCGCCTGCGCGCACCGCCTAGCCGCGGAGGGGCTCGCCAGCTCGATCGACCTCTTCGGCGAGAGCGTCTCCGACCCGATCGAGGCCGACCACGTCGCAGACGACTACGTCGTCCTCGCGCGCACGCTCGATCAGGCGCCGGAGGGCACGTTCCTCTCGATCGACCTCTCCCACATCGGGCTCGACCAGCCCGGGGAGGCCGTGGAGCGGCAGCTCGAGCGGATCGTCGGCGGGCTGCCGGAGGGCCGGCGGCTCCAGGTCAACGCGGAGGAGGAGCGCCGGGCCGAGCGCATCTTGGCGGCGGTCCTGGCCGTTGCGCGCACTGGCGGCGCGGTGTCGGCAACCGTCCAGGCGAACCTCAGGCGCAGTCGGGCGGATGCCGAGGCGCTCGCCGAGGCCGGGGTGCCGATCAGGCTCGTGAAGGGCGCCTACGTCGAGGACCCTCGGGTCGCGCTTCCCTGGGGAGAGCCGACCGACCTCGCCTACCTCGAGCTCGCCCACGAACTGCATGCGAGCGGCGCGGAAATCACGCTCGACACTCACGACGCCATCCTGCGCGAGGCGCTCCTGCGTGCGTTGCCGGGCCTCGGCGTGGAGATGTTGCTCGGCGTGCGCAGCGCCGACGCGCGCGCCCTCGCCGCCCGCGGGATCCCAGTCAGGATCTACATCCCGTACGGCGACGGCTGGTTCCGCTACGCCATGCGTCGCTGGGCCGAGTCGGTGGGCGCGTAAAGCCAGGTCCGCTGCGCGCGCGGGTCCCCGGGATTCGGAGGGCGTGGCGCTAGGCTGCTGAGCCTGACCATGCTGGCGCCCGCTACAAGGCCTCGATGCTCGGAGACGGCTTGACCCAGACCGACGTCCGCGAACAGCGCAGCCGCGGCCCGAGGAGCGAGGCGGAGGAGATCTGCCACATCGTCGAGCGCGACGACCCGGACAGGGCGCTCTGCGGAAAGGACGTGACCGGCTATCCGTGGAATCCGCCGTGGCCGATGTGCGTCGTCTGTGTCGACCTTTACGAGCGGGGCCGCGGTACCTAGCGACGGGACGCTTCGCCCGGCCCCGGGCGGGCGAAGAGGGCGATCCCGTCCGGCTCCACCTCGCGTGCGAGGAACTCGTCGATCGCCCGGCGGCGCTCGGGCGCGGCCCGATCGGCGATCCTGATCGAGAAGTAGCTCTCGGTGGCGCTCTCGGCCTCGGCCGCCTGCCAGAGCAAATCAAGGGCAGTGGCCCGGTCGCTGCGCGAGGAGTCCCGGAGCAACACGAGCAGCCGTAGCTCGGACTCGTCCCCGGCGGGCGTTCCGCGAGCGCGCGGCCCGTAGAGCCAGACCGCCTCGAGCTCCTCGGCGAACCGTTCCCGGAGTAGGCCGACGAACCGCTCGAGCGCGCGCCGCTCGGCGGCCTCGAGCGACGCGGTCGCCAGCGAGAGCCCCGGGCTCATTCGGTCCGCGGCGGCTGGCCCGCCTCGAGCTTCCCGCTCAGTCGCTCGAGGAACTCCCCCTGCGCGGGGTTGATCTTGCGGCGCGCCTCGGCGAGCGAGAACCATTGTGCTCGGTCGATCTCGAAGAACTCGCGCATGACGCCCGAGCGCGGCGGCCATTCGAGCGTGAACGTGTTGCTGACTGCGCTCGCCGGATCGAGGTCGCCTTCCGCGGCCCACGCGGTCACGAGCTTGCCGCCGGCCAGCTTGGTGCTGCCGAGCTCGGTGAGAGCCTGGCCGGGCGGCGGGGCCCCCAGCTCCTCCTCGAACTCGCGCAGCGCGCAGTCGCGCGGATCCTCGCCCTGCGCGTACTCGCCCTTCGGGATCGACCACGCGCCCAGGTCCTTATTCGCCCAGAAGGGCCCGCCGGGGTGGACGAGCAGCACTTCCGGCGCTCCGCTCCGCCGTCGGTACAGCAGGATGCCCGCGCTCCGCTTCGGCATACAACTCCGAAGCTACTCGTGCACGGCCTCCCACGTTCAGCGTTGCGACGAGTCGGGCGACCAGGGCCGCAGGCGAGGCAACCAGGCGGGGACCGCGCGTCGGTAGGCGGCGTACTCCTCGCCGTAACGGGCGCTCAGCGTCGGCTCCTCGTACCCCCGTACGAACGCGGCGACGACGAGCCAGAAGACCGCCGCGTACGCGAGCAGCAGCGGGCGCCCGAGGAGGAGCGCCTGTCCGACGATCGTCGCGCCGACGGCGAGGTACATCGGGTTGCACACGTGCCGGTACAGCCCGCCGATCACGAGCCGCTCGGTGGGCGCGAGCGGCGCGGGCGTCCCGCGCCCTTCCACGACGAAGCGGCCGAACGCATGCAGGAGGACGCCGGCCCCGAGGGCGATGAGGGCAGCGCCGAGGACGGCAACTGGGATCGGCGGGTTCGAAGACCGCCAGCCCGTCAGCAACCAGGGCACGAGACCGGCGACCACGCCAGGCGCCGCCACGAGGAACACGGCGCTGCCGACGGCCGCCTCGAGCCTGCGCACGTTGCGAGCGTACGCCGAGGCGTCTCCATTCCACGGGTTGTCGCGGCGATGTCCCGCGACATCGCTACTCCCCCAGCCGCACTGCTTCAAGGGCTTCGGCTCTAGTCCGGTACGAGTGCCAAGTCACCACCTTGCCGCCCGAAAATGTGAAGACGGACCAGTGGCGAAACTCGCCATACGCGCCGCTGCCCTTGCCGCGCGCGCGCTGGATGTGCTCGACGAGGACCCGGTCTCCGGCATCGATGTACTCGGCAGCCTCGACCTCGTATTCATCCCAAGCACCGAACCACCGACGAAACCACTCCGCGATGCCTTCTGGCCCTCGGTACAGGCCGCCCTCGAGCAGCCAGTCGGGCGCATGGAACTCGACGGTCTCGTCGAACAGAGAGAGGGCGCCCGAGTTGGTGAGGTCCGAGATCGAGCGCGGGGTACCGGTTCCGTAGACGGCACGCATTGCCTCCACGTTCTCCTGCGACATCACCCGCCCAGTATCCGCTTCGCCGGAGGCTCTGCCAGTGGCGAGCGCCGAGCCGGAACCTGCGGGACGGTTAGTCCGGGTACTCGTCCTTCCGCCAGGCCCGGGGCTCGGCCTCGTCATGTCCCTTCGGCGTCCGCTCGAGCAGGAACGAGTAGTACGGGGCGACGAAGGGGTCCGGAGCCAGCACCGTGTAGGTGTGGTAGACGGTCCCGTTCTCGCGCGCGAAGGCGATCCAGCTCGGGCCCTCGCGCAGGCCGTCCTTGAGCTCGGCGCCGACCTGCTGCGACCACTCCTGCAGCCA
>JBKPFJ010000116.1:0-12812 GCA_046728795.1 Actinomycetota bacterium | reverse complement strand
CCTCGAGGACGACGACCAGCACCCCCGAGTCCGGGAGCGCATCGAGCTCACCGCACGAGCGCTGGTCGAGGCCGGCGCAGCGGCCCACCGAGTGACCTCGCGCGGCGAGAGCCGGCTCGAGCGGGTTCTCTCGCTGGTCCTACTCGGTGACCTCGTCAGCGTCTACCTGGCGGCGCTCGAAGGCATCGATCCGACGCCGGTGGAGGCGATCGAGCGCTTCAAGGCCGCGCTGGGCTGAGCGCTGCTCGGGCTCGTGGCGGACCTCGTCTCGACCAATGGCACCCGGCCCGCGCCCCCGAGCTAGCTGCTTCGTGGGCGGTGGCGGGCGCACGCATGGGATCCATGCTGGTCGTGTCTTTCAGATCGCTTCGGCCTCACGCTGCTCGTCAACGCGGGCGCCGGCGTTGTGCTCGCCCTTGCACCGGCGACCGCGGCCGCGGGCGGGCGGGTCACTCCGGGCTCGCGGTACGTCGCGCTCGGCGACTCCGTCACGTTCGGATACGTGCACCCGAGCTACGCCGGCCAGGCCCTGCCGGCCGAGGCGCTCGAGAAGGCCATCACGCTGATCGCACTGCGACCTAGCCGCCCCGCTTAGGATCTCCTCGTGGACCTCGCGGCTTTCATAGATCGCTACGACCAGGCATGGAACGACCAGGACGTGGACGCGATCATGTCGATGCACACCCCGGACATGGTCTTCGAGAACCACACGCGGGGGGTCAGGGTCGAGGGTGAGGCGGTCAGAGAGCTGCTCGAGGAGACCTTCGCCGACCAACCCGATATGCGCTTCCGCGGCCGGCGCCGCTACGTCGGCGAGGATTTCGTGGTCAGCGAGTGGACGGCGACCGCGACCGACGCTGACGGCCGCACCGTCGAGTGGGACGGCGTCGACGTCTTCCCGTTCCGCGACGGCCTGATCGCTCGCAAGGACGTCTATTCGAGCTCCCACGCTCCGCGCGTGCTGTAGCTCCGCGAGGCGATGGACGCGCGGCGGGGCTGCCCGCCCCCGCCCCGGCCCCGCAGCGGCCAACTGTTGATCGATTTACCACACCATCGTGTGGCGGATGCATCAACTGTCGCCCACTGCGGCGCGACCGGCGGGCCGCGGCGCGCGCCAGAACCTTGACACGATCGTGGTAAGGTTGCTCGCGGCGTGCGCGAGGGGCTCACCATCAACGAGGCTGCGACGACCACGGGCTGGTCGTCGCGAATGCTCCGCTACATAGAGGACGCGGGGCTGATCGAGCCCGAGCGGACCGCGTCGGGCTACCGCGTCTTCGGACCGGGCGAGCTGCAGCGCCTGCGCACGCTGCGCGAGCTGCTGGCCCGGTTCGACTGCGGGCTCTCCGACGTAGCGTTTGCGAAGCGCCTGAGCGAGGACCCCGAGCTTCGGGGGCGCCTCGAGGACTGGTTCCGCGAGCAGCCGCGCCGGCCCGAGGATGTCCCGGCCGACGATTGGCTGCGCTTCGAGCAGCAGAAGCACGAGCGCCTCCTCGCCGAGGCCACCCCCACGACCATGGAGACCGCATGAGCACGACGACCACCCCCGACTTCAAGGTGGCAGATCTCGGCCTCGCCGAGTTCGGCCGCAAGGAGATCACCCTGGCGGAGCACGAGATGCCGGGCCTGATGGCCACCCGCCGCGAGTTCGCCGACGAGAAGCCTCTCTCCGGGGCCCGGATTACGGGCTCGCTCCACATGACCGTCCAGACGGCCGTGCTGATCGAGACGCTCCTCGAGCTCGGCGCCGAGGTCCGCTGGGCGAGTTGCAACATCTTCTCCACGCAGGACCACGCAGCGGCTGCCATTGCCACGACGGGCGTGCCGGTCTTCGCCTGGAAGGGGGAGACGCTCGAGGAGTACTGGTGGTCCACCGAGCAGGCCCTCACCTGGCCGGAAGGGCGCGGCCCCAACATGATCCTCGACGACGGCGGCGACGCCACCCTGCTCGTCCACAAGGGCGTGGAGTTCGAGCGCGCCGGAGCCGTGCCGGACCCCGCCTCGGCCGAATCGGACGAGTTCCGCGTCGTGCTGGAGCTGCTTCGGCGCTCGCTCGAGGCGGACCCCCAGAAGTGGACGCGCGTGGCCGAGGGCGTCAAGGGGGTGACCGAGGAGACGACGACCGGCGTCAACCGGCTCTACCAGATGGTCGAGACCGGGGACCTGCTGTTCCCCGCGATAAACGTGAACGACTCGGTCACGAAGTCGAAGTTCGACAACATCTACGGCTGCCGGCACTCGCTGGTGGACGGCATAAACCGCGCCACCGACGTCCTGATCGGGGGCAAGGTCGCCGTGATCTGCGGCTTTGGCGACGTCGGCAAGGGGTGTGCCGAGTCGCTACGCGGCCAGGGCGTGCGCGTGATCGTCACCGAGATAGACCCGATCTGCGCGCTCCAGGCGGCGATGCAGGGCTACGAGGTGAACACCCTGGAGAACCTCGTGGAAACGGCGGACATCTTCATCACCGCCACCGGCAACAGGGACATCATCACGGCCGACCACATGGCGCGCATGAAGCACCAGGCGATCGTGGGCAACATCGGCCACTTCGACAACGAGATCGACATCGCCGGCCTGGCGCGCGTGCCCGGGATCGAGCGGGTGAACGTTAAGCCGCAGGTGGACGAGTGGCGCTTCCCGGACGGACACTCGGTGATCGTGCTCTCCGAGGGGCGGCTGCTGAACCTCGGCAACGCCACCGGCCATCCGAGCTTCGTGATGTCGAACTCCTTCACCAACCAGGTGATCGCCCAGATCGAGCTGTTCTCCAAGAACGAGAAGTACGAGAAGCGCGTCTACGTCCTCCCGAAGCACCTCGACGAGAAGGTCGCGCGGCTGCACCTGGACGCGCTGGGGGTGAAGCTCACGAAGTTGACCCTGGGGCAGGCGGCCTACCTCGGCGTGCCGGTCGACGGGCCGTACAAGAGCGACCATTACCGGTACTAGGTCGGAAGTCACAGACCCCGGGCTCGCCGACGCCGGGCGGGCCCGGATCGCGTGGGCGGAGGGCCAGATGCCGGTCCTCCGACAGATCCGCGAGCGCTTCGAGGAGGAGAGGCCGCTGGAGGGCGCCCGGGTGGCCGCGTGCCTCCACGTGACAGCCGAGACGGCGAACCTGATGCGCGCGTTTGTCGCTGGCGGGGCGAGCGCCGGCCTGTGCGCGGCCAACCCGCTCTCGACGCAGGACGACACCGCGGCCGCGCTCGCCGAGGAGATTGAGGTCCGCGCCCTGCGCGGCGAGGACCTCGACACCTACGCCGCCCATGTCAGAGCGCTCGTGGCGGAGGCTCCCCAGATCACGGTCGACGACGGCGCGGACCTCCTCGCGTTCATGCACGCGGGGGGGTCGACCGAGGTCCTGATCGGGGGCACCGAGGAGACCACCACCGGACTCGTCAGGCTGCGGCGGCTCGAGCTCGCCTGCCCTGTGCTCGCCGTGAACGAGGCCCGTACGGAGCGCGGGATCAACGACCGCTTCGGCACCGGACAGTCGGCCCTGGACGGCATCCTGCGCGCCACGAACGTGCTGCTGGCCGGCAACACGCTCGTGCTGCTGGGCTACGGCTTCACCGGCAAGGGGATCGCCCAGCGCGCGCGCGGCGCCGGCGCCGCGGTGGTCGTCTGCGAGGTCGACCCACTGCGCGCGCTAGAGGCGCGCATGGAGGGCTTCCAGGTCATGCCGGCGCTGAGGGCGGCCGAGATCGGTGACCTGTTCATCACGGTCACCGGTTCGCGTAGCGTCCTGCGCCGCGAGCACTTCGAGCGAATGAAGGACGGCGCGGTGCTCGCCAACGCCGGCCACTTCGACGTCGAGATCGACCTCGACGACCTGCGCGAGCTGGCGCGCGAGGTGCGCGAGGTGCTCCCGCTCGTCGAGGAGCACGACCTCGGCGACCGCCGCCTCAACCTGCTGGCGCGAGGCCGCGTGGTGAACCTGGCCGCCGCGCAGGGGCACCCGGCCGCGGTGATGGACGTGAGCTTTGCGCTCCAGGCGCTCTCCGTGGAGTACCTCGTGAAGCACGCCGGCGAGCTCGAGCCCGGCGTGCTCGACGTGCCGCGCGACATCGACGACGAAGTAGCTCGCCTGAAGCTCGCCTCGCTCGGAGTCGAGATCGATGAGCTCACGCCCGAGCAGCGCGACTACCTGACCTCCTGGGCGTAGCGGCCCCCCCGGGCCCCCAAGCCCCGCGAACGCCCCAGAAGGCGCTCCTCGGTGGTCCGCGCGTACGCGAGCTCGAGTGCGGCGGGACCGTCGTCTCCCGGTGAGTCCGGCATCCCGGTCTCTTGCCCGCGGCTCGGGGAAGTCCTGCCTCGCGCAACGGCGCACCGGCGGTCGTCCGAGGCTATGGGGCCATCGGCGGCGCGACCTCGAGCGAGTAGTCGAGCCACTCCTCGCGCACGGCGCCGACGCGCTCGTACACGGACTGGGCCCGGGTGTTGTCCTTGGCGGTCTGCCAGGCCAGGGTGGTGGCGCCGCGTTCGCGGCAGCGCTCGCGGCAGGCGAGGATGAGCGCCTCGGCGGCGCCCGTGCCGCGGGCCTCGGGCGTCACGAAGAGGTCGTTCATCACCCCGATGCGCGACGCGGACAGCGTCGACCAGGTCCAGAACACCGTGGCGAAGCCCACCGCCGCACCGGCGTCGTCGCGGGCGAGTAGCTGCAGGCCCTCGAGCTCGCGGTCGGCCAGCAGGGCCCGCGACATGGCGAGCAGGTCCTGGTCCGGCGGCTCGACGCGGTAGAAGTCGCAGTAGCCGCGCATGAGCGGCAGCAGCTCAGGCAGGTCGGCTTCCGAGACCTCGTGGATGCGCACGGACGCATTGATAGCGTGCCTGCGCCATGAAGGCCATGGTGCTGGCGGCAGGACTCGGCACGCGGCTCAAGCCGCTGACCTTCGAGATACCGAAGCCCATGGTGCCGGTGCTTGACCGCCCGGTGATGGCGCACATCGTCGGGCTCTGCGAGGCCCAGGGCTTCGACGAGCTGATCGCGAACCTGCACTACTACCCCGACACCATCCGGGGCTACTTCGACGACCGGCTGAGCTACCGCTACGAGGAGGAGCTCCTCGGCACGGCGGGCGGAGTGCGCAACGTCCGCGACTTCTTCGGCAGCGACTGGGTGGTGATCGTGAGCGGGGACGCGCTCACCGACCTCGACCTGAACGCGCTGGTCGAGCGCCACCGGGAGACCGGCGGGATCGCCACGCTCACGGTCAAGAAGGTCGCCGATACCCGCGAGTACGGCGTCGTCGTGCACGACGAGGCCGGGCGGGTGTCGGGCTTCCAGGAGAAGCCGGAGCCGGCCGATGCGCTCTCCGACCTCGGCAGCTGCGGGATCTACTGCTTCTCGCCGGAGATCTTCGACTACTTCCCCGATGAGCCCTTCGTGGACTGGGCCGAGGACGTCTTCCCGGCCCTGCTCGAGCACGACGTGCCCTTCTTCATCCACGAGATCGACGACTACTGGAACGACGTGGGTTCGCTGGACGAGCTGCGCCAGGGCACCTGGGACCTGCTGGAGGGCCGGTTGCGGATCGAGCCAGCCGAGAGCGCCCGGCTTCCCGAGCACGTCGAGGTGGTGGAGGGGCCCGTATGGGTCGGCGACGGCGTCGAGGTCGGCGAGGGCGTGCGGCTGATGGGGCCGGTCGTGATCGGCGACCGGTGCACGGTCGGCGCGGGCGCCTCGCTGCGCGACTCGATCGTCTTCCCCGGCACGGCGGTGGGCGACGAGGAGATCCTGATCGGAGCCATCCTCGGCCACGCCGGCATCGTCGACAGCCTGAAGCCGCTCGAGAGCCTGCTCAGCGTCTAGAGGGGCCTAGAGCGTGGCCGCGTCCTCGAGCCGCTCGCGGCGACGCTGCTCCGCCTCTGACTGGACGAGCATGCGGCTGAAGAGCACGACCAGCGCGATCACGAACGTGATCGACTGCTCGACCATCATGATCGCGCCCCCCGCGTTCTGATCCTCGATCGGGCTCAGCCCCCAGATGCGCGGCACGTGCTCGTAGTAGTCGTAGAGAACCGTGCTCGACCAGGTCAGGTAGAGCCCCAGCGCGGCGAGCCCGAACTTGGCGGCGCCGATGTACGCCACGGTGCCGAGCCCGCGGAGCGGGCGGCGCATCGGCACGGGCTGGACGAGCGGCCACCAGACCGCCACACCGGCAACGAAGAAGGAGACGTGCTCGAGAAGGTGCACGCCGGAGTGCTCGAGGGCGGCGTCGTAGAGGGCGGGGACGTGCCAGAGATACATCAGAAGGAGCCACAGGCCGAGCCCCGTCAGCGGACTGGCGAACGGACCGAGCGCGCGCTCGACCTGCGTCAGACGCCGGGTCGCCGGCCGCAGGATCACTCGCGACAGCCCGAGCAGGAGCAGCACCGGCGCCACGTCGCCGAGCAGCACGTGCTGGAGCATGTGCGCGGAGAACAGGTAGTCCTCCCCGAGCCCGTCGATCGGCGTGACGAGCGCCGCAAGCAGCGCGGCGATGCCCCCGCCGAAGGCAAGAACCTGGAGGGGCCCCGCCCCGCGCCCGCCGGCCTCGACTCGGGCGGCCCGAAAGCGCCGGGCATAGACCACCACGAGCAGCGCGATGGGGGCGAGGACGGCCGGGTCCTGGAGCCAGCGAAGCTCCGGCGAGGTCGCGATCAAGTCGGCGAATTGTCGCAGTCGTGGATCCCGCGACACCGCCCCGGCGCGAGCCTGCGGACGTGCCGCTGTCCCTCCTCGCGCCGCCTCTGTGCTGGGCCTGCGGCCGGGCGGCCCGGTCGGGCGAGGCCCTGTGCCTAGCGTGTCACGCGGCGCAGCGCTGGCTGCCTCCCGAGCCGGTCACCGCCCACGGCCTCGCCACCTGGGCGCCGCTCGCCTACGAGGGGCCCGCCCGCGCGCTCGTCTCCGGGCTGAAGTTTCGCGGGGCGGGCGGGCTCGCCCGCGCCATGGCGGCGCCGATCGTGGCGCGCGCGCCGGCGGACCTGCTGGCGGGCGCCGTCCTGGTCCCCGTGCCGATCGACCCGTGCCGGCTGCGGCGGCGCGGCTTCAACCAGGCGGCCCTGCTCGCGGAGGCGATCGCCCGCCACAGCGGGCTACCTATCGCCGACCCTCTCACCCGGGCCGCCGGCCGCCGGCCCCAGACCGGCCGCGCCCGGCGGGACCGCCTCGCGGGCATGCGGGGCCGGATCGCGGTCCACGGAGGGTCCCCGGTGCCGCACCGCGCCGTGCTCGTCGACGACGTGATCACCACCGGCGCGACGCTCGCCGCCTGCGCTGCGGCGCTCCGCGAGGGAGGGGCCCTACGGGTCGCCGCGCTCGCCTACGCGCGCACCCTCGGCCGTTGAGCGGCCGCCCGGTCTCAGTGCGCCCCGCCTCAAAATGCCGTTGCGCTCGGCCGCCGCCGGTGGGGTGACGCCTCGCATCAGCCGGCGCGCTGAACGCGCCTCGCGGCGCCCGCGATGCTCGCCGATGCTCTGGCATGGACTGCGCTCGCAGGCTTGCCAGCCCCGTTCTGGCTCTTCCGACCATCGAGGCTATTTTCGGCGGCGCGCACTGCCGTTACCATCAACCGCACCTGCCACAGCGATCCGAGGAGGGCCGCATGCGCATCGAGATCAAGGGGCGCAACGTGCCGGTTGGGGACGAGCTCAGGGCGAGGGTCGAGAAGAAGTTCGCCAAGATCGCGAAGCAGGTGTCTCCCCTGGCGGACATGGAGATCGAACTCAAGGAGGAGAAGAACCGCGCCATCCGGGACTCGCAGGTCGCGGAGGCGACGCTCCACCTGAAGGGCGTCACGCTGCGCGCCCGCGAGCGCTCGGACGACATGATCCACTCGATCAACCTGGTGGCCGAGGACCTTTCCCGCCAGGTGAAGCGGCACCGCGACAAGCGGCGCCGCAGGCGTCAGCAGGCCCGCTCCCAGCCCGGGATGGCGGCGCCCTAGGCCATTTTGAGGCCTTCGGGAGCATTGCTACCGTAGGCCGCATGTCGATCATCGACCGCGCCCTGCGGGTGGGCGAGGGCAAGAAGTTCAAGGCTTTCGAGCGCCACGTCGCGCGCATCAACGACTTCGAGCCCGAGCTCGAGCTGGAATCGGACGAGGAGCTGCGACAGCGCTACGAGGCGCTGCGCGAGCGCCACCTGAACGGCGAGCCGCTCGACGAGCTGCTCTTCGAGTGCTTCGCCATCACGCGCGAGGCGGGAAAGCGCACGCTCGGCCAGCGGCACTTCGACGTGCAGCTGATCGGCGGGATGGTGCTCCACGACGGCTCTATCGCCGAGATGAAGACGGGCGAGGGCAAGACGCTCACGGCCACGCTGCCGATCGCGCTGAACGCGCTCGCCTCACGCGACGAGAAGGGGTATCCGGTCCAGGGCAAGGGCATCCACCTGGTCACGGTCAACGACTACCTGGCCCGCCGCGACGCCAACTGGATGAAGCCGATCTACGACCTCCTGGGCGTGACCGTGGGGATCATCCAGTCGGGGCAGAACGACATCGACAAGCAGGAGGCCTACTCCCGCGACGTCGTCTACGGCACGAACTCGGAGTTCGGCTTCGACTACTTGCGCGACAACCTGGCGGTCGAGGCCGAGCAGAAGGTCCAGCGGGGCCACGGGTACGGGATCGTCGACGAGGTCGACAACATCCTGATCGACGAGGCGCGCACGCCCCTCATCATCTCCGGCGCGCCCGAGCAGGCCGCCGACATCTACTACAAGTTCGCCCAGCTGGCCAAGGTCATGGAGCCGGGCAAGAAGCCCGAGGGCTTCGAGGCCAAGTCGAGGGACTACGTCGCGGACTTCGACTTCGAGCCCGAGGAGAAGCACAAGACGGTCGCGGTCAGCGAGAAGGGCGTGGCGAAGGCCGAGAAGTTCCTCGGCATAGACAACCTCTACAAGGCCGAGTACGGCAACCTCGTCAACCACCTCCAGCAGGCGCTGAAGGCCGAGTCGCTCTACAAGCGCGACGTCGACTACGCGGTCATCGACGGCGAGGTGAAGATCATCGACGAGTTCACCGGCCGCATCCTCGAGGGGCGCCGCTGGTCGGAGGGGCTCCACCAGGCGGTCGAGGCCAAGGAGGGCGTCGCGATCCAGGAGGAGAACCAGACCGTCGCGACGATCACCTACCAGAACTACTTCCGCCGCTACGACAAGCTCGCGGGCATGACCGGAACCGCCCTGACCGAGGCCACCGAGTTCATGAAGATCTACGAGCTCCAGGTCGTGGAGGTCCCGACCAACGAGCCGATGATCCGCGAGGACCGAAACGACCAGATCTACAAGACCAAGGACGGCAAGTGGGCCGCGGTGGTCCGCGAGATCGAGGAGCGCAATGCCCAGGGCCAGCCCGTGCTCGTGGGCACGATCTCGGTCGAGGTGTCGGAGCTCCTCTCGGAGCGGCTGAACAAGCGGGGGATCAAGCACACGGTCCTTAACGCGAAGCCGGAGCACGCCGAGCGCGAGGGCGAGACCATCGCCGAGGCCGGCCGTCCTTTCGCTGTCACGATCGCCACGAACATGGCGGGCCGCGGCGTGGACATCAAGCTGGGCGGCAACGAGGAGCATCTCACCCAGCGGGAGCTCGTGAAGAAGGGTCTCGAGCCGGGCAGCGACGGCTGGGACCGGGCCTGGGACGAGCAGTTCCCGAGCATGGAGCGGCGCGTGGAGGAGGACCGCGAGAAGGTGAGGGAGGCGGGCGGCCTCTTCATCCTCGGCACCGAGCGACACGAGTCGCGCCGCATCGACAACCAGCTGCGCGGCCGCTCCGGCCGCCAGGGCGACCCGGGAGCGTCGCGTTTCTACCTGAGCGCCGAGGACGACCTGGTGCGCCTATTCGCGGGCGACCGCATCTATCGCATCCTCGACAGGCTGGGGCCGGTCTCGAAGGAGGGCGAGGAGGAGCCCATCGAGGCGAAGATGCTCTCCAAGCAGATCGAGAACGCCCAGAAGAAGGTCGAGGAGCAGAACTTCCTGATCCGCAAGCGCGTGCTCGAGTACGACGACGTCATGAACCAGCAGCGCGAGATCGTCTACAAGTACCGCGACTCGATCCTCGAGGGCGAGGACATGTCGGAGACGGCGCGGGAGCAGATCGCCGACGTCGTCGAGCGAATGGCCGGGGACTACGTGACGGGCGACTACGCCGAGGACTGGGACCTGCCCGGTCTCTACACCCAGCTCGAGCAGATGTATCCGGTGGGGATCGACCTCGAGGAGATCGATGTCCAGCGAGCGGACCGCGACACCCTGGTGCGCGAGCTTCGCGAGGACATCGTCGAGGCCTATGACGAGCGCGAGAAGGAGCTCGGAGACGAGCTGATGCGCGCCCTGGAGCGCTTCATGCTGCTCCAGATCATCGACGAGCGCTGGCGCGAGCACCTGCACGACATGGACTACCTGCGCGAGGGCATCCACCTGCGCGGGTTCGCCCAGATCGATCCGCTCGTGGCCTACAAGAACGAGGGCTTCCAGATGTTCACGGACCTGATGAACAACATCTGGGAGGAGTTCGCGCGCTACATCTTCAACGTCGAGGTCGAGGTGGAGGGCCAGCAGCAGCAGGCGCCGCAAGGGTGGGGAGCGAGCTCGAACGCCACGAGCACCGCCGGGCTGAACTACCAGGGTGGCCACGCCGCGGCGGGCAGCGACGCGATCGCGGCGGCCGCCGGCGTGCCCGCCGGGGTCGCTGGAGCAGCGGAGATGGCGGCCGAGTCGACCTTCGAGCCGGTCGAGACGCGCCGGGTGGACGAGCACGAGAAGCTCGGCCGCAACGACCCCTGCTGGTGCGGGAGCGGCAAGAAATTCAAGAAGTGCCATGGCGCCTAGTGCCCTGGCGCTCCGCGACCAGCTGAAGCTGCTCGCGGACTCTCTTTGACCCGGACTTCCTAGCCCGACGCGCGGCCGCCCTCGAGGCCAAGATGGGCGAGCCCGGCTTCTGGGACGATCAGGAGCGCGCCGCGAGAGTCTCGGCCGAGCACGCCTCGGCCTCGCGCCGGCTCGAGACCTACCGCTCGCTCGAGCGTGACCTGGAGGACCTCGAGGCGCTCGAGGAGATGGCCGCCGAGGACGAGTCCATCGCCGGGGAGCTCGAGGAACAGCGCGCCGGAATCGAGGGTCGTCTCGCGGAGCTCGAGGAGGCGCGGCTCTTCTCCGGAAAGTACGACGCGGGAAGCGCGGTGGTCACGGTCAACGCGGGTGCCGGCGGCACCGACTCGCAGGACTGGGCCGAGATGCTGCTGCGCATGGAGATGCGCTGGGCGGAGCGGCGCGGCTTCAAGGTCGAGCTCAAGGAGGCGAGCCCGGGGGAGGAGGCGGGCATCAAGTCGGCCACCTTCATCGCCCGCGGCGAGAATGCCTATGGGCTCTTCTCGGCCGAGAAGGGAGTGCACCGGCTGGTGCGGATCTCACCGTTCGATGCCGCCTCGCGCCGCCACACCGCCTTCGCGGGGGTTGAGGTGGCGCCCCTCGTGGAGGACGACGTGGAGGTCGAGATCGACCCGGAGGACCTTCAGATCGACACCTACCGCGCGTCCGGCGCCGGCGGACAGCATGTGAACAAGACTGACTCCGCGGTGCGCATAACGCACCGCCCCACCGGGATCGTGGTCCAGTGCCAGAACGAGCGCTCGCAGTCGTCGAACCGGGCCACCGCCATGGCGATGCTGCGCTCCAAGCTGATCGAACGCGAAGAGCAGCGCCGCCGTGAAGAGCTGGCCAGGGAGCGCGGCGAGGCCCAGGACGTGGGCTGGGGCTCGCAGATCCGCTCCTACGTGCTCCACCCGTACACGATGGTGAAGGATCACCGGACCGATCTACAAATCGACGGCGACAAGCGGGTCGAGGCGGTCCTGGACGGTGATCTCGACGAGCTCGCGCGCGCCGAGCTGCTGCGCCGAGCGAACGGGGCCGTCTAGGCGGCGGGCCCGGGGTCGACGGACCCCGACTTGAGAGGGTCTCGTCCGATGACCGGGTGCTCACCGCCCCAGGGAGGAGCGGCTCAGGCGACGGCCCGATCGGTGGCCGCTGTCGAGTTGACTCCCGCATTCACGCGAGGGTGTCGCGCAAATACCGGCGGGAGGGCTGGCGGCGATGAACGGGTCCGATTCCGGATGGCGGGGACCTTTTCGTCCCGAGTCAGCCAGTCGCGGCAGCCAGAGTGTGTCGGTGGAGCTTCAGCAGGTTGTGGGTGGCAGCGATCAGGCGCCATTCCGAGCGGACGGCGGCGCGGCCTCTTCGTTTCAGGCGTCCGATCCGTCGGTTCGCCTTGATCTGGCCGAAGACCGGCTCCACCATCCCCAGCCTGCGTGAGTAGAGCTCGTCACCGCGCTCGGTGGCGAGCACTCTGCGCATGAAGTCGTAGTGCCCGCCCAGCCTTGTCTTGCGTGGTCGGTTGCGGGTGGTGTCGGGGGCGACGATCGGGATCATGCCCCACTCTCTGAGCGAGTCGATTTGGCCGTTTGACCAGTAGCCGGCGTCGGCGAGGACGACTCCGGGCCGCTCGGTCACGCCCGCTTCGCTTAGTGCTCGTTCTGTCGCGGAGACGATCGGGTCGAGCTGCTCGAAGTCGCCGCCGTCGGTTGTGATCTCGGCGGCGAGGATGATCTGGTCCTCGGTAGTCACGGCCTGGGCGTTGTAGGCGGGCATGAAGTTGCGCCCGAACTTCATCCGCTTTGCGTCGGGATCGGTGGTGTTGATCTTGCCCTCGGGCCGGGCGGGCGGCGTGTGGGGCTCCGGCGGGCGACCAAAGCGCCGACCATCCTTCATCACGCCCCGGGCGCGGTAGGCCTCGTAGTCGCGGTTTGCTCGGTGCTCGCTCCCCCAG
>JBKPFJ010000147.1:0-6912 GCA_046728795.1 Actinomycetota bacterium | reverse complement strand
GCCCGCGCGCGCCAGCGGTGGTGCATGCCCGCGGTCATCAAGGAGTTCATGCGGTCGTAGACGCGCGCGATGCGGTCGAACATCGCGCGCACCTGCTGCTCAGGCAGGGTGCCGCCCGGCGCGGCGGCCATGACGCTTACTTGTACTCGCCCTTCAGCGAGGAGACGAAGTTGACCAGCTGCTCGAACTGCTTGGGGTGGTCGCGCTGGAGCGCGGTGTAGGCGGGCATCGGCGGGGTCGGATTGACGAGCGTGCGGGCGATGGCATCGCGCCCCAGCCGGTTTCCGATCTCGGTCAGGTTGGGGCCGAGGGTGTTGCCGTTCTCGCCCACCTTGTGACAGCCGAGGCATCCGTTGGACGCCATGACCTCCTTGCCGCGCTCCATGTTGGCGGGCACCTTGAGGTCGATCTCGCTCGGCGCGCCCGCCACCGCGCCGAGGATCGTGAGGTAGGCCATGGCCGCGATCGTGGCGATCATCGCCGTCATGGCGATCGGCCGGCGCAGCGGATTGCGTTCCGGTCCGCGGTCGTAGAAGGGGAGCAGCAGAAGCAGGACGAGGCATATCGTGGGGATGCCGACCGTGGCGAGGAAGACGAGCGCCGGCGGCTTCACCACGCGCAGCAGCTCGAAGAGGAAGAAGAAGTACCACTCGGGCCGCGGGGTGTACGTCGTGGTCGTCGGGTCCGCCTTGGGCCCCAGCTCGGCGCCGAAGAGGATCGCCATCACGATGATGACGACCAGCACGATCGATGCCATCGTGCCGTCCTTCGCGATCGCGTAGGGGAAGAACGGCTTGCCCTGGTTCTTCAGGATCGAGTACTCGCGGAGGTACTGCTCCTTCTCGCGGGCGTTCATCCGGGCTCAGATCTCCTCTTTGAGGAGCTCCTTCTTCTCGGCCTTGAGCCAGGGCGGCGCGGTCGTGCCGAGCTTTGCCACGAGGTACAGGTGCGCGCCGATCAGCGCGGCGATCGCGATGGGAACCAGCAGCATGTGGATCGCGTAGAAGCGCGGGATGGTGGTGGTGCCGAACTCCGCGCCCGCCCTCAGGAAGTCCGCGAGGTAGGGGCCTACCACCGGTCCCGAGGCGTTTATGTTCACGGCCACGACGGTGGCCCAGAAGGAGCGCTGGTCGAACGGCAGGAGGTAGCCCGTGAGCGCCATCACGAGCGTCAGCACGAGCAGCACGACCCCGATGAGCCAGTTGAGCTCGCGCGGGTACTTGTAGGCGCCGAAGACGAACGTCCTGCCCATGTGCAGGAAGATCAGGACCACCATCACGGTTGCGCCCCACTTGTGCATGCCGCGCACCAGCTCGCCGAGGAACACGTCGTTGGTGATGTGCGAGGCGGACTCGTAGGCGCGAGTCGAATCGGGCTCGTAGAACATCGCCAGGAAGACGCCCGTCACCGCCTGCGAGAGGAAGGCGAACATCGTCGCCGAGCCGAGGGTGTAGTACCAGTTCGTGCCCTTCGGCACCTTGCGGTAGAGGAAGCCGCGCAGGAACGGGCTGGCACCGGTGCGCTCGTCGAGCCAGCCGACGACGGAGATGCCCGCCTCGGCGGCTTGGTCCTTGAGGCCCGGCGCGGCCGCCTGGTCGCCCGCGGGCGCGCCGTCCCGCCGCTCCTTCGCGCCGGGGCGCGGCGGTGTGGGGCGCAGGAGCTTCATGTGGTCGGCCTCGCGGGGTAGAGGTACTGCCAGAGCCCGTCCAGGTGGTTCGAGGGGTCGCGCGGGGCGAAGCGCTCGAGTTTCGAGTTCAGCGAGAAGCGGTCGCCGAGCTCCACCCGGCCGTTCCGTACCCGGGTGTAGAAGCGGTCGAGCGGTCGCACCGGCGGACCCCCCACGACCTCGCCCTGGAACGCGTAGACCCCGCCGTGGCAGGGGCACACGAACCGCTTCGACGCCTGGAAGAAGCGCACCGGGCACCCGAGGTGCGCGCAGCGCGTGGAGATGGCGACATATGGCAGGTCCTCGTTGCTCGTGTCGCGGCTCGGGTTCTTCTTGCGCACGTAGACCGTGGTCTTGCCGGCGTCGCCGATCTGCGGTGCGATGTTGATGACCTTCGGGACGTAGGTCTGGTCGGTGAAGTCGTCCTCGGGGCCCACGTCCTGCCAGACGGTGGGCGTCGTGTCCTCGAAGATGGGCCCCAGCGCGAAGCCCAGCGCGGGGAGCGCAAAAGCGGCGGTGGCGATGCCGCCGGCTGCCAGCGCGCCGCCCGTAATGAACGCCCGCCTGGTGACCGTCTCGCCCTCGAACGCGCCCGGGACGTTGCGATCACTCGTATAACGCGACTTCCTCCTGTTGGGGGGCGTGTGGGCCACTGGCGGCTAGAGATTCTTCCGCTCGCAGGGCGGTTCGGTCAACATGGAGACGAGCGTCACAAGCCGCATTCCTATGCGGAATTCGGCAGCCTATCGCCGAGCGCCCTGCGGGCGCCGGCACCGCCCTGAGAGGACAGCGCGCGGGCGCTCGCGTCCCACAGCTCCTCGGCCAGCTCGGCGCGGTCCTCGGCGTGCACGCGCGCGCTGAGGGAGATCAGGTCGGAGAGCTCCGTGACGGCCTCCACGTCCCCGGTGCTCGCGAGCCGCGAGAGCCCGAGCGCGTAGAGAGCGTCGCCGGCGAGCAGCCGCAAATCGTCGTCCATCCCCCGGAAGGCGCGCGGGCTCCCGTAATGCATCAGGTAGCCCTCGTAGACGGTCTCGAGCACGAAGTGGCGGGTGCGGTCCTCGACCGTGCCGTCGAAGCGCCCCTCGCCCGGGTCGGCCACGGCGTGGGCGCCCAGCGCGGCGCCCACCGCTGCGATCAGCTCTACCAGCACGCTCACGCCCGCAACGCCTCCCGCGCGGCGTCGAGCGTGCGCTCGACGTGCCCGGCCTCGTGCGCGAGCGAGGGGAACCAGGCTTCGAACTGGGATGGCGGCAGGTAGACGCCGCGGTCGAGCATCGCCCGGCAGAACGCGGCGTGGGCGTGGAGGTCGCACTCGCGCGCCTCGTCGTAGTCCCGCGGAGTCGACTCCCGGAAGAAGAGCGTCACGAGCCCCGGGAAGTGCCGGGCGCTGGCGGGCACTCCGGCCTCGCGGGCCGCCTCCTCGAGACCCTCCGCCAGCGCTCGGGCTAGCGCCCCGAGCCGTTCGTACGCGGAGGCGCCGAGCAGCCGCAGGGTGGCGAGGCCGGCGGCGGTGGCCAGGGGGTTACCCGACAGCGTTCCCGCCTGGTAGACCTCGCCCGCGGGCGCCACCCGCTCCATCAGCTCGCGGGAGCCGGCGTAGGCCGCCGCCGGCAGGCCGCCGCCGATCACCTTCCCCAGCACGGTGAGATCCGGCAGCACGCCCTCCCGCTCCTGGGCACCACCGCGCCCTACGCGGAAGCCGGAGATCACCTCGTCGAACACGAGCAGCGCGCCGCTGGCGCGGGCCCGCTCGCGCAGGAAGCGGAGGAATCCCGCGGCCGGCGGGACGAGCCCCATGTTCGCCGGGTAGGGCTCGGCGATGATGGCGGCCACCTCCCGCTCGGCCAGGGCGCGGTCCACGGCGTCCCTGTCGTTCCAGGGAACCACGATCGTGTCGGCGGCCTGCGCCGGCGTCACGCCGGGGCTGGCCGGAACGCCGCTGCTGGCGCCGCTGGCGGGGTCACGCTTCGCGGACCCCGCGCGATTACCCGCTTCGCGGGCACCTCGCGCAGTCGCGAGCCCCGATCCCGCGTCAGCCAGGAGGGCGTCCACGTGGCCGTGGTAGGCGCCGGCGAACTTGAGCACGGCGTCGCGGCCGGTGGCGGCGCGGGCGAGGCGGACCGCGCTCATGCTGGCCTCCGTGCCCGAGGAGGTCATCCGCACCATCTCCGCGCTCGGCACGCGCTCCACGACCTCCGCGGCGAGCTCGACCTCGGCCTCCGTCGGCGCCCCGTAGCTGGTGCCGGCGCCGGCGGCCGCCGTCACCGCGGCCACGACCTCCGGATGCGCGTGGCCGGCCACGAGCGGCCCCCAGGACATGACCCAGTCGACGTAGCGGTTGCCGTCCACGTCGATCAGCTCGGCGGCCTCGCCACGGGCGACGAAGATCGGCTCGCGCCCGATCGCCCGCATGGCGCGCACCGGCGAGTTGACGCCGCCGGGCATTAGCCCCAGGGCGCGCTCGTAGAGCTCGGCGGAGCGGAGGTCTACGCGAACTCCGCTTCCCACTTCTTGTGCTCGTCCGTGAAGTAGAGGAGGCGGATCTTCTTGAACTCGGTCGAGGAGTAGAGCGTGCGGCGATCCTCGATGCCCGTCTGCTCCGCGATCGAGTCGAGGATCGCGTCGCACTCCTGCTTGGAGCGGCCGTGCGCCATCGTGAAGACCGAGTACGGCCAGTCCGGGTAAGTGGGTCGCTGGTAGCAGTGCGAGATGCCGCGGAAGGCCGCCATGCGCGGGCCGATCTCCATGATCCGCTCGTCCGGCACCCGCCAGACCCCCATCCCGTTCGCTGAGAAGCCGGCCCGGCGGTGAAAGAGGATGGCCGCGACACGCCGCAGGGCGCGGCGTTCGCGCATCGACTCGAGGTGCTCGAGGAGGGCGCGCTGGGTCAGCCCGAGCTCCGCGGCCGCGGCGGCGTAGGGCTCCTCGCACACGTCCATCGGTCCCTGGGCGGTGCGGATCACCGCGACGTCGAGCTCCGAGAGCTCGATGGGGTCGGGCTCCTTGGGTTCCTCGGCGACGCCGGCCGCGGCCAGCGCCTCCGTGCCGCGCTCCATCTCCAGATCCATGCGGATCTTGAACAGCCTGAGCGTGGGCAGCTGGCGGACCGACTCGGCACCGGTGAGCCGCTGGAGCACCTCGAGCGTCCCGTCCAAGCCGAGGCGGGAGTCCGGCTCCACGGCGATCGTGAACCACAGGTTGAAGTCGTGGCTGCGCAGATAGTTGTGCGAGACGCCGGGGTGCGAGTTGACGATCCGCGCCGCCCGGTGCGGGTGCTCCGGGTCGATCCTCGCGGCCACCAGCATGGACTTGTAGCCCAGCACGCGCGTGTCGAAGATCGGCGTGAGCTCGCGGATGATGCGCTCGTCGAGCAGGCGGCGGGTGCGGCGCATCACCTCCCCCTCGGTGGCGCCGGCGAGCGAGGCCACGTGCGCGAACGGACGCTCGGCGAGCGGGAAGCTCCCCTGGAGCAGGTTCAGCAGCCGCTTGTCCAGCTCGTCGAGCGGGACCGCGGAGCCGCCCCTTCGGCTCCGCACCTTCAGCGAAGCCACTCGGCCGCGTCCTTCGCGAAGTAGGTGATCACGATGTCGGCGCCGGCGCGGCGGATCGAGGTGAGAACCTCGAGCACCGTGGCCCGCTCGTCCAGGTAGCCGGCGGCGGCAGCCGCCTTGATCATCGAGTACTCGCCGCTCACGTTGTAGGCGGCCACGGGCAGCAGCGTGGCATCCTTTACCCGGCGGATCACGTCGAGGTAGGGCAGCGCCGGCTTGATCATCACCACGTCGGCGCCCTCCTCCACGTCGAGCAGCGCCTCGCGCACGGCCTCGTCCGCGTTGGCGGGGTCCATCTGGTACGTGCGCCTGTCGCCGAAGGCGGGCGTCGAGTCCTGGGCCTCGCGGAAGGGGCCGTAGAAGGCTGAGGCGAACTTGACCGAGTAGGCGACGATGGGGGTGTCCTTCATGCCCTCCGCGTCGAGCTGCGAGCGGAGCGCACCCACCCGGCCGTCCATCATGTCGCTCGGCGCCACGGCGTCGGCGCCCGCCTGGGCGTGCGAGATCGCTGTCTTGGCTAGCAGCTCGAGCGTCACGTCGTTGTCGATCGCGCCGTCGTCGCGCACCACCCCGCAGTGACCGTGCGAGGTGTAGGCGCAGAGGCACACGTCGGTGATCACGACGAGCTCCGGGTGCGCCTCCTTCAGCGCCCGGACGGCCAGCTGTACGACGCCCTCGTCGTCGTAGGCGCCCGAGCCCTGCTCGTCCTTCTCCGCGGGCACACCGAAGAGGAGGGCGGAGGGAATGCCCACTGCATGCGCCTCGCCGGCCTCCTCCACGGCGTGCGAGATCGACAGGCGCTCGACCCCGGGCATCGCCTCGACCGGCGTGCGGCTGTCCTCGCCGAGCTGCACGAACAGTGGCAGCACGAGGTGCGACGGCGAGAGGTCGATCTCGCGGACCATGTCGCGCAGCACGCCCGACTTGCGTAGGCGCCGCATACGGGTGGCGGGGAAGGCCATGCCCGCCTCAGTCTAGGGCCCGGGAGGCGAGGTCTCCCATATGCTCGGCGCGTGCGCCACTTCGCCCTGTCGGCGATTGGACGGGACCGGCCGGGGATCGTCGCCCGGGTGACCGGGGTGCTCCTCGAGCACCGGCTGAACATCGAGGACTCGCAGATGACGATTCTGCGCGGCCACTTCACGATGATGCTGATCGTGGGCGCCGCGGCCGAGGTTGACCGCGCGCTGCTCGACAAGGACCTCCGCACCGCCGCGGAGGAGCTCGGGCTCGAGGCGATCGCGCTCCAGGACGTGGGCGAGCTCGAGCCCCATGCGCCGGAGCCCACGCACATGGTGACGCTCTACGGCGTGGACCACCCGGGCATCGTCCACGCGGCGACCAGTGTGCTGGCCGCTCGAGGCATCGACATCGTGGACCTCAACACCAGGCTCGTGCCCGGCGAAGGCGGAGCGCCGCTCTACACGCTGATGATGGAGGTGGCCGTTCCCGCCCCGGAGGCCGCGACCGGGCTCGAGACCGCGCTCGCCGCGGTGGGCGAACGGGAGGGTCTCGACGTCACCGTCCGAGAGCTGGAGCAGGACGTGCTCTAGCCGGACGGCATGGCGGTCCGGGACATCCTGCTGTACCCGAACCCGGCGCTGAAGCGCACCTCGCGGGCGGTCGAGCCGGCCGAGGCGGCGGCGGTGGCCGCTGACCTTGTCGACACGATGCGGGCACACGTCGGCTGCGTGG
>JBKPFJ010000158.1:0-4981 GCA_046728795.1 Actinomycetota bacterium | reverse complement strand
GCGTAGCCGCGCTCGCGCAGGATACGAGCCGCGGCCGCGAGGATTGCAGCGTCGACCTCGGGATCGCGCGGCCGCCCGCGTTGGACGTGGGGCTCCTCGCGAAGCGCCCGCCGCGCCACCCGGTGGGCGCGGCGCTTCTCGGGGTGGCTCACGCCGCCGCGCCCTCCGGGGCCGCGGCCACTACGAAGTCGCGATCGCGGGTTAGGACGAAGGCCAGCACCGCGCCCACGAACGCCACCGCCGCCCCGATCAGGAAGATCTCGTTGAGCCCGCCGATGAAGGCCTCCTTCGAGGCCCGCGCCACCGCCGCCCGCACGTCCGGCGGCGCGCCCCGGAGGGCGCCCTGGCCGCCGCCGCTCGAGACGCTGCCCGCGAGCGCCTCGGCCTTGCCCGGCGGGAGACCGGGAACCGCGGCGAGCAGGTCGGTCAGCTTGGCCTCGACGCGGCTTTGGAAGACCGCGCCCAGCCCGGCGATCCCCGTGGCGATCCCCACCTGCCGGAATGTGCTGTTGATGCCGGACGCCATGCCGCTGCGCTGGGGCTCGACGACGCTCACGGCGGCGGACGCGAGCGGCGGGTTGATCAGCCCGATCCCGGCGCCGGCCAGGATGAAGCCGCCTAGCAGCGCGGTCCAGTCTGACTGGAGGGTCAGCCCGTGCATGAGGACGAGGCCGAGCCCCACGAGCGTCAGCCCGCCTCCGAGGAAGCCGCGGATCGGCAGCCGTGCGGAGAGCTTCCCCGCCACCGGCGCCACCACGAAGGAGAGCAGCGTCACCGGCAGGAAGCGAAGGCCCGCCTCGAGCGGCGAGTAGCCAAGCACGTTCTGGATGTAGAGCACGATGTAGAGGAACATCGCGAACATCGAGGCGGAGAGCGCGAAGGCGGTGATCGACGCGCCGTCGAAGGCCGGCTTGCGGAATAGCCGCAGATCGAGCATCGGCTGCGGCGCGATGCGCTCCCAGGCCACGAACGAGGCGAGCGATACACCGGCGGTCACGAGCAGCGCCACGATCACCGTCGAGCCCCACCCGTCGTCGTTCCCCCGAATCAACGCGAGCACCAGGGCGAAGAGGCCGCCCGTCCAGAGGACGAGGCCCGGCCAGTCGATGGCGGCGCTCCCCGGGCCTCTTGCCTCGCCCAGCCGGGTGAGGGTCACGGCCAGGGTCAAGGCGCCGATCGGCGCGTTCACGAAGAAGATCCACTCCCAGCCGAGGCCGTCGGTGAGCACTCCGCCGATCAGCGGGCCGACGGCGACGGCGGCCCCGGTCGTGGCGCCCCAGGCGCCGAACGCCGTGCCGCGCTCGCGCCCCTGGAACTCCTGCGCCAGCAGCGCCAGCGAGGTGGCGAACATGAGCGCCCCGCCCGCCCCCTGGAGCCCCCGGGCCAGGTTGAGGAACAGCGGCGTCGTGGCAAGCCCGCACAGGACCGAGGCGCTCGTGAAGACCACGAGGCCGATGGCGAACACGCGCCGCCGCCCGAAGAGGTCCGCCATCGAGCCCCCGGTGAGGAGCAGGGCGGCGAGCATCAGCGCGTAGGCGTCCACCACCCACTGGAGATCCGAGAAGCTCGAGTGGAGCTCCTTCTGGATGTCCGGGAGGGCGACGTTCACGACCGTGATGTCGAGCAGCAGCATGAACGTGCCCAGGCAGACGGCGAGGAGGGTCCACCACTTGCGATCCACGCGGTCCTCTCCTTTCTCCGATACGAGACGGGTCCGTATCGGTATACCACAGGTACGATTTAGGCCGTGTTCGGAGGCGGCTCAATCCGGCTTGTCCGTGTCTTCGGGATCCGTATCGGGGTCGATCCGAGCTGGTTCTTCATCCTCTTCCTGATCATCTGGTCGCTGTCCGGCTACTACGGCGACCTGTTTCCCGGGCAGGACGGCAAGAGCTTCACGCTCGCCGTGGTGAGCGCGCTGCTCTTCTTCCTGTCGGTGCTGCTGCACGAGCTGGGGCACGCCGTTGTGGCGATTCGCAACGGCATCGGCATCTTGGGCATCGACCTGTGGATGTTCGGCGGGGTCGCGAAGATGGAGCGCGACACCACCTCGCCGGGCGTCGAATTCCGCGTCGCGGCCGCCGGGCCGCTCGTAACGCTGGTGATCGTCGTCGTCTGCTTCGGCGTGGCCTCCCTCGTATCCAGCGTCGACGAGGCGCTGCGGGCCACCCGCTACGAGGCGGGCGCCTTCGGCGCCACGGCCGCCGTCTTCAGCTATCTGGCCTCGATCAACCTGATCCTGCTCGTCTTCAACCTGATCCCCGGTTTCCCGCTCGACGGCGGGCGCATCGCCCGGGCGATCGCCTGGTGGCGCACCGGCGACCGCACCCGCGCCACCCGCCTGGCCGCGCGCCTCGGCCGTGGCTTCGCCTACCTCATGATCGGCGGCGGCGCGTTCCTGTTCCTGTTCACCGGGAGCGTGATCAGCGGCATCTGGCTCGTCTTCGTGGGCATCTTCCTGAACTCCGCTGCGCGCCAGGCCGACTACCAGGCCGAGGTGACGGGGCGCATCGAGGGGCTACGGGTGGCGGACGTCATGGACGCCGAGCCGGTGGCCATCCCGGCGGAGCTCACCCTCGACCGGGCCTTCGACGAGTACTTCCTCCGCTACGGCTGGCCCTGGTTCCCGGTGATCGACGCCCGCGGCCGCCTCGTCGGCGTGCTGATCAGGCAGACGGTGGAGGCGCTCCCCGAGCCGGTGCGCGCCGGACGCATGGTCGCCTCGGCGATGGCCACGGACGCGGCGGACAGCTCGCTCCGGATCGGCCTCGAGGAGCCGCTCGAGTCGCTGCTCGGCCGGGAAGGGCTCCAGCGCCTGGGGGCGATCATGGCCGTGGACGAGGGCGGCGTCCTGCGGGGGATCGTCACGATCGACCGCGTGCGTCAGGCGGTGCGACCGGTCGGCGCCTAGAATCCGCCGCCCCCCGGAATGCCTCGGCACGACGTCCTCGTCATAGGAGCCGGCCTCGCCGGCCAGCGCGCAGCCCTCGCGGCGGCCGACGCGGGGGCCGCGGTGGGGATCATCTCCAAGGTCCACCCGGTGCGCTCGCACTCGAATGCCGCCCAGGGCGGGATCAACGCCGCGCTCAATCCCGAGGACTCCTGGGAGTCCCACGCCTTCGACACGGTCAAGGGCTCCGACTACCTGGGCGACCAGGACGCCATCGAGATCATGTGCCGGGAGGCCCCCGGCGAGATCCTCGATCTCGAGCACAAGGGCGTGACCTTCCACCGCAACGAGGAGGGCCGGCTCGGCACACGCGCCTTCGGCGGCGCCTCGGCGGCCCGTACCTACTACGTGGCGGACATCACGGGCCAGGCAATCCTCCACGTGCTGTACGAGCAGCTGATGAAGCACAACGAGGTCTATCGCTACGAGGAGTGGTTCACCACGGCGCTGGTCCAGGACGACGACGGGCGGATCGCCGGCGCGGTGACCCGCAACATCCGCGACGGCTCGATGGAGCTGTTCGCGGCGAAGGCGGTGATCCTCGCCACCGGGGGCAACGGCCAGCTCTACGACCCGACGACGAACGCGCTCGTCTGCACCGGGGACGGGATCGCCATGGCCTACCGCGTCGGCGCGCCGTTGATGGACATGGAGATGATCCAGTACCACCCCACCACGCTGGCCGGGATCGGGCTGCTCATCACCGAGGGCGCCCGCGGCGAGGGGGCCCATCTCTACAACGCCGCCGGCGAGCGGTTCATGGAGAAGTACGCGCCGAACAAGATGGAGCTCGCCTCGCGCGACGTGGTGTCGCGGGCGGAGCAGACCGAGATCAACGAGGGCCGCGGCTTTCCCGACGGCACCGTGGCGCTCGACATCACCGTGGTCCCGCGCAAGCGGATCCACGAGGCCCTGCGCGAGATCGTGAACGTGGGCCGCGACTTCGCCGGCGTCGATATCACGCGCGAGCCCATCCACATCAAGCCGGGCAACCACTACGTCATGGGCGGGATCCACACGGACGTGCAGGGGCAGACCCCGATCCCGGGCCTCTATGCCGCGGGTGAATGCGCCTGCGTGTCGGTGCACGGCGGCAACCGCCTGGGAGCCAACTCGCTGCTCGACACGCTCGTCTTCGGCCGCCGCTCGGGAGAGCACGCCGCTCGCACCACGCGAGGGATGGCCCAGCCCGAGCCCTCCCGTGCCGCGCTGGCGGACGAGGAGCGGATGATCGGCGAGCTCGTCGGTCGGGAGCGGAGCGGGCGGCGGGTGTCCGAGCTCAAGGCCGACCTCGGGGCCACGATGGACAAGTACTGCGCGGTGTTCCGCGACGAGGACGGCCTCCGCACCGCCCTCGACATCGTGCGCCGCCTGAAGGAGGAGGCCCGGACGGTGGCCGTCGACGACAAGGGCACGATCTTCAACCAGGACGTGCTTGGCACGCTCGAGCTGCAGTTCATGCTCGACAACGCCGAATGCATCGTGGTCTCCGCGATCGAGCGCAAGGAGTCGCGCGGCGCGCAGTACCGCACCGACTTCCCGGAGCGCAACGACGAGGACTGGCTCAAGCACATCAACGTGAGCCCGAACCGCGACGAGCCGGAGGTCAGCTACTCGGACGTCACGCTCACCCAGTGGGAGCCGGAGGAGAGGAAATACTGATCGCTCCCGAGGCCTACACGCTCAAGGTCCGCCGCTACGACCCCGAGTCGGGCGAGCCCGCGTACTGGCAGGACTTCCGCGTCGAGCTCGACCCCGAGCGCTCGGTGCTCGACGGCATCCTCCAGGTGCGCCACGACGAGGACGCCACGCTGGCCCTCCGCTGTTCCTGCCGAGCGGCCATCTGCGGCTCGTGCGGGGTTCGCATCAACGGCCAGTCGCGGCTCGCCTGCCACACGCGCCTCTCGGACGCGGCGCGGGAGGCGCGCGACGGCGCGATCACCGTCGAGCCGATGGGGAACATGCCGGTGCTGAAGGACCTGATCGTGGACATGGACGCGGTCCACTGGAAGAAAGTCCAACGGGTCGTGC
>JBKPFJ010000171.1:0-27627 GCA_046728795.1 Actinomycetota bacterium | reverse complement strand
CTGCGCGCCCGCACCGCGCGGAACAGCCTGTCGGCGCTCGTGACGCAGACGACGTCGGCCTGACCCTCGAGCTCGTCGGCGGCCGCGAGCACCTCGGGCATCACGGCGCCCATCCCCACCAGGCAGACCCGCGGCCTGCCCTCCGCCCGCCGCAGGACGTAACCACCGGATAGCACCGCCCGGCGGCGCTCCTCGCTAGGCTCGCCCGCGAGCGCCTGGTCGATCGGACGCGTCGAGAGCCGGAAGTACGCGGACGAGCCGTCGGCACGGCCGAGCCGGGAGAGCGCGTCGAGCAGAGCCCACTCGAAGTCCTTGCCGAAGGCCGGCTCCCAGACCGTGCAGCCCGGCTGCTCGATCCCGATCGAGGGGGTGACGATCGACTGGTGGGCGCCGCCCTCGGGAGCGAGCGAGACGCCACTGGGGGTGCCGATCAGGATCGACTGTCCGCCGGCGTAGATGCCAAACGCCCAGGGCTCGAGCGCCCGCCCCACGAAGGGGTCGTAGAGCGTGCCGATCGGCAGGAGCGGCTGGCCGTAGCGGCTCCAGGTTGCGCCGAGCTCGCCCAGCAGCCCGACCAGGCTCGTCTCGGCGATCCCGAGCTCCACGTGCCGGCCGGCCGGCGTCTCGTGCCAGTGGACGATCGTGTCCGGGTCGTCCTCGAACCAGTCGCGGCGCTCGCCTACTGAGAAGATGCCCTCCTTGTTGATCCAGCCGCCGAGGTTCGTGGAGCTGGCCACGTCGGGCGACACTGTCACCACCCGCTCCGCGACCTCGGGCGCCTCGTGCACGAGGTCGACGAAGAAGCGCCCGAAGGCCTGCTGGGTCGACTCCTTCCCGCGGTGGGTGCGGCCCAGCTGCGGGGGCATCGGTGGCGGCTCGCGCCGCTCCGGCTCGGATCGGCTCAGGCGAGCGGCCACCTCGGCGCAGACCTGAGCCTCCTCGCTGTCGGCGGGGAACTCGGCCCACGGGTCGCCCGGATCGGTGCCGAGCTGGCCGCCCAGCTCGGCGAACTGGTCCTTCGTGAGCAGCGCCGAGTGGTTCGCCGGGTGGCCCTCGGTCGGCAGCGACCAGCCCTTGATCGTGTAGGCGAAGATCACCGTGGGCCGGTCGGCCGCCACCGCGCGGTAGGCCTCGAGCAGCTTGTCGAGGTCGTGTCCCCCGAGGTCGCGCAGGGCCGCGCGCAGCTCCGCGTCCTCGAGCTCCGACACCAGCCGCTTAAGGGCGCGGGAGCCGTTCGGGAGTCGCTCCCGCAGCTCGTCCGCGTCCTCCACCCGCAGCAGCCGCTGGTACTCCTCGTTGCGCATCTCGTCGATGCGGCGGCGCAGCGCCTGGCCGCCGTCGCGCTCGTAGAGCGCCTCGAGCCGCCGGCCGTACTTGACCGTCAGGCACTGCCAGCCGGCGGCCTCGAACATGTCGGCCAGCCGGCCCGCGGCGATGTCCGGCACGACGCGGTCGAGCGACTGTCGGTTCAGGTCGATCACCCACAGCACCTCGCCCAGCTTCGCCACGGACGGATCGGCGATCGCCTCCCACACGGCGCCCTCGTCGAGCTCGGCGTCGCCGAGCAGGGCGATCTGCCTGCCCCGCGGCCCGGCCTCGAAGCGGTGGGTGTCGAGGTAGCGACGCGCGATCGCGCCCCAGATCGGCGCCGTAGCGCCGATCCCGACGGAGCCCGTCGAGTAGTCCACTGGGTCGGGGTCCTTCGTCCGGCTCGGGTAGCTCTGGAGCCCGCGGTAGGCCCGCAGCGTCTCGAGGTACGGGCGCTCCAGGCGGCCCAGCAGGTAGTTGATCGCGTGCAGGACCGGCGACGCATGCGGCTTCACCGACACTCGGTCCTCGGCGCGCAGCTCCGCGAACCAGAGGGCGGTCATGAGGCTCACCATCGACGCGCTCGAGGCCTGGTGGCCGCCGACCTTCACGCCGCTCCGGTTCGGCCTGATGCGGTTCGCGTGGTGCACGATCGCTGTGGCGATCCACAACACGCGACGCTCGATCGCCCGGAGCGTCTCGGTGCTCGGCGGGGCGGCGACGGTTGCCATGCGCGAATGTTCCCGCACCCGACGAAGGAGGAGAAATGACCCGTACCCCGATCGCCACCGACGAGGCGCCGGAGGCCATCGGCCCCTACAGCCAGGCGGTGCGCGCCGGCGACCTGCTCTTCTGCTCGGGCCAGATCCCGCTCGACCCGTCGACCGGCGAGCTCGTGAAGGAGAGCGCCCCGGGGCAGGCCCGGCGCTGCCTCGAGAACCTCGAGGCGGTCTGCCGGGCGGCGGGAGCGCGGCTCGGGGACGCCGTGCGCTGCACCGTCTACTTGACGGACATGGGCGACTTCGCGAGCGTGAACGACGTGTACGGGGAGTTCTTCGGGGACGAGCCACCGGCGCGCGGGGCGATCCAGGCCGCCGCGCTCCCCCGCGGGGCGGACGTGGAGATCGACGCGATCGTGGCGCTGTGACGGACTGGGCCGTCGCTGGGACGTATCTCGAGGCGTGCAACTGCGAGGCGATCTGCCCCTGCCGGACCATCGGCGGCCGCCGGGGCGGCCGCTCGACCTACGGCGAGTGCCTGGGCGCACTGTCCTGGTTCGTCGAGGCAGGACGCGCCGGTGACCTCGACCTCTCCGGCCTGGGGGCCGTCCTCGTCCTGCGCTACTCGGACGACGAGCCCGGGTCTCCCTGGACCTACTTCCTGTTCGTCGACGAGCGCGGCGACGACCGCCAGCGCGAGCTGCTCGCGCGCATCCTCACCGGCCAGCTCGGTGGCACGCCGCTGCGGCAGTTCCCGTGGGTGTGGAAGGAGAGCCACCCGCTCGGCTGGCGTGCGGCGCCGATCGAGATCGAGCACCGATCCCGCCGCGGCTGGTTTCGAGCCGGCACGGAGGTGACGATGCGCGTCCGCGGCCCGGTCCCCGACCAAGAGCCGGTCACGTGCGTCATCCCGGGCCACCACCGCGAGGGATCGGAGCTGTACGCCGACCTGCTGCGGGTGGACGAAGGCCCGCTCGCCTTCGAGCTGCGCGGCAGGACCGGGTACCAGTCGACGTTCGCGTACTCCTCGGCCGACTAGCGGTCAGGCCATCAGGCTCGGCAGCGCGTCCGGCACGATGACCGCGACCGAGCCGTAGGCGATCAGGCCCGCCGCGGCGAGCACCCGCGCACGTTGCCCGAACGGCAGCGCCTTCTCGGCGAACACGAGCAGCACGAGCGCCGCCAGGACGGCCACGTTCATCATCCCCAGCGGAAAGACGATCACGAAGAAGAGCCAGCAGCATCCCAGGCAGAAGAGGCCGTGCTCGAGGCCCATGCGAAGCGCTCCCGCGCGTCCCTCGTGCCACGAGCCGAGCACGAACGCCAGCGGGGAGCGGCACTTCGAGAGGCAGACCTCCTTCGCCGGGGACAGCTGGTAGACGCCCGCCAGGATCAGGATCCCGCCGCCGATGCGCCCCGCGTTGTCCATCAGCCACATCGAGTTGTCCGCCAGCTCCATCGCCCCCACGGCGGCGGCATACGCGAGGACGCCGAAGACGGTCCATACCGCCAGGTAGGCGCTCACGAAGACCCAGGTCGGGACGTACGGGCCGCCCCCCTGCTGCTTGCGCTCCTGAACCCTCGCGAAGGTCAGGATCATGGGAGCCGCGGTCGGGAACATCATCGCGACCATCATCGCCACCCAGAGGGCGAGGAAGAGCGGCAGCGCCATGTCCATCGTGAGCATGTTCTCCATGCCCTCCGTGTCGGTGGTGGCGGACTGCCAGACGACCACGACCCACGACGCAACCGTCAGCACGGCGAGGGAAGCGAGGATCCGCGCCCGGGCGCGGCTTAGAGGGAGCAAAGCCTGTCGCGCGGCTGACGGTGCGGTCACGAGCGCCGGATCATAGGCCAGCGAGCGCGCGTCCCTGACGGGACGGCGGTCTAGAGCGGACCGTGCGTCCCGCCCTCGAAGCCGGTCCCCGGGCGTGCCCGCCGGATTTCGGCTCCGGCCAGGTTGGTCCGCGGCGCATGAGCGGTATCGCTTAAGGCTGCTTCCTCCCGGACCTGACCTGGTTCGCGAGCGCCCACCGCGCGGGACCCGGCCATCGACGCCTCTATCCGGCGTACTGGCCCCGAAGGCCGAGCCCCTCGGACGGGGATTCGGCCCCGCTAGAGCGGATTGCGGGTGACAGGGCACCGCTACCTCCCCGCCTAGCACGGTCCGGGGACGATGGTAGCCGTTAGAGCGCCGCGAGGACCTCCGTGGCGGCGCACTCGCCCGACGGCACCGCCCCGTCCATGTAGCCGTTCCAGTAGGTCGAGGTCTCGGTGCCGGCCCAGTGGATCCGGCCGACGGGAGCGCGCAGCGCCTCGCCGAAGTCGACCAGGGCGCCGGGGCCGAGCAGGACCAGCGAGCCCTGGGGCATGCGCTGCGTGAGCTGCTCGCGAAGCAACGGCAGCGCGGGCGCGTAGATCAGCCGGCCGGCGAGCGTCGGCGGCATCGCGACGATCACCCGCTTCGCGGTGCAGGCGGTGCCGTCGAGCAGCAGGCGCGCGTCGCTTCCCGACTGGTCGATGCCGCGCACCGGGGAGTTCAGCCGCACCCGATCGCCGAGCTGCTCAGCAACCCGCAGCGGCACGGTCTGCGCCCCGCCGGGGCGCGCTGCCAAGGGACGTGTCGCTGGGGAACTCCTCGCGCCGGCCGTTTGCGAAGAAGACGTTGTTGCCGGTGTCGTACGTGGGATAGAGACCGACGCCCGCGTCGCGGCGGCGCTTTGCCGTGGCCGCGCCTCGGCCGGCCCTGCACGCCCGCCCAGAGCACCCGCGGCGGCCCCGGCTGCACCGGCCTGGAGCAGTCCGCGGCCGCTGACCTTCCTCCCGCTCACCGCGCGTGCGAGGGTATCGGAGCTTGCCCCGGCCGCGCGCCGGTGGGACGATCGAGCCGGAACCCCAGGAAGGAGTGGATGTGGACGAGCGTCGTCTGAAGGAGCTGGATCTCTTCTCCGGGCTGTCGAAGCGCGAGCGGAAGGCGCTGGCCCCACATACAGACGAGCTGGACCTCCCCGAGGGGCGGGAGCTGGTCCGGGAGGGCGAGTTCGCCTACGAGTTCTTCGTGATCGAGGCCGGACGTGCCGAGGTGGTGCGCGACGGGCAGCACGTCGCCGACCTCGGGCCGGGCGACTTCCTAGGCGAGATGGGCATCGTCGCCCACGCGACGCGCAACGCCTCGGTGATCGCCCGCTCGCCGATAACCGTGGTGGTCATGACGGAGCAGGACTTCCGGATGATGGAGCGCTCGATCCCGGCGGTCGCCGAGCGCATCCGGCAAGCGGTCGAGGAGCGAAGCAGGGCGCTCGCCTAGACTGGACCCCGCCCCCGGGCGCGTAGCTCAGTGGGAGAGCGCTCGCCTCACACGCGAGAGGTCGCTGGTTCGAACCCAGCCGCGCCCATCGGATGCGGCGTCTGCGCGGGCTCAGCCCGCCAGCACCGCCGCCGGCTCCAGCGCGTACCCGAGGAAGAAGCAGGCATCCGCGCATGTAGAAGCGCATAACCGCGTCGTGATCCTCGAAGTCGGTGCGGAGGGCGAAGCTCCAGAGCGTCGCGAGCGCAGCCCGGGACTGGCCGGCGGCCTTACCGCGAGCGTCCGGCCCGCACTGCCTCGGCGACTGCGGCCACGCTCGCGGGGATCGCCGGCTCCGCGATCTGGCCGTAGCCGAGCAGCAACATCGGCTGCCCTTCGTGGGGTTCGATCCAGAAGTCGCGCATCGTGGTGAGGTGATGCGGCGGAGGCGAGCTTCATCGATGATCGCCTGCTCGTCGTAGTGTTCCGGCAGCTCGGCGGTGACATGCAGGCCGGCGGCGATGCCCCGCACCTTCGCCTCGGGTAGGGCGTCCGCCAAGGCCTCGACGAGCAGGTCGCGCCGTCGCCGGTACCGGGCGCGCATCCGGCGCAGATGGCGGTCGAGCTCGCCACGCGAGATGAAGCCCGCGAACGATACTGAGCAGCCGAACGTGGTTTCCGCCGAGTACGGACGGCCGAGTCGCTTCCGAGCTTGCTGGCGGAGAACCGACCCCAGCGAGGCGGCCAGCCCCCCTGGCGCCAAAGGCTTGAGCACGAGACCTTTTTCGCTCGAGAAGGGACTCGACCGAGGAGATCTAAGTGAACGGCAAGCTCAAGCTTCGACTCAGCTACGCGAATGTGGTCGCGAGCCTGGCGCTGTTCGCCGCGCTCGGCGGCAGCTCCTACGCAGCGATCTCGATCACGGGTGAGCAGGTGCGCGACAGCTCGCTCAGCGGACGCGACCTGCGGGACGGCTCGCTGCGGAGCCGCGACGTCCACGACCATTCGCTTCGCGCGCTCGACTTCAAGGCGAGCGAGCTACCCGCCGGGCCGCGAGGAGCGCAGGGACCTACAGGAGCACAGGGGCCTCGAGGCCTGACGGGAGCACGTGGTGCCGCCGGACCGGCGGGCACCGCCCGGGCGTACGCCCGCGTGAACCACACGTGTTCCGGAGGGCCCCCCGCCGTCTGCGACCTCCAGAGCGCCAAGGGCATCAGCAAGGCGACGCGCCCGAGCACCGGGCTCTACTGCGTCACCGCGCCGGGCCTCGACCCCGCTCAGCTCCCCGCGGCAGCGACGGTCGACTGGAGTCAGACGTCCGACCCAGAGGGCAACTACAGCGTGCAGTTCCAGGGTGGGGCCGGCGGCTGTCCTGCCGGCGAGTTCGCCTTCCGGACGGAATTCATCTCGCCTGCGAGCGCGACCGCCGGACCGACCGACAACTCTGGCTTCACGGTCGTCATCCCCTGACAAACGGACCCGCGGCGGGACCTTCAACGCCGCACCCCTCGTGAGCCGCGCCCGGGGCGAGTCATAGGCTCCGGGCGCTTTCACGATCAGCACCTCTGCGGTCGTTAGGCGGCGAGCCGGTCGCCGAGGGCTCGACTAGCCACAGGTCGTATACGGAAGGCACACCCTCGCTTCCGCGTGGACCTTGTTGGTTGGCGCGTTCGCGCCATAGCGATGTGAGACCTCGAGCAGCAGCTCGCGCTCGCTCTGCTTGAGCGTTGTGTCCTCGAAGCCACCTTGGACCTGGTAGCTGCGCCGCGTGTGGCGGCGGCCGAAGTCGGCGTACTCGGCGGTGGCAGGAGTCCCCCAGCCTCTCGAGATCGCGATTGACGCGGGCCCACTTGGTTCCGGGCCGAGCCCCACCGGTTCCGTCTCGAACGCCAAGTCAAAGGGCCGAGCGCTCTCGCTCTCTTCGAGGCCCGGCCTGGCGCCGGCCCGTCGCACCGCTGGCGGCGCGCTCGCGGAGTCCGCCCCCGGCGGCCTTCGCTGCTCCGGCTCGGAGGCCAGCTACAACCATCATGTAGTGATCGCGGTGACCCACTTCACCGACTCGGGCTGCCCGTGGGCCCACTCCGCCTGGCCGGCCCACACGACCCTGAGGGTGGCGCTACGGCGAACAGCTCAGCTGGACGCTCGTGATGATCGGGCTCACCGAGGACGCCGCCCAGTACGCGGCCCGCGGCTACACGCCGACGCGATCGGCGGTCGGCTATGGGCGCTTCCGGCGCTTCGGGATGCCCTTTCAGATCACCCCGAAGGGGCGGCTGAGCGCCACCTCTCCGGCCTGCCGGGCGATCGTGGCCACGCGTCTGGCCGCGCCCCCACTGGAGGAAGCGGCGCTGCGGGGCGCTGGCGCTCGCGGAGTTCACGACCACCGGCATCCTGGACGATCCGGACACCCTGCGCTCGGGCTGGCGGGCGTCGAGGGCCTCGACGCCGACGCGGTCGTGGGCCGCATCGACGACCCCGAGGTGATGGCCATCTATGAGAGCGACCGCGAGCGAGCGCGCACGGCGGCGGGATCACCGACCGAGTTCCAGGGCCGCGCGGCGGACACCGACGGTGCGGTGCGCTACACGGCGCCGTCGCTGGTCTTCGAGGGGCCTGACGGGCACAGGCTGGAGGCCGGCGGCTTTCAGCCGATCGAGGCCTACGACGCGTCGTGATCGCAAACCTGGATCCCACCCTCGAGCGCCGGCCACCCGCCGAGGACCCGCTCGAAGTGCTGCGCGCCTTCCCTGGGCGCTCACGGGTCCCCGGCCGCTCGCATAGGTACGGGCGAACGAGTGACCGAGCACCTCGGCGTGCCTGACCCCGACGCCGTCGAGGCCGTGCTGATCACCACCGTCGGAGAGGGACGCGCCGAGCGCCGGCCAGCGGGCGACGGCTCGTTGTGGAGCCTTGAACGACAAGAGCCGCTCCGGCCCCGTAAGTAGAAAGGCGGGCGGCCCGGGTCTTGCCCGAGTCCGCCGCGAGCCACGCCGGCTCGGACGCTCGGGGTAGGGCCGGAGGCAGATCCTCCCCGAGCACCGTCGTCAGCAGGTACGACTAGGCGACGAGCGAAGTGCCCGCGAGGATCGCGGCGACCCTGGGGTCGCGGAGGTCGGCGCTGTAGCGCAGGAGGTGCGCGGTTCTCCGAAGAGGGCGACCCACTTGCCATAGGGGTGCTGCCCGCGCGCTCGATGCGGCGGTTGCAGTAGCGGTGCGCTGGCGTCGCATTCGCAGCGGAGGTCGCTCTGATGCGATTCCATCGACTGGCCTGGACGCGAACCCCCATCGCGCCGCTCACCGCGGACGGGGAGGAAGGAGCATGGTGAGCCCGCCGCGACGGCACGCCGCGAGCGCGAGGGCCGGGGCTAGTGAAGAAACGGCTCTCCAACGTAGACCTGACGAGTCGCCGTATGCTGCCGCCATGCAGGCGCTCCTAGAGGACGGGCCTATGCAAGGCAAGACGGTCGAGGTCGAAGCCGTGGAGGGCCGGCCACCCAAGACGATTGACGTCACAGATGAGAAGGGCGGCACCTGGCGTTACTGCCTGGCGCAGTGGGCCCAGGAGGGCATGACGGCGGACTACACGTTTCTCTACGCCGTCTAGTCCGCTTTTGCGCCGCCGCCACCTGCGCTGCTGCTTCTCGCGTGTCGTCCCGCTGCGGAAGCCGGAACGGAGCGGGCGGTGTTCAAGCACTGGGCCGCCGCGAGTCGAGCGGTCCGCGCATCCACTACCGGAGCTGATGCCGTCCCTGGGCGGCCCGAGCCCTACGCCGTCCTGCGCGTCCCGGCCTTGCGCAGGGCGCCGGCAGCCTGCGTGTCAATGCTCTCCCGCCGGACCCCGCTCTTTGAACGGGTCTTCCCGATCAGGGCCGTTTCGCGTCGGCACGGGCTGCTCGCCCCATGCCGTCCCCGCCGTCTCGCTTCTCGGCCCCTTGGGGCACCCGCGCCTTGAGCTCCTCCAGCGCCTCGCCCAGATACGCCGCGAGCTTCCAGAGGTCGGGGACCATCTCGCGGCAGGCGATGAGGCCGAAGTCCAGATGACCGCAGTAAGAAAGGACGGTGATGTTGAGTCCGGCGCCGTCCGAGACCGCGGAGACGGGGTAGTTGGCGACCAGGCGCGCCCCCGCCGAGTAAAGCGGGTGCTGTGGCCCCGGGACGTTCGAGATCAGCACGTTGTAGATCGGGACCACCCTTTGGGAGGCCGCCAGGCGAAGGGCGGCCCGGGAGGCCCGCGCCGCTAGCGCGGACGGGATGAACTGGGTGTAGTCCTGCATCAGCGAGGCCGGCAGTGCCTGATGCCGCTCCTTGGCGGAGCGCATTGCCGCGTGCACCGCCTCGAGTCGCTCCCGCGGGTCGGCCAGGTGGGTGGGCAGCGGCGCGATGATGACCGAGACCCTGTTGCCGTAGGTGCCCTCCTGCTCAGGAGTCCGCACGGAGACAGGCACCGCGGTCAGGAGCGGATCCTCCGGCAGCTCGTCGTGGTCGATCAGCCAGCGCCGGAGCGCGGCTGCGCAGATCGCCATCACGACGTCATTGACGGTTGCGCCGGAGGCGGTCTTGACGGCCTTGACGTCGTCGAGCGGAAGGGACGCGAACGCGAAGCGGCGGTGGGGTGAGACGGCTCCGTTGAGCGAGGTGCGCGGCGCGCTCATGCGCGGGCGCTCGATGACGGACCCTTCGCCCGGTCCGATCCCCGCCAGGCGGGCCGCCCGCCGGGCGAGCGCCGCGATGGCGCTCACCCCGGGCAGGTTGCTCGCCCCGGGAAGCTCCACCAGGTTGGGGAGGGTGCGGGGCGTGCCGCGAAGGGCGCGCACGGGCTGCGCCGCCATCCCGAGCAGCGCCCGCGGGAGCAGCTCAAGCTGCGCCGGCGCTCGCTCGGGCTTCCAGTCCTTCGGTGGATCGGCGATCTGCCGCCCCTTCGTGCTGGTGTCCATCAGGGTGCCCAAGATCTCGGCGCCCGACATGCCGTCGACCGCCGCGTGGTGGATTTTGGAGAGCCAGGCGACGTGGCCGCTCTCGAGTCCGTCGATGACGTAGAGCTCCCACAGGGGCCGGCTGCGGTCGAGCGGCCGCGCCACGATCCTGCCCACCTGCTCGGCGAGCTGGTGGTCGCTCCCGGGGGCCGGCAGTGCGATCTCGCGCACGTGGAACTCGAGGTCGAACTCGGGCGCCTCGATCCAGTACGGATAGTCGAGCCCCAGGGGCATCTGCACCAGCCGCCAGCGGAAGGGCGGCAGCAGGTGGAGGCGCTCCTCGACGAGCGACCGGACGTCGGCGACACTCATCCGTCCCGACGGCAGGTCGGACGGGTCGAAGATCGCTAGCCCGCCCACGTGCCCGACCATGGACCGGCTCTCGATGTTGAGGAACATCGCGTCGAGTGGGCTCAGCTGCCGCATGCCTAGCTCCCTCGCGGACGCGTGGTGCTCTCGCGCGACGCCAGCCTACGCCGAACGGACACCCGCTGCAGACCTCGAGTCAGCATTCGCCCGGCCCTGTCTGAAGCCCTCGGCAAGCACGCGCTCGCGGGGGTTGGGGTCCATCAGGTCCGAGCCCATCGCAGCTCTCGCCCCTGCGTCGGGGGCGAGGACGGTGACCGTCGCGCCGCGCCGGCGCGCTGCCTCCGCCTCCAGTGCCGTCGTCAGTCGCCACCCAGCCGTGAGTGTGCGTAGGCGAAATGCCGAGGGACTGCCGAGGACGGCGGTGGGGACGAGGCACAGCACGCGATCGCCCCGGCCGACGGCCGCCGCGTCGAGGTTCGTGGGGCTCCAGACTCCGCCGTCCACGTACTCGCGCCCGCCGATCCGAGCCGGTCGCAAGACGCCCGGAATCGCACACGACGCGACTACGGCGTCCGCGACGGCGGCCGGCGGCGCACCGGGGGCGCCGAAGACCACCCGCCGGCCGCTGGCGCGGTCGACGGCGACCACCCGGAGGCGGCCGTCGAAGCTCGAGCTGAGCGCTGTCACTCTCGCGCGAAGGTCGTCGAGTGGAACCGTGCCTCTCGGTACGGACGCGAGCAGAGCGGCCCGGGCGAGGGCTCCGACCCGCGTCGCAGCGCCGAGCGCTGGTGCGGCGAGCGGCGAGACTGCGCTCAGATACAGCTGGCCCGCTCGCCCCATTGCCGCTCGAAGGCTGCGGGGACTGTCCTCGGGCCAGCCGCCGCCGCCGGCGTCTGCCCAGCTGCGCGGGCGCTGCAGCTCCGCGCCAGCCGCCAGCTGTGCGGCCACGATCGAGCCCGCCGACGTTCCCACGAAGGCGTCCACGTCGCGGTAGTCGACGCCCGTCGCTTGCGCCGAGCCGGCGAGAAAACCCGACATCCATGCCTCGCCGAGGAGCCCGCCGACTCCGAGGACCAGGACGTTGGGCGCCCGGCTCTCAGTCATCCGCAGGAAGGGGGCGCGCGAGTCGGCCTCGGCAGATCGCGCCCGCGACGATCGGGATCGTGGTCAGGTCGAGCCTCTCGCAGTCCAGGACGATCTGACAATGGAGCCTCCACCAGGAGGCCGCGCGGCCAATCCGAAGGGGCTGCCCTCGGAGTCCTTGCACACCGCCCACCGCTTGCCGGAATGGATGACCCTACCGCCGAGGAACTGGACCCGGCTGAGCGCGTTCGCGAGATCGTCGACCTCGAAGTAGGGAAGGGAGAAGCTGTCGCCGGGACCCGGTCCCCGGGCGTGCACCCCGATCAGCGGCGCGCGCCCGCGGGATTGCCAGCCCTCGCCCTCTCCTTCGACCCGGTCTCCCATCTCCACGCCGAGCAGGCCGCCCCAGAAGCGAAGCGCCCGTTCGGGCTCGTCGGCGGGGAACTCCACCAGAGCCAGCGGCGAGCGCTCCATGTCCAGAACATAACGCCGTGGCCACGGGGCTGAACATCCAGTGACCAGCCGCCGCCTGGAGAGTTCGGTGATCGCTCGCGGCCGCGAGGCCCGGGCCGGGCTCGATGTCGAGGTCGGCCGGGCAGGATCTCGCCGCAGGCCGCGCAGGTGCGGCTCGACGTGCGTGACCCGGCCGCACGAGCGGTGGCGGTAGAGGACCGGCGGCCCGGCGTCGCCGCGGTCCAGCGATCGCCCAAGCCGACGCATCGTCATCAGCGGTGCGCACCCGGCGCGATCCGCGGTAGCCGTCCAGCTGCAGCGCCCGCTCGGGCGCCCGCGCCCCGCCGTTCGGCCGGTAGAGGACCCGGAGCTGCGGTGGGTGAGCTGGGACGCGTGCATCAGCCACCAGAAGTACGGCGCGCCTCCGGCGCGCAACTGAGCCCGAGGAGGGCCGCGAGCGTGAACGCGGAGCCAGGTGGCGGCGGTCGCGTCGAGCCGCGATTCCAGTTCGGACCGGGTCGGGACCACGAGCGGCTCGTGGTGCGTGGCGGACAGCGCGACCAACCCTGTCTTCCCTCGCGCGCGTCGAACCGCCCGCGAATCGCTCTGTGGTCGAGCTCCGGCGTGCCAGCCCCGAAAGCGCAGACGGCGAGGGCGTCGCCCCCCGCCGTGGCGACCGGCGTCCCGGCGCGCCAACCGAGGCGGGTCGAGGCGCCGGCGTAGCCGAAGCGCGGCTCGACGCTCCACGACATCGGCACGCCGCCCTCGATGCCCTCCACCCGCCGTGAGACCTCGCACGGTGGCCCGAGGCCGCCGCCGGGCAGCGTCATCGCGTCGCTGACGCGCACACTGCCGCGGTCGGTCGAGAAGGTCCTCTCGAGGACGTTCGTGCCTGGCAGATAGCGGCGCTCGACCGTGTGGGGCAGCTCGGGGGCGAGCGCGAAGCGCCCGCCGCGGTCTGTGTCGAGAACGGCGCCGAGGACGCTCGGGGAATCGAGCTCGGGCAGCGGGAGCCAGTCGATCGAGCGTCCGTCACCGATCGCCGCGTAGGAGCTGATGGGGGCATAGCCGCCAACCCGCCGCAACGGGCCTCTCCGGCCTCTGCCTACGCCGCTCGCGAGCGGTCCCGGCTGGGATGGCGAATCACCAGCGTGGGCCGATCGGCGTGATGGACGACACCGCTGGAGAAACTGCCACGAAGTATGGACCGCTCCGAGAGATCGGCGGGCGACCGCCCCTCTGCGGGCTCATCGGTATCGAGCTTCGTCTCGACGGGGATGCCGGACCGATCCTTGGTCCCATCACCCGGTTCGCGTCGCCGGCTCGTGGGTTCTTACGCCGGCGTGAGAGACGCAGGCCGCTTACGGCGTCGCGAGCGAGCCGAGCTTGGATTCGATGCAGCTCAGCAGCTCTCCGTAGGAATCGCAGAAGGACTCGACGCCCTCGCGCTCGAGCTCGCGGGTGATCCTCTCCAGGTCCAGGCCTTCGGCGGCGGCGGCCGAGAGGACCGCTTCCGTCGCGGCGAGGTCGGCGTCGAGGGCGTGCTCGACGTTGCCGTGCTCGGCGAACGCCCGCAGCGTCTGCTCGGGCATCGTGTTGATCACGCCGGGAGCGATCAGCTTCTCCACGTAGAGGACGTCCGGGTAGCTGGGGTCTTTGGTCCCGGTGCTCGCCCACCGCGGCCGCTGCGCGGTCGCGCCCGCGTCCTGAAGCGCCTGCCAGCGCTCGCCGGCGAAGCGCTCGAGGTAGCGCCCGTAGGCGAGATGGGCGTTGGCGATCGCCACCCGGCCGCGGAGCGGCGAGTCCGACGGGCTGGTGCTCGGTCACCGTCCCTCGGGCCGGCGCTCCGAGCCAGCCCGAGAGCAAGGCTAGAGGTGGGCGAGCTGCTCCTGCGCCGACGGGTACAAGTAACGGAACCCATGCGGGCAGCGCGCGCAGTGATCAAGCGGACGCTGGTGTCGTTCTACGACGACCAGATGACACATCACGCGGCGGCCCTTACGTACTACTCGTTGATGTCGCTCTTTCCCGCCACGCTGCTGGGTCTCTCCTTGCTCGGGCTCCTCGGTCAGTACCCGAGCACCTACAACGCGATCATCAACTACCTGCGGGAGGTCGTCCCCCACTCGGCACTCGTGCCCCTGGACAGCTCCTTGCGCCAAGCCCTCCAGCACAAGGGAACAGCCGCGACGGCCTTCGTGATCAGCATCGCCCTCACCCTCTACGGCACCACCGGTGTGCTCGAGGCTGCTCGCCGCGCTCTCAACGTGGTCTTCGAGCTCGACGGTGGCGGCCGCAGCTTCCTGCGACGCAAGTCGATCGACATCACCTTCACGTTCGTGCTCATGGGCCTGGTGCTGGCGAGCCTGATCATGCTCTTCGTCGGCGGCCGATTCGCCTCCGATCTCTTCCGGCTTCATCGGCCTCGGTCCGACCGCCGCATCGGTTTGGAGTGTCGCTCGCTGGCCGGGAGCTCTCGCGATCACCATGCTGATCTTCGCGCTGATCTATTACGTGACGCCCGACGTGGAGCAGCGGGCGTTTCGTTGGGTCACGCCGGGGGCGTTCGTGGGAGTGCTCATCTGGCTCGTCGCGTCGGTCGGCTTCTCCGCCTACATCTCGCAGGTGGCCAACGTGGGCGCTCGCGGGCGCGATCGTGCTGGTGGGGTGGCTCTGGCTCACCAACGTGGCCCTTCTCTTCGGCGCCGAGTTCGATGCGGAGATCGAGCGTCACAAGGAGCTCGGCGAGGGCGTCCCCGAGAGGGAGACGCTCAACCTGCCGACAAAGGGGAGGTAGACGAGACAGTCACTGACTGGAGGCGCGGGCCGGACAAGGGCTCGTCGCTCCCGGCGCCGTGACGAGACGCACCGGGCGCCGTCCCGCAGCCAAGGATTCGGGTGCTCCGGCGAGGCGCCCAAGCCGTAGCAACCCCGGAATCGGCTGGTCGCGCGGCGTGGCGGGGCTAGGCCGCTTCGGGGGTGGCGCGCATCGGGGCGGGCATGAGCGCAGCGCCGGCGATGACGAGGCAGAAGGCGAGGAAGCGGGCGGTGATCGCGGGTGCGCCGGAGCCGATCGGGTCGTGGAAGACGACGACGCCGCCGAGGATCGCGGTGAGGTTGGCGGCCACGGAGGTGATCGCGATGACCTCGACGCCGTTGCCGATTTGGAGGCTGCGGGCAGAGGCGTAGAAGGAGATCACTCCGGCGATCATCGCGGTGAGCGCCCACGGGCTTACAAACCCGAACAGCGGTCCTGGTGGCGCTTGGGTGATGTACTTGATCGCGACATTGGAGACCCCGAATAGCGCGCCGGCGGCCGCGCCGAGGATCAGTCCCTCGGTACGAGGCAGGAGGTGGCGGCGGGCCGAGATCCTGACGAGCACGGCGCCGCTCGCGAAGATCGCGCCCTCGACGGCGATCAGCGCTGCCAGCGAGGCGCGCTGCGGGTGGTTGGCGCCGCCCCCCGTCAGTCCGATGACCACCAGCCCGGCCGCGGTGATCGTCACGCCTACCCATTGGCGTCGTCCGAGCTGAAAGCCGAAGAAGCGCTCCGCGAACACGGCGAGGAAGACAAGCCCGCCGGAGAGGACCGCCTGCACGATCGACAGCGGCGCGAGCGCCAGCGCGCCGACGTGCAGAAACCAGGCCACGACCGCCACGGCCCAGCCGACCGCGAACCATTTGGAGCGGAAGAGACCGGCGGCGCTGCGCAGCGGCTGGCGGACCCGGATCGGGGGCGCGAGCACCGCGCCGCGGTGCTTGAACAGAAAGGCGAGGTTGGTAGCGACCGCCGAAGCGAGTGCGATGATCAATCCGAAGATCACGAGAAAGCGGCTGGCCTAGAGGCCGTGCTGGTTGACGGTAAGGCGCGCGGGTCCCGCCGGGGACGCTGGGACCCTAAAGAGCAGAACGAGAGCGAGCACGATGAAAGCCGGCCAACCGTCTCCCCCTGGAAACCAGGCCGCTTTGAGCCGATCCCAGTTCCCGAAGCGCCGTTTGACAGACTGGTCGCGCGGGTGGATAACGGGTCGGCACGGCGATCGAAGGAGGAGCGGGTGAAGGACGAGGAGCAGGGCGAGAGGCTCGAGGCCGAGGCCGAGCGGATGGAGGAGCACTCGGGCGAAGGCGGGGAAGGGATCGAGGAGACGAGACGGGACTGAGGAATCCAAGCAGAACGACCCCTCCATCCCGGGCGCTCAGCCGGCTCCCGGCAAGGAGCAGCAGCGCGAGGCCGACGCCGAGGAGCGCCAGCAGCGCTCCGGAGACTGAGCCGCGGACGTCGAGGGAGAAAGTTGCCAGGGCCTGGGCGATCGTCCTACGAGGCCCAGCACGGCGAGACTTCGACCTAGGCAGAGGTCGCTTCCGCTCGTCGGCGGCCGTGAGCGCTCCTTAGTGGTCCCGGACACCTGCAGAGATGCTTAGCGTGCCCCCTGGGCGGTCGGGCTGCGCGGATGGGCGCCCAAGTAGCGGCACTTGAGAGTGCGTCCTCCGAACATCACTTGTAATTCTCCCCCTCTCGGCGCCCGAGGGGCTCATCCGACTTTGGGAACGCCCCACGCGGCGGAACGCCCGGTCCCAGCGCGAGTGGCGACTCGATCCGCCAACCAACAAAGTCGACAACCGATGAAGGTGACGGCAAGGTCTGCGAGACCCTGCCTCACTAACGCCCATCACCGTCAGGTCCCGGCTTCTCCGTTCTTGCCGTGCAGGCCGTGCGACATTCGGCCCCACGCCGTTGCGGTTAGGTAACGGGCCAGGCGACGTCCTAGACATCCCCACCGCGCGGCGCGGACCGCGGGGCCCACAAGCTGGGACGAAGTCGGTGAAACCTCTTTGTACGTCCAGCGTCTCTCGGCATCCTCTTCAGTCCCTGGCGCGAGCGCTTCGGCGTCGCGGACTGACCGGCGGCCCGGCACCCCCCAATCCGAGCGCTGCGGGCGCGTGGATGCCCACTCTGAGACGTAGACCGCGGTGCATGGCAGGGGGGCGCCGCAGACTGGGCCTGCGGAGGGGAACGCGTCGGCTGGCCCGGCGCCTTGGCGCTCAGGGGCGCGCGTGGGCCCGGTCCTCGGGCTCGCGCCCCACCCCCTGGGACAGGCGCAAGGTCCGCGTCTCGGCGTCGTAGTGGTCGGTAACGAAGCCGGGCCCCAGCTCGAAAGCGCACCCTTCCCAGCCCATGCGCGTCCAGTAGAGCGCTGGGGACCTCGGCGCCAGTTGCCCCGGCGCTATTGCGGACGGCGCGGTAGCGGCTGACAACCGACCGGAGAAGCCGTTGCGCTCCCAGGCCGGGCAGAGCGGCACCAGGAACAGCGACCATAGCGGCGGTGTCAGCTCGAGCCGTCAGCCCCGCCGGTGGCCCGCTGATCGCGTCCTATCAGCCGTAGCCGCGCCAGCCACCCGCGAGGTCTCGCTGGAGATATGTGAGACCGGCACCCGGTGGCCGGGAGGTGCATCCGAAAGCCGGCCGCCCGCGGTGAGCCTCCTGAGGAAGCGCCCCGCCGACAGTCCGGCCAGGTTCACACGAAGCACGGGATCAACGGAGGGGGCTGGATGTCGACGCCCGCCGCTGCGGCGATTTGCTCGGCGGCGACGTCAGTCTGCTCGCCCGCGAGGCCACCCGACTTCAACGGAAAGGCGCTGCAGTCACCGACCGCGGACGCATGACGCTTAACGACCTTGGCGTGCGCGGCCAGCACGGAGGCGATCCGAGCGCGCTCGAGCTCCTTAGCGACGAGCTCCCCGGCTCGCTGCCCGGGCGGCGGTTCGGGCGTAACGATCGTCATTTCGATTTCCGCTGCCATGCCGTCGGCTTGCAGCTTGATGAGCGGCGCCAGCTCCTAACCTCGGAGCGGCCAGCCGGGCCCGGGCGGGATTAGAATGCCACCCGGCTCGCTGTAGCCCTGCTCGATGTCCTGGAGCAGCCCCGCCGAGCAGCTCACAGTCGGAGCGATCGTCCCACATCAACACGCCGGGGGCGGCCGGCATCTGCTCCGCGCCTAGGGCGAGCACCAGCGCGTCGTACTCGAGCTGCTCGCCCGGCGAGGTGCGCACGATCTTCTGCTCCGGATCGACAGTCTCGCGGTGATGGCCACGAAGTTGGCCCCGGCAGGCGGCCGCCGCGAGGAGATTTGAGATGCAGTTTGTGATCGAGCACGACACGGCAGACGGGGGCGGCGTGTCAGCTCAGGGATCTCCAGCTCGCCCGGAGCGGGAGCGACATCGCCACGAGCCGAAGTTTGCGTCGTGACAGCCATGTCCGGCGAAAGCCGGTGGTTGTCCGCTGCGGTGACGGGCTTCGCAGCGCTCCGGTCTCGCCGGGCATGCCCCGCGGCGTTGGCGCTCGCACGGTCTACTCCGGGGTCTCCCGACCTGGCTCGAGAGAAATTATGGTAAACCGCTCCTCTTCTCGAGTGGATCCACATTGGGCCAGCCGGCACGAGATCCAGCGCAGCTCCGGACACCTTTCGTCGAGCGCCGGCGGCCCCCTCTCATCCCGGTTTGAGATGGCTGACCGGGAGGATCTCGAGTTCACCTATTCGCTGATCGATCGCATCGTCCGGCTCAGCCTGGGGGAGCTCGCGGACTTCAGCGGCGCCAAGTACGACGGCGACTTTACCCTGAGTCTCGAGGAGGCTCAGCGGCGCAAGCACGAATACGTGGCCGAGCAGATCGGCATCGGGCCCGGCCGCCGGGTGCTCGACCTCGGCTGCGGCTGGGGGGCGCTCCTAAACTTCATCCGCAACCGGGGCGGGACCGCGGTTGGCGTCACCTTGTCCTCGGCGCAGGCGGCTGCCTGCCGGCGACACCGCCTCGACGTCCACCTCCACGACGCGCGGCAGGTCACCCGCCACAGCTTCGGCCCGTTCGACGCCGTGGCGAGCCTCGGCGCCTTCGAGCACTTCTGTTCACCAGACGACTACCGCGCCGGACGACAGGAAGAGATCTACCGAGGACTGTTCGCCCGGATCGCGAGCGTGCTGCCCACTAAGGGCCGGTTTTACCTGCAGACGATGGTCTTCGGGCGCAACATGATCCCGGTGGAGCAGATCGACATCGACGCCCTGCGCGCGCTCCCTGAACGGGACTCCGACGCGTGGTACCTCGCTCTCATGGCGCGCCAGTTTCCCGGCTCCTGGCTCCCGTTTGGCCGGGAGCAGATCATCCGCAGCGCCGAGCCGCACTTCCGCCTACTGTCAAGCATCAGTGGCCGGCTCGACTACATCGAAACCATCCGCCAGTGGAACCGGCGCATCGGGGCGCCGAGTCTCAGAAAGACGCTGTTCAAGCTTCAGCTTCTCCCTCGCTGGCTCACCAGCACCGACTTCCGGCTCGCCTTCACCTCGGGTGTGAGCGCCAACATGGTCTGCTTCGAGCGGGAGCTGCTCGACCACTACCGGCTCGTATTCGAGAAACGACGACCAGCGAACGCGTGGGGCCCCGCGCGGCGCTCCTTGTACGATGACGGCCGCCATCGTCGAAGCTCGCCCGCGTAGTGAGGTGGCGCGATGCCCTCATCGTCAACTCCAGGGCCATGCGGGCAGAGAGGACTCGCCGAGGAGCGCAGGGGTCTCAGTCGACGCGCCGGATCCGATCGACCGTGACGGCGCACCCGTATGAGCCCCGGCAGCGCCGCTTCCCCGAGTCAGACGTTAGACGGATGCGCCCGTCGATGCTCGAAGCGAGAGTCTGCCGACTTGGTCGCTCGTCGACGGCGGATCAGTCGTCGACTCCGGTTCGAAGGCTTCCCTTTCGCTGGCTTGAGCCGTTCCGGCATCCGGCCCCTGTGCGGCAAACGCTTTGTTGACCATCTCGACCTCGTGCTCGGACGGCGCGTAGTGAGCGTAGATCTGTGTCGTCTTGCTGTCGGCGAGCCGGAGGAAGTCTTGGATAGCGCGCATCGGCTGAACGGACGCGGCGAGCCGCGTCGCGAAAGTGTTGCGCAGGTCGGACGCGAATGGGCGCACGCCGGCCGCGCGGCACCTCTTGGAAGCGCCGCGTCACCTCCGATCGATCGAGTGGGTTGCCCTTTGGTGCGACTGTGTGCTGCGAAGCGAAGCGCAGCGGCGCGAGCGGCAGCGAAGTCTTTGCTAGCAGCTGAGATCGCAGGTCGAAGGCGACGCCGGTGGCGCAGCTGCAGAGGTCAGCGAGGGGCCACTGGGAAGATCCGGGCGGCGTGCTGGACCGGTGCGGCGCTGATGGAGCGTCCGCTGCCCTGCTGGGTCACAGAGGCGCGATGGCAAACGTCAAGCGGTTTCGGACCCGTCAGCCGACCCGCAGTGACGAGGTCGCCGCGACCCGCGCACGGCCTCGTTGCAGCCGACGCGGACGCTCGGCATGGTGCCGGCAGCGCACGCTCGGCGTCACTGCGGTCAGCCGGTCCCGAGGGCGCGCGCCTGCGCGAACCTGACCAGTCGCCCGCTGTCCTCGTCCCAGAGCTTCAGCCGCACAGCACGCAGGCCGTCGCGTAGCGAGAGCGTCGGCACGCTGTGGAAGACGGGGTTCTCGTCGTGCGCACGCTGCAGGTTGTAGTTCGGGATGCCCGCATTGAGGTGATGGATGTGGTGCAGCCCGATGTTGCCAGTGAAGAACTGCAGCGGCTTGGCGAGCTTGAGGTACGAGCTGCCGCGCAGCGCCGCGTCGGCGTAGTTCCAGTCGGAGGTGCTCTGCCAGTAGGCGTCCTCGAACTGGTGCTGGACGTAGAAGAGCCAGATGCCGGCGGCGCCGGCCAGCAACGCCGGGGGCAGCGCCACCATCACGTACTCGCGCCAGCCCACGAGCCAGCACAGCCCGCCGACTAGCGCCGCCAGCGCGATGTCGGTCCCGATGACGCTGCGCCGCATCCGGGGACGGGCGTTCCGCGCCGGGATCCTCGGTCCGACGATCATTGCCACCACCGGCCCGAGGCCGAACATGACCGCCGGGTTGCGGATGAGCCGGTAGGCCAGGCGCCCACGCCGCGACCGGGCGCCGTATTCGGCGACCGTGATCGTCGGGAGATCTCCGACGCCGCGCCGATCCAGGTTCCCGGACGTGGCGTGATGGACGGCGTGGTCGTGACGCCACCGCACGAACGGCGCGAAGACGAGCAGGCCGAGCGCGGTGCCCAGCCATGCGTTCCCGCGCTTGGAGGGCAGGAACGAGCCGTGCGCGCAGTCGTGGAAGACGATGTACGTGCGCAGCAGGAAGCCTGCCGCGGGCACCACGAGGGCAAGGGCGAGCGGATACGAGACCCCCAGTAGGAGGTACATCCCGACCGAGAGCGCCAGATAAGGCACGACCGACGACGCGAAATCGAGCGCGCTGCGGCCGACGCGCGGCCGCGCGTACGGGGCGAGTGCCTCCTGCCAAGACCGGTGCTCGGTCGCCGATGTTGCCGGTGAGCCTTGGGCCATGCGGATCCCCGGACGCGACACCACAAGCGCTATCGCGTTGGAGAGGGTGCTCGTCCGTCCGTCAACCGCTGTCACGCACCGCGTCTGGGAGCGACGAGCCGGCTTCTAGTCTAGTCGGGATTAGCGGACTCAACCATCGCGCGAACCCGCCGCGCGGACCCGTTGACCGTCCAATTGTCGTCAGCAGGACCGCGCCGCCGTCCTCCCGCGCCGGGGTCTTGATGCGGTCGCGGCGGCGCTCAAGCTCCGCCTTTCTGTTAGCACCAGCGGCTGCGCGGCCCGCGTCCATGGGCCGGACGTGGGCGTCGGGAAGTTGGACGGGTGGGCGCAAAGGTCGCGCAGCAGCCAGCGCACGGCGCGCGCCGCAGCGGCCATCACCCCGACCGGCAGCGCTGCTTCGGGCGGCTCATGGTGGCGGGCCCCTTCGACGACGAGGGTCAGTGCGGCGGGGTCGACCGTGAGCAGGGAGATGGCGCGGTGGAAGCGGCCGGCTTCGGAATCCGGCCAGGGATCCAGGGACCCGACGATCTCGCGGCCGCGGTCCTAGTCGGTGCAGGCCGCCACCGTTGCAGATGTGCGCCTTGGCGCGATAGCGCACCAGCCGGCGCTCGCGGTCGAACTCGCGCGGCCAGAGGTGCTGGCCTTCCGGGCACTCCCAGTGGTGTCGAGTCTCGTCGCAGGTGAAGCCGGCAGTCCGGTAGCGCAGCGAGCGGCGGTGCGCACGCGCGGACAGCCACTCAACACGAAAGCAGGCGTACATTCGGGTACCTCTCGAACTGTCGCTCCGGACGACCACCGGGCGTGTCGGCTGGCGCTCGCAGGGCGAGTGCCCTTCACTGAAAGCGGTGACGTTGGGGCCGACCGTCCGTGACACTGGTTTCGGCGACGAAGGGCTCAGGTGCGAACGGCCGGCGCAGCTACCGCTTGAGGAATGCCGCAGGCAGCAGGCTCGGCACCTGCTCGGGCTCGAGGGCAGTGCCTCGATGCCGCCGCAGTGACCGCCGGAGCGCCGGCGAGTGCTCGGGCAGTCGAAGCGCCCGGAGCGTGCCCTGATGCGCATCGATCTCCGAGACGAAGAACATCCTCCGTCGCCCGAGCGCAGCCCAGCTGGCCTCCGGGGTCCCCCACTTACCCAGCCTCCCGGTGATCACGTTGTCCGCGGAACGCAGGAACTGCCGTGCCTTGTCGTCGTCCTCGACGACGAACACGACGACCGGTGGCTCGCCGAGAGCCTTGTATGAGAGGTAAGCGACGGGACTCGAACCCGCGACCGCCTGGACCACAACAGGGGACCCCGGGGCAGGTGGGTCGGATTTGGCTCTGCAGAGCCAAATCCGGTCGTTCAGGTCGGGTCAGTTTCGCTCAAATTGGTACCACGATTGGTACCACGGCTCGGCAGGCGCCCGCCATCGTCGTGCGAGCTCCGCCGGTGGTAGAGGGGCGGCGAGCGCACACCTGCCGAGCCCTGATTTCTCGGACTGAACAGACAGCGGGCCGGGTCGGCGTCACGCTGGACTCGCGGTTGGGCTTCGCGGCTCCAGGGTTGGCTCCGCGAGCGCGTCGCCGGCGCGCACGGGCGCCGGGATCAGCGCCGCGCCGGCGAGGATGAGCGCGAAGGCCGCGAGGCGCACGCCTACCACGAGGGGGTCGTCGCCGAGCCGGTCTCCGAAGACCGCCAGACCGGCGAGGATCGTGGACAGGTTGGCTGCGACCGAGGTGACGGCGATGAACGCGACGCCGTCGCCGATCTGGAGGCTGCGAGAGGCGAAGAACGAGAAGACCGCGGCCGTGACGATGACGACGCTCCAGGGGCTGAGGAGGCCGACCGGCCCGCTGTCGAGGTCCCCCGAGAGCGCCTTTATCGCCACGTCTGAGACCCCGAACCCGAGCCCGCCGGCAACCCCGAGCAGCACGCCGCGCTGGGCCGGGATCCGCTCGACGAGGTGAGAGACCACCAGGAGCACGCCGATGCAGACGGCGATCCCCTCGAAGACGATCATCCCCGCGAGCGAGTAGCCGGAGTGGGCCTTTCCTCCGCCGCCGCCGGTCACTGTCAGCAGGCTGAGCGAGACCGCCACCAGGCCGATCCCGATCCACTGGCGACGGCCCAGCTCGAAGCCGAAGAAGCGCTCGGCGAGCACTGCCAGGAAGACGAGGCCTCCCGCGAGCACCGCCTGGCCGATCGAGATCGGAGCGAGGCTGAGCGCAGCCACGTGCAGCGCGAACGCAGCCCCCGCGACCGCCCAGCCGATGCTCCACCACCTGGAGCGAAAGAGATCGATCGCGCTGCCCAAGGGATGGCGCATGTCGACGTCCGGAGCGGCGACCGCACCCCATTGCTTGAACAGGAAGGCGAGATTCGTTCCAAGCGCCGACAGCAGCGCACAGACGAGGCCCACGCCCACGGCCAGCGAGATGGTTGTCATCGGGCGACCGCCATTCGCTCGCTCATTGGGGGAGGCGTGCTACCGCTGGCTGTTGGGGAGCTCCTAGTCCCGTAGATCGCGGGCGGCTTTCTCGAGACCCGCGAATCCTTCCCTGACGCGCCCGGCTTTCTCTTCATCGGCGCGATCCTCCGCGGCGCTCGGCTTCGCCGTCGGAAGGACCCGGGCAGCCGCTTCCGCCACTTGAGGGCGATGTCCGAATTTGCGCTCGTAGTCGCGCACGGCCCTGACCGTCTCGGCGTCAGCGCCGGCGAGCGCCTCGACGATCTGCTCAGGGCTTAGAGCGTCGTAGCCCGGCAGCGGCTCGATCGTATGCATGTAGTGCAGCTTCTCGAGCACCTCCCGCCGATCCTTGTGAGACCGCTCATAGGTCTCGACGGCGGCCAGCTCGACCTGCGAGAGCCCAGGGAGCCGCGCGCCGATCTCCTTGTCGTCGAGCCTGTCGTAGCCGGGGAACGGGAGCTCGGCGTCTGGTGAGCTTGATTTCTCGCCAGACACCTCATTGTGCGAGCGGAAATTGCGTAGGGCGTCCAGGATCTTCATTTGCTTGCCTCCGGTCTGGGAGTGATAAGGGACGGGGCGTGCGGGCGCGCGCGCCTGGCCTGCTGGCGCTCCGGGGCGATCCGGATGACGCCCCAGGCCAGGCGGCTGCGCTCAAGCGCGGTGATGAGCCAGGCGCCGGGATCGAGCTGCCAGCGGCCCAGCCCGTGACGGGCGGAAGTGGGGAAGGCGTGATGGTTGTTGTGCCAGGCCTCGCCCAACGTGACCGGCGCCAGCCAGGCGAGGTTGCGTGATTCGTCGCCGGTGGCGAACGGTCGCCTGCCGAAGAAGTGGCAGAGCGAGTTGATGCTGAAGGTCGCGTGGTGCACGAGGAAAATGCGCACGGCTCCGCCCCACAAGAGGCCGGTGAGCCCTCCCACCACCGAGCCCGTCAGTGCCACGCCCAAGCCGAAGGGAAGGGCCAACCCCACCGCCACCCACAACGGGAACGTACGGCTGATGAAGCGAAGGTCGCGGTCGGCGAGCAGGTCCCGTGCGAAGCGGCGGGGGTTGGCCATGTCCTTCCCGCGGAACACCCAGCCCAGATGCGCATGGCCTAACCCGCGCAGCGCCCCGCGCCACCCCGGCGTATCGTCCAAGTGGGGGCTGTGGGGATCGCCCGGGAGGTCGGAGAAGCAGTGGTGCTTGCGGTGTGTTGAGACCCACTCGATCAGCGGACCCTCGACCCCCATCGATCCCAGCACGGCGAACAGCGCTCGCAGCGGCCGCGAGGTCTGGAAGCTGCGATGGGTGAACAGCCGGTGATAGCCCACCGTGATGCCCAGCCCGGTGAGCAGGTAGGTGATTGCCAGCACGAACAGGTCCTGCCAATGCAGGCTTCCGCCCCACGCAAGCCACCCCGCCGCGCCCAGCGCCGCCAACGGCACACCGACGGCGAGCGTCCGCACCACCCGCTCGGCCCCCTCGTGCTCGATGGGGACAGTCTCGGCGACCTGGGCGCCCGAGCGAATCCGAGATTCTCCTTCGTCCATGGCTCGGCTCACCCTCAGATCCCCGAGCTTGTCTGCCGCCGCCAGTGCCGCGGGTTGCTTCTCCGAGCCAGCTTCACCGCTTCGCCCGAGACCGCTTCGACAACAGCGAAGCGCTCGTGCTCCTCAATCAACTGCTCGCTCTCGGGGTTCTCGTGGTGGCGGGCGATGGCGAACTGGGTCGCGCAGGCGCGCACCGACTCGTACTCCGCGAGCGTGAGCCGGATCGCGCATGTGCAGCCTTGGTCGCCGCACTCGCACTGGAAATCCGACATCCGGCCATCGGTAGGGGCGCTGGCGCGCCCGCGTGCCGTCGCCTCGTTCTCCTCGCGGCAGCGCGCTTGCCTATCGCACTCTCGCTCTCGCCAGTTAGACATGACCATTGCCGTTGCCGTTGACGGCCGCTGCCAACGACGGGTAGATCTCGAGTAGCTCGTCGAACCCCGTGATCTGGAAGACCCTCAGCACGTTGGGGTTCGAGATCACGACCGCCAGCGGCCGGTTCGAGCGATCCAGGTGCTCCCACGCCACGATCAGGGCTCCGAGGCCCCTGGAGTCGAGAAAGCTGCAGCTGCTCAAGTCGACGATCAGCTCGCCCGTCCGGTCAGCCGCGCTGAGCAGCGTCCGCTCGAGCGCCCGGGCCGTCGCGAGGTCGACCTCCCCCATGACGGAGACCACAGGTGTTCCGCTGCCGAGTTGGTCGGTTGCCGCGACGAACCTGTGGCTCGCTCCAGGCGTGACCCTACGAGCGGATCGCCCCGCCGCCTTCGAGTCGGCCCGCGCCGGGGCGGCGGTGAAGCCGGCCGAAGCGCCTCGCGTCGCCCCCTGAGACACGACGGGCTCTCCCATGTCTGACCTCCTGCGTCTCGGGTGTCTCCCGCCGGCCTGAGGGGCTGGGGCCGGCACGCTTTCGACCGGACGCTGGGGTCGAGATTGCGAGGACCGAGATACTGGGGTCCAAGCGCCTCCGAGCGTACCACTCGGGAGATCTCACCGCGATTACAATCAAGTGCCGAGCGACTGCCGCTGCAAATGAGCCCCGAAGCGCCCGATCAGCTTCGCATCCTGATCGCCAACGAGCGGAAGGAACGCCTCAAGACGACCACCGGGTTGGTTGCGGCGATGGGTCACCACGTGATCGCGCGGAGCCTCGAGGTCTCCGAGGTGGCGGCCACCACGGCCGAGGCGATGCCCGATGTGGCGCTGGTCGGCTTGGGGGAGAGCTCCGAGCATGCACTCGAGCTGATCTCGCAGATCGTCCAGGAGGCCGCCTGCCCGGTGATCGCGATCCTCGCGACCAAGGACGCCGAGTTCGTGAACGAGGCGGCCAAGCGGGGGATCTTCGCCTACGTCACCGACGGCGACCCGGAGGAGCTCCAGGCGGCGGTCGACATCGTCCTGCGCCGCTTCGCCGAGTTCCACCGCCTGGAGGGTGCGCTCGGCCGCCGCGCGCTTACCGAGCGGGCCAAGGGGATCCTGATGGAGCGCTATGGCATCGACGAGCGCGAAGCCTTCGAGCTACTCCGCTCGCACTCGCGGAGAACGGGCCGCAAGCTGATCGACGTCGCCGAGGCAGTCTCGACCAGCCACCTCTTGCTGGCGGCGCAGCCCCGCGCCCGCCTCCGGGAACTCCCAGCCCTCCGACCTGGGCGCCGAGGACGTTCCGGGGGCCGGCCCGAGGTCCGACTAAAGGTTCACGGCGTCGCGAGCGAGCCGAGCTTGGATTCGATGCAGGCGACCAGCTCGTCGTAGGAGTCGCAGAAAGGCCTTCACCCCCTCGCGCTCCAGCTCGCCCGTGATCGTCTCCAGGTCGACGCCTTCCTCGGCGGCGGCGGAGACCTTCGCTTCCGCCGCGGCGGGGTCGGCGTCGAGGGCGTGCTCGACGTTGCCGTGCTCGGCGAACGCCCGCAGGGTCTGCTCGGGCATCGTGTTGATCACGCCGGGGGCGATCAGCTTCTCCACGTAGAGGACGTCCGGGTAGCTGGGGTCTTTGGTCCCGGTGCTCGCCCAGAGCGGACGCTGCGGCTTGGCCCCGCGCTCCTCGAGCGCCTCCCAGCGCTCGCCGGCGAAGCGGGCCAGGTAGCGCCCGTAGGCGACGTGGGCGTTGGCGATCGCCACCTGGCCGCGCAGC
>JBKPFJ010000021.1:0-3300 GCA_046728795.1 Actinomycetota bacterium | reverse complement strand
TGATGGGCTTCGGGCACCGCGTCTACAAGAACTACGACCCGCGGGCGCGGATCATCAAAAAGCACGTGGACGAGGTGTTCGAGGTCACGGGCAGGAATCCCAAGCTCGACATCGCCGTGGAGCTCGAGAAGCGCGCGCTCGACGACGACTACTTCCTCGAGCGCAAGCTCTACCCGAATGTCGACTTCTACTCGGGGCTGATCTACGAGGCGCTCGGGCTGCCCACGGACATGTTCACGGTGATGTTCGCGATCCCGCGCACGTCGGGCTGGATCGCCCAGTGGCTCGAGATGGTCCAGGACGAGGAGACGAAGATCGCCCGGCCGCGCCAGATCTACACGGGCGAGCGCGAGCGGGCCTACCAGCCGATCGACCAGCGCGAGCAGCGTGTGGACCCGCCCACGGGCGAGGCCGCGACCTCGACGATCGATCCAACAAAGCGCTGAGCCCCCGCGCCTCGGATTAGGCGCACCCCGCCTGGGGTACGCCCCTGGGAAGTCCCACGGAGGCTGCTAGCCGGTCTCATCCTCGCCGTAGTCCTCCTGGCGGCCACACTCACCGCGGCAAGCGCCAAGGAGGGCTCGCGCTTCCGGCAGGCGGTTTCCGGCGAGCTCGGCGTCGTCGCCACGGAGAACGAGCAGGCGGCGCGGGTCGGGCGGCGCGTGCTCGAACGCGGCGGGAACGCCGTCGACGCCGCCGCGTCCACCGTCTTCGCAATGGGCGTCTCACGCCCGCAGTCCTGCGGCATCGGCGGCGGCGGCTTCTTGGTCTACCGGAGCGACGGTGGCACGACCGCGTCGCTCGACTTCCGCGAGACGGCGCCGGCGGCGTTCACGCCCGAGACCCTCCAGGGGCCGGGCCTCCACGAGACCTTCACCGGGCACCTCACGGTCGGCGTGCCGGGCGTGGTGCGTGGGATGGCGCGGGCGCTGCGCCGCTTCGGGACCATCTCCCTGGCGCGAGCGATCAGGCCCGCCGAGCGGATGGCTCGCCGGGGCATCACCGTGACCCCGGCCCTGTCGGCCTCCATGGCGGCGAACGCGGACCGGCTGAAGCTGTTCCCCGCCGCCGCCGACGAGTACCTGGTCGATGGCCAGACGCCCTACCCCGCCGGGTCGCTCCTCCGCCAGCCGGACATGGCGGAGTCGCTAGAGCTGATTCGCGAGGACGGGCCACGCGCCTTCTACCGCGGCCGCATCGCGAGGCTGATCGCGGCCGAGATGCGCCGCACCCGCGCGCATCCGATCGAGGGCGACGCCGCCGTGATGAGGGGGAGTGACCTGCGCGCGTATCGGGCGAAGTGGCGGCAGCCGCTCGTCGGCAGCTTCCGGGGACGCGGGATCGTCGCGATGCCGCCGCCGACGTCCGGTGGCATCGCCGTGCTCGAGATGCTGAACACCCTGGAGGGCTTCGACCTCAAGGGAATGGGGCAGTCGTCGGCCGACGCCCTGCACGTGATCGCCGAGTCGCAGAAGCTCGCCTGGCAGGACCGGAACACCTACGTGGGCGATCCCGACTTCGTAGACGTGCCGACGGCCACGTTGATCTCGAAGGAGTACGCCGGGGAACGCCGGGCCCTGATCGATATGGCGCACGCGGGCAGCTTCGGGCCGGGGCTCGGGCCGTACACGGGCGGGAGCACGACGCACATCTCCGTAATAGACCGGAACGGCAACGCGGTGGCGGTCACCTGCACGATCGAGCAGGAGTTCGGCTCGGCCGTGGTGGCGCCGGGCACAGGCTTCCTGCTCAACAACGAGATGACCGACTTCGGCGCGCCCGGCACCGCCAACGAGGCGCGCGCGTTCAAGCGGCCGCGCTCGTCGATGAGCCCCACGATCGCCACCGAGAACGGCCGGCCCATCGACGTCACCGGCGGCGCGGGCGGCTCGCGGATCATCATGGGCACCCTCTTCTCGCTTCTCAACCGCATCGAGTACGGGCTGGACCTGGCACACGCGGTCGACGCCGAGCGGCTCGACGCCCAGCAGGCGCCGTCGGGGCCCATCCTGATCGAGGACGCGCGCATCGACCCGGCGGTGATCGCCGACCTCGAATCCCGCGGGCACACCTTCACGCGCGAGGGTGAGTACGCGGCCCGGCCGCGCGTGCAGGCCGCCGGCTACCGCAGCGCCGACGGCGGGCCGCTGAAGGACGCCGTGTCTGACCCGCGCGCCGAGGCGGGCTCGCTGGCCGAGCGGCCCTAACCCCGTCCTAGTCCGGGAAGCTCTCCGGCCGCTCCACGGCCCGCGAGTGGAGCTCGTCGTCTATGTTCCGGCCGGTGACGACCAGGACCGCCGCCCCGTCGAGCGGGGCGAGGCGGCGTAGCGCGGCCAGCGCCGACGCGGCTGCGCCCTCGGCCCGGATCCCGGCGCGGTGGAACTCACCCACGGCCTCGGCGATCTCGCGCTCGCTCACCAGCACGACCTCGCTGACGAGCGGCGCCAGCGCCTCGACCGCCACCGGGATCGCCACCCGAACCGCCATCCCGTCGGCGAAGGTGGCCGCGCGATCGCCCGGCACGGCGTGGCCGGCGGCGATGCTCTCGGCCATCACCGGCGCCTCCTTGGCCACGGCGGCAACGCGCAGGGTCGCCGGCGCTCGGCGGGCCAGCGCGCGCGCCATGCCGATCATCAGGGCGCCGTTGCCGACCGGGACCACCACGGCTGCCGGCGGCTCGCCGAGCGCATCCATGATCTCGTCGCCGATCGCCTCGTAGCCCCGGTACTGGGCCGGCTCCGCGCCGTCCTCGAAGCAGGGCGCGAAGGCAGAGCGCGCGAAGGCGAGCGCCTCGTCCTTCGCCGCGTCCAGGTCGGCGCCGGTGAGCCTGAGCTCGGCCCCCAGCCACTCGATCAAGCGCACCTTGGCGCGGCTGGCGCGCTCGGGGGCGAAGACCACGGCGTGCATGCCCAGCTCGCGCGCCGCCCAGGCCGTCGCGGCGCCATGGTTGCCGGTCGACGCGGTGACGACGGTGCGCGCACCGCGCTCCGCGTACTCGCGCAGCGCGGGGAGGGCGCCGCGCCATTTGAAGGCCCCGAGCTCGTGCACGTCCTCCCGCTTGAGGAGCACCTCGTGCCCGCGGCCGAGCTCCTCTGGCGCGCGCTCGAGCGGGGTTGGCACGCCGGCGAGTGTACGGCTGGCGCGCCGGCGCTACCGTCCGCACGGTGAGGAGGCGTCTCGCCACGCTCGCGACGGTTGCGACGCTCGCGGTCGGGACTGCAGGATGCGGCGGCGAGCATGCCGAGCCGCGCGCCGCCCCAGCCGCTGGTGAGCCCGCCCCCGCCGCGCGCGCGCCGATAC
>JBKPFJ010000049.1:0-10889 GCA_046728795.1 Actinomycetota bacterium | reverse complement strand
TGCTTGCTCGACTGGCGCGTGGGAGTATCGGCGCGCGGGCAATCGGTGTCTTCGCCCGAACGAGCCAACTTCCGCCATGGCCTGTCGAGGCCATCGCGGGCGGGCTCAGTGGCCTACAGCAGTTGCAACCGGTTCGCCTCCGCCACCGCCGCAGCACGTGAGGAGCAGCCCAGCCTGGCGTAAGCGTTCTGAATGTGGCGGTGAACGGTGTGCTTGCTGAGCACGAGCCGCGCCGCGATCTCGCCGTCGGTGAGTCCCTCCGAGACGAGGCGGAGGATCTCGAGCTGCCGCGAGGTGAGGAGCGCGTCGCGCGGTGCGGCAGACATGGCCCTGGTCGGCGCCCCGAGGTCTCCCAGTAGCTCGCGAGCTCGGGCCGATTCGGCCGCCGCCCCGATCTCGTCGAGGCGCCTGAGCGCAAGCGTCGCCTCCCGCATCGCCGACTCCTCGCGACCGAGCGACGCGAGCACCCGCGCGAGTTCGAGCCGTGCCCGTGCGAGCTCAAAGGCCGCACCGCTCGCGGCGAAGAGCTCCACGGCGTCTTCGAGCCGGGCGCGTGCGGCCTCTTGATCACCCGCGGCCACCGCGACGAGCCCCTCGCAACAGCGCACCGATGCATAGAGCGGACGCGTGCCCAGTGCCTCCGCGATCGCGCGCAGCTCCAACAGGTGGGAGGCCGCCTCCCCACCCTCGCCCGTGGCCGCCTTCGCCCTCACCATCACCTCCAACGGGGCCGCCCGCAACGTCCTGTTCGGGGCCGATACGCGTCGAAGCACCGGCGCGAGAAGATCGGCCGCCGCCGAGGCATGGCCGAGGTCGAGCGAAAGCTCGGCCAGCACCACCGGGGTGAGCGCGTTCCCCTCGGCTCGATGGAGGAGCTCCTGCGCCTCGGCGAACCGCCCCTGGCGCCGGCGCAAATCCGCGAGCCGCACGATGGGGAGGCCGCTCCAGACGGGCCGCTGGGCGGCGAGGTACTCGACCGCCTCCGTAAGCTCCCGCTCCGCCTCGGCCCAGCGTCCCTGCCACGTCAGCACGGCGCCGTAGTGCGCGCGGCAGGCGCCGGTGACGAAGTTGATCTTCATCTTGTTGCCGAACTGCTCGACCCTGCCGCACCACTCGGCGGCGCGTTCGTAGTCGCGCACCCGCTCGCATGCGTTCAGCAAGATGCAACAGGTCCATCCCGCCGGCACGATCTCCTCAAACTCACCCGCCAGCGCGGCGGCGGTGGCTTCGTCGAGGCAGCGCATGCCGTCTGCGACCTCTCCTTCGTTGACCAGGGCGACGCCCTCGACGGAGAGCGCGAACATCTCCAGCGAGACCACCGCGAGCCGGCGGCCGAGCTCGCGCGCCCGTACGGCGAGCTCCCTCGCCCTTGCCTGATCGCCCACGACCATCGCCATGTATCCCAGAAGCGCGTCGAGCCAGCCGTGCTCGGGACAGGGCGCGAGCCCCTCGAGGCTGCGAGCGGCGCGCTGGAACCAGCCGTTGGCGATCGCACGCTCTCCCCGAAGCACGAGGTGATCGTCCGCGAGCCAGATCGCGAGCATCGCCGCACGCCGCATGTCTCCGGCTTGGCGGCTGAGCCGGTACGCGCGCTCGCGAGCGTCGAGGCAGGTGGGCACGTCCTCGACCCACCACGCAGCCCAGCTCAAGCCCTCGAGCGCCTCGACCGTCTCGCGCGCCTCGAGCTGCCGCTCGAAGATCGCCCGCGCCTCATCCCACGCCCCGCGGGCAAGCGCGGCCTCACCCTCCCGGACGCTCTCGGGCGGGGACGCCATGTCGGCCATGAGCGAAACAGTATCCGCGCGTTACCCATGCGGATGGCTTGCTCGCGTCGAACGAGGCCGGATAAGGGTTGCCGACCGCGCCCCCGCAGAGTCGGGGTTCCGTGCTGGTGGCAGGCTTGGAACGGCGAACGGAACCAGGACCGAACCGGACACCTCACAGGCGCTCAGACACACGAAAGGCCCGCAAGGCGGGCCTTTCGTAGTAGCCGGGGAGGGATTCAAACCCCGACCTTCGGGTTATGAGTCGCTTGGACGGGGAGGAGCTGAGGTCCGATCCCCTGGTGGAGCGGCACTGGGCTGCTCCGAGTGCCTGGGACTACCGTTCAGGTTGGCGCTGCCGATGCTCAGTAGGTGAACGTCATGGCGCCCTCGCCGGCGAACTTCATGAGCGGCGTCGCACCCTTGAGCTCGGCGTTCTCGACGAGCTCGCTCTCGTCGAGGTCGCGCTCCTTGAAGCAGATCGGGCAGACGTAGAAGCGCCCGCCCTTCTCGACGAACTGGGCGTGCACACGCTCGACAGGCGGATCCTGGTCGGCGCGGATGCGGTCCGCGTAGCCACGCAGTCCCAGCCGCACGCCGTCGGACGTGAGCCACATCACCACATCCTTCCCGTCATCCAGTGCTGCGCCGGCGGTGAGGTAGGACACCACCACCCGGTCGGGGTCCTCTTCCCCGTGTGAGCATCCGACGACGACCTTCCCGTTATCAGCCATCACTCTCTCCTCGCTTTCGTGGCGCGGATGGTCGAACCCATCGCGCCGAACTTCTCGGCCTTTCTCCTCGTGTCCTCGAACGCCGACCTGCTGTAGGTGTCGACCAGGTCGCCCTGCTGGATCTCGACGTACCCTCGCTGCACCAACTGGCGCGCGTGCTCTCCCTCCAGGAGGGCTCCGGCTATTCAGCCGGTCCAGAGGTCGATGCGCTTTCGAGCGTCCTCTGACACCTCCTTGTGGATGATCACGTCGGCGATCTGCAATCGGCCGCCGGGCTTCAGAACCCGGTCGATCTCGTCGAAGACCGCGTCCTTGTCGGGTACGAGGTCGATCACGCCGTTGGAGATCACGAGGTCGACCGATTCGTCCTCGAGCGGCAGGGACTCGATCAGGTCCTCGTGCAACTCGACGTTGTCGAGGCCCATCCGCTGGGCGCTCTCGCGAACGCGGTCGAGCATCGAGGCGGTCATGTCGATGCCGATCGCCCTCCCCGCTGGGCCAACCATCTGCGCCGCGATCAACAGATCCGTTCCGGCGCCGCAGCCGAGGTCGAGCACGGTGGCGCCCTCGTCGACCCGGCCGAGCACGAAGTGGTTGGCGACGCCCGCGAAGCTCTCGACCGACGCCTCCGGCACATTCGCCAGCTCGGGCGGGTAGCCGAGGTCCTCCGCCCACCTCCGGCCGGTGGGGAAGATGAACTCCTCCTCCGGCTTGGTGGAGACGTCGCTGTAGGTCTTCTGGATCTCGTCGCGGAGTACGTCGATGTCGACTGGTACCGGCGTCTTCATGAGAGCACCTCCTGCCGGCGGCGCTGATCCCACCAGCCGAGCATGAGGGAAGGGATGCAAAAGTTGGTCGCGGTCACGAGACCGCATACCGCCACCAGCATCCCGCCGAGCACGAGCGCGATGGTCGACGCCCCGGCGGCGAAGAGCCCCGAGCAGAGCGAGAGCCACACGGTGGCGAGCTTGAACGCGTGTCGCCGGCGCATCGGATTCGGAGGCAGCCCGGGAGTCCGGAGCACACGGCGCAGGGCGTGGTTCCAGACGTGGTCGAAGGGGTGGCGCGCGGTCCGGCCGGCAACGGCGCCGATTGGTACGAGGGCGGCCAGCAGCAGGGCCGATTGGAGCAGCAGCGCGGTGACCACGAGCGCCAGGCAGAGCGCCGTGGGAAACCGGAGCCCGAGCCACAGCCGCCGTCGCTCGCCGTCGCTGATGCCATAACCCTGCATCGAGAGGTTGCCGCGCATCCAACCCCCGATGTCGGTGTGAGGGTCAGGCCGGGGCGACGTCATAGATTCGATCCCTCCTTTGAAAGCATGCGAGTCGACGCCGACCGTACGCCGGAAGCTTCTATGCTGCTAGTCGAAGGTTTGTATAGATGTCTTTCTCTCCGGGAATAGTCGACGCGCTCGATCCGAGCCGGCTGCGCCTCCTCGTCGAGGTCGGGCGCCGCGGGTCGATCTCGGCCGCCGCGGAGACGTGCCGCATCGGCCAGCCGTCGGCCACCAAGCACCTGAAGACGCTGGAGGCGGCCGTCGGCGAGAAGCTCGTCGAGCGCAACGGCCGCTCGTCGCAGCTCACGGAAGCCGGCGAGGTTGTGGCCGGCCACGCGGCGCGGGTGCTCGACACCCTGCAGGCGATGCAGGAGGACCTGCGCGCACTGCACGACGCCGAGCGCGGCACGCTGACGCTCGCCGCCTCGACGACGCCCGGGACGTACGTCCTTCCATCGATTCTGCAGTGCTTCGCGGACCGTCATCCCGGCGTGGACGTGGACATCGTCATCGGTCCTTCCCGCTGGGTCGCCGAGCGGATCGCGCTGCGGGAGGTCTCGCTTGGAGTCGCGGGCGAGGTCGACCTCCCGGAGGGGGTCGCCTCCGAGCCGTTCCTGGATGACGAGCTGATCGGCATCGCGGCACCTGGCCAGCTGCGGCTGCGCCGCGGCAAGGTGCGCGCGGACGAGCTCACTAATCAGGTCCTGCTGGTGCGGGAGTCCGGCTCGAGCACCCGGGCGGTTTCGGAGCGCTTCCTGGCGCGGCTCGGTTACCAGCCGGCCAAGCGCTGGGAGCTCGATTCAAACGAGGCGATCAAGCGCTCGGTGCGAGCCGGGCTCGGCATCGGCTTCGTCTCCCGGCTCGTGGTCGAGGAGGAGGTCGGGCGGGGCGACCTAGTGGCCTTCCGGTTCGAGGGCGCCGAGCCGATGAAGCGAAGCGTCCAGCTCCTGCGCCCGGATGACCGCGAGCCGACTCCAGCCGAGCGTGCCTTCATGGCGACGCTCGGGGACTGCTGCAGTGTCACGATCCAGGGCTGCACGAAATGAGCCGCATCGCCGCTGGCTTCAGCTGGCCTCCGCTCTCGCCGCTGAAGGCGGAGAAGGCCTCAGCCCGTTCGGTGTAGACCTCGAAGCGACCGCTCGATCTTGAAGGCCGCGTAGGCCTGACGTAGGAGGCCGGCGCGCTCCGACGCCATTGCGCCGAGTATCCCATTCCGCCACGGAAACCTCCCTATCGACCGTTTGCCCTTGGTGAATAGCCGCTTCTCGCCTACGGTTGCCACGGAATGTTCTTCCGCCAGTTCCTGAACGACAACACGGCCTGTGCGTCCTACCTGTTCGGCTGCAAGTCCAAGGCCCGTTTCGCGGTCGTCGATCCGCACGTAGAGCTCGTCGACGAGTACGTGGCCGCCGCCGAGGCACAGGCCATCCCGATCGTCGCGGTCTTCGAGACCCACGTACACGCCGACCACGTCTCGGGCCTGCCGCAGCTCGTCGAGCGGACGGGCGCCACCGCCTACCTGCCCGAAGGCACCGGGGTCGAGTTCCCACACACCGTCCTCGGCGACGGCGAAGTCGTAGAGCTCGGCAACACCATCGTCAAGGCAGTCGCTACGCCGGGCCACACGCCCGCCCACCACGTCTATCTCGTGACCGACCTGGTCCGCGGCCAGGAGCCTTGGATGGTGCTTACCGGCGACGCGCTCCTCGTCGGTGACGCAGGCCGTCCCGACCTGCACGCGAACGCCAGTCAGACGGTCGAGGAAATGACCCGGACCCTGTACCGATCGTTGACCGAGCGGCTCCTCAGGCTCCCGGACCATCTGCTCCTGTTTCCGGGCCACTACTCGGGGTCGGTATGTGGCCGCGGGCTCTCCGGGAATCCCGCCTCCACGATCGGATTCGAGCGCCGCAACAACAGCGCCCTCCAGCTCGAGTCCGAGGACGCCTTCGTCGAGAGCCTGCTGAAGGACCTTCCTCCCGCTCCCGAGCACCAGGCCGAGATCGTCGCAGCGAACGTGTCTGGGAGCCTAGTCCTCCGGTAGTCATGGATCCGGTCTCCCGGCGCATCGTGATGTCCTGGATCGCGACCGACATCGTCTGGGCATCGCTCTTCATGTACGTCGAGAGGCGCCACAGGGGATAACCGCGCCATGGGCGGCTCGGTCCAGCTCGGGCTGCGAGAGAACGCCGCCCAGTTCAGCCTTCTGGTCGCGGTAAACGCGTTCGTGGGCGCGATGGTGGGACTGGAGCGCTCAACCCTGCCGCTGATCGGCGAGCAAGACTTCGGCGTCGGCTCGAGCGCCGCGGTCCTCTCGTTCATCGTCGCCTTCGGGCTGGCCAAGTCGTTCACCAACCTTGGCGCAGGAGCCCTGGCCGAGCGCGTGGGTCGCCGACGGCTGCTGGTGCTCGGCTGGGCGCTGGCGCTCCCCGTCCCGCTGTTGATCGCCGTCGCTCCGAGCTGGGGCTGGGTCGTCGCCGCCAACGTCTTCCTCGGCATCAACCAGGGCCTCGCCTGGTCGATGACCGTCGTCATGAAGATCGACCTGGTAGGCCCCCGGCGCCGTGGCCTCGCCCTCGGGCTCAACGAGTCGGCCGGCTACGGCGGGGTCGCCGTCGCGGCGGCAGTCAGCGGCTGGCTCGCCGCCGACTTCGCCGCCCGGGACGTGCTCGTCGTCGCAGGCGCGGCGGTGGCCCTTATCGCGCTCCTTGCTTCGGCGGCGCTCGTCCGCGATACCGCTCGCCATGTCGAGCTGGAGCAGCGCCAGAGCGGTCACGAAAGCGACGAGCCCGCTCCGAGACTGAGGGAGGCATTCCCCTCTGCCAGCTACCAGGAGCCTGCGCTGCGCTCCTGCTCGCAGGCGGGGCTCGTCAACAATCTCAACGATGCGCTGGCCTGGGGCATCGTGCCGCTGTTCCTCGCCGCCAAGGGAGCCAGCGATCCGGAGGTGGGCCTCGTCGCCGGGCTCTACCCAGCCGTCTGGGGCAGCGGCCAGATCTGGACCGGGCACTGGTCCGACCGGGTCGGGCGCAAGCCACTGATCGTCGGCGGGATGCTGCTCCAGGCGGCCGCTCTCTCCGTGCTCGCCGCCTCGGATGGCGCCGTGGGCATCGCAGCGGTCTCTGCGGTGCTCCTCGGCGCCGGGACGGCACTCGTCTACCCGACGCTCATCGCCGCCATCTCCGACGCCGTTTCCCCGGTGGCCAGAGCAGCGACGGTCGGCGTGTACCGCTTCTGGCGCGACATGGGCTATGTCGCCGGCGGGCTAATCGCCGGGCTGCTCGCAGACGCGATCGACTTCAGCGCCACAATTACGGTGGTGGCCGCCTTGACCGCTGCCTCCGGGTTATGGGTCGCCATCGATCTTCGCGAGAGCGGCGGGATGGGGCGCCTGGCGAGCGAGCCGCGGTGAAATGGAGCGAGATCGAAGCGACGAACCGGTAGCCCATCGCGAGTCTCGACTGGTAGCGGGGGCCCGATATGTCCCTTCGAGCGACTCACGGATCACGGAGCAATACCGGCTGGCGGCGTGATGTCTACGCGAACTACGGACCAGCCCTGCATCGAGATTAGGTACCTCATGGGCGCCGTGAGGCGTTCCTCGGTCGAGGCGAACGACGACGCACTTCGGCGAGCGCAGCGCTTCAGTTCCACGCGAGCACTGAGCTTCCATGGCCTGATCTGGACCGTCGGCGCCCCAAGGGTCCATGAGCTGACGCGCGAGTGGCAGAAGTCCCCGGTGGCGAGGAGTTCCGAATCAGCGACTGGGAGAGGTACGCCGCGCAGATGGACCGCCTGCTGGGGCTCGCGGATTGAACTTAGGCGGGAACGATGCCGGCGGCCTTTCGGGCGGCAAAGGGATCGCGGTAGAACGTCATCGCGAGCAGCGTTTCCTCCCGGATCTCCCAGAGCATGCCGCTGCGGCGATCGATCTCCAGTCCGCTCCCGCGGCCCCGCCCGACCGAGTGCACCTCGGCGAGGACGAAGTTGCCGGCCTCCTTCAGGTCGGTCGGCTCCCATGTGAAGGTCTCCCAGACCTCGTGGACCTCGGTCACGAACCGACGGATGCCGTCGTGGCCTGAGTACACCTCGGGATTGAAGACACGATCGGACATGTCGAGGCGGAAGTCGGGCGCACACAGCTCGGCGAGCGCTCGCGCGTCGCCGCGGTTCAATGCATCGTGGGCGCGCCGGACGACCTCTGCTCTGGCGGACATTCGTCAGACCGGACCGGGGACGGTCCCGACGGACGCGTCGTTGTGGTTCCGGAAGGCCAAGCAGGCCGAGCCTACTCCGCTTCGCAGGGACCTCGGTCAACCCGGGAAAGTGGCCCGGTGCCCCGGGAATTGCCACTGCCTCGGCAGGGCCCCTGCGACGGGGCCGGCGTGCCCGGCGTCAGCGCCGCCTCTCGCCCACCGTGGCCGTCCCGGAGACGAAGCAGCCACTACCGCCGGATAGGAGGCCGATCGTGAAGGCCGCAGTGGCGACCTCGATGCGGCCCTCGCTGATGAACGCTATCCGCCATTCGACGAGCGGTCCGCTCCAACGACCGCTCCCGACGGCGATGCGCGAGCCTGGCTTGAGCCGCCGGTTGGACGACGCAAGGCGATGCTCGGTGGTGACGAGCTGGTCGGCGGGCGGCCCTGTAGGAGATCTCGCCCCGCGCGCCGTCCCGGCAGCGCGCCCGAAAGCGCCCGAGTCCTGGAAGCCTGAACAGTCGCGCTGTCGACCCAGCGCGCGAAGCGTCGGCGAGGCCCCATAGGGGCTCGCAGCGACCGCGGGGATCGAGGGCACGGTCTGGGCCGGCGCGCTCGCCTCGTCGTCGCCGCATGGGGCCAGGCCGGCTGCGACTGCGCCCCCGCCACGGAGGCAGCGCCAGTTCGTCGCGTTGGCATCGACCACCAGGGTACGTCGGAAGAGCGTCTCGCGGTCCACCGAGACACGCGACACGGCCCCTGACCGAATGCCCTCGGCTGACATGACATCGCTCGGCGCGTGGATGTGCGCTGGGCGAACTCGCTGCCCGCGACCGACCTCGCGGCCCCGACCGGCTCCACCGGGCTCGAGGCTGAAACCGAGGGCTCAGCCGCGCGGGTCCTCGACTGCCCAGAAGGCAAAGGCTTCCCGCGCCGCCTCTGCGCTCTGCGGGGTCGCCCGCCTGAGCTGGAGGGCGACGGCCAGTCCGTGCTGATGGTCGCGGGAGAGGGGCGCGAGGGCGTCGCTGCGCTTCATCGGTCCGAGGCCTTCAGGCTGCCGCTGAAGAACACAGCGCCAGGGCCTCGCGCGCCGCGCCGTGCTCGAGCAATCGCTTGAAGCGGCACGCGTCGACGTCGTCCGGGCGGAGGCGCAGCTCGTACCCGCGGTCACGCGTGACGATGTCGGTCCGCTGCCGTCTGCGGCGGCCGGCACCCCACAGGCCCTCGATCAGGCGGTCGGTCGAGACGGTCGTGCCGGCGTCAAGGGGGAGCATCGCAAGCACGGCCCGCGGCTTCGGAACGCCAAGGGGCACCCGTCCGCCCGTTGGCGGCGACCTCCACCGCTCCCAACAGCCGGACGTCAATCTCGCCCTCGTACGGGCGCACGTAACCACCCTTGGCGGTCGCTGCAGGCGTCTGCTACCGCGCCGTTACCGCGCTGCTGCCGGCGGGGCGTACGTTCGAGCGCATGTTGCGAGCCGGAGTGAGGGGGAATCATGACCGCTAGAGCACTTGTCCTCGCCGTTCTGGCCTCTTCAGCGGTGGCTGCTTCGTCGGCCCATGCGATGCCCAGCTTCTCGTCCTGGGCGCCGGCGATCAACGCCGAGCAGGTGCCGGGCACCAGCAGCGAGTTGAACACTCCTTCGCTGGATGGCTGCCCGATCCAGTCACCGGACGGGCTGAGCCTCTACATGGCCTCGAACCGTCCGCGCTTCGCGGGCGACACGAGGATGGATCTCGACATCTGGGTCGCGCGTCGCGACAGCCGGAATGCGCCCTGGGGGGCGCCCGAGAACCTTGGCGCGCCGGTCAACTCGACCGCCAACGACTTCTGCCCCACGCCCGTCCGTGGTCGCGGGCTCTTTTTCGTGAGCAACCGCGCCGGCGACGGCGCCTGTGGTGGGGCCGACATCTACTTCGCCCGTCACAACCCGGCGCATGGCTGGAGCGGCCCGCTGCACCTCGCGTGCACCTCGGACGGAGGCCCGAACAGCCCCCTTGACGAGATGGGCCCCTCATACGTCAAGGCGGGTGGGCCCTCGCTCTACTTCTCGAGCGGTCCCGACATCTACGTCAGCGGGCGACTGCGCAAGGACAGCTTCGGCCCGGCCGAGCCCGTCGCGGAGCTCAATAGCCCGGCTTCCGACATCCAGCCCAACGTCCGCAGGGATGGCCGCGAGATCGTCTTTGCCTCCAACCGCCTGGCAGGTGACCAGGATCTGTGGGTCGCCACACGGGAGAGCGTCGACGATCCCTGGTCGGCGCCGGTCAACCTGGGGTCGGCGGTGAACACTGCCGCCAACGAGACCCGCCCCTCCATCTCGTGGGACGGCACGACCCTCTACTTCGGTCGCGCGCCCGGCCCCGAAGGCTCGACCGACATCTTCGTCACCAACCGGCACAGAACGGGCGACTGACCGCGTATCCCCTCGCGGTCGGCACTGCGAGCGGCCGCTGGGGGCCACTTTGGCCGCTCGTTCCTCTTTACAGGTCAAGAAGCGGAGGGGGCGGGATTCGACCCTCGGTGGACCGTAAGGCCCACAACGGCTTTCGAGACCGCGAGGTCCTCAGCGGAGTGGCCGCGCGGAGCGACGCGCTGAAATCGCGGTTTGGCTCCGACGGGCCAAATCTCCTCGGCCATCATCGGGTCACCTCCGCGCGTGCGGCGCAGGCGGGACCGTCGAGACTCGCGCCAATCCGTGTTCCTCCGCGCAGCGGGAATGGCCTCGCGGCATCTGACCGATCCAGTGCTAGAGCCCGCCGAGGCCGGGGGCCTTGAGTGGGCGGCGGTCCGACGGCGTTCGCGAGCCCATGAAGACCGGAAGCCCTAAAGCGGCTCTCAGAAAAGTGGCTGAAAATTGACCTGTCGGATCCCGGGCCCGATATGTCCGGCGGAGCGACGTACGAATCGAGCACGGAT
>JBKPFJ010000196.1:0-8902 GCA_046728795.1 Actinomycetota bacterium | reverse complement strand
TGACAAGGAGGAGCTGACGGAGGCGGCGCAGCGGCTGCGCTCCACGGTGGTCGCGCTACATGCCACCAAGCTCCCTCCCCAGCAGATCGGCCGCGTGATCTCGGTCGTCGCCGACGCGCTGATCCGGCGCATGATCGAGCTGGCAATCGAGTCCAAGGGCAGGACGCCGGCGGAGTTCGCCTGGCTTGCGCTGGGCAGCCACGGCAGACGGGAGACCGTGCCCTCTTCCGACGTCGACTCGGGGATGGCCTGGGAGGACGAGTCCGAGCAGGAGTCCAGCGGATCAGACCCGCGACGCGCGATCGCTTCCGAGGGCGTTGTGGGCTACATGCGGACGATCGCCGCCGACGTGGAGGACTGTATCCGGGTCGTCGGCTGGCGTCTCGATCCACACGGCGTGACGGCGTCCGGCGAGTTCTCTGCCGACTCGATCGAGGGATGGCGCCGGTCGATCGGGCATTGGCTTCAGAACCCGGGCGACGAAAAGGTCCTGATCGCGACCTCGATCCTGCTCGACGGCCGCACGGTTTACGGGCCGGCGGAGCTGGACCCGCAGGCGATCCTGCTGGAGCCCGCAAATCGCGGCAAGCTGCTGCCATCGATGCTCCGTCTTGCACTGGCGCAGAAGCTGCCGACCGGATTCAGGGGCAACATCGTGGTCGAGAGCTCCGGCGAGCACAGCGGGACCTTCGACATCAAGCACGGCGGGCTGCTTGCCGTCGTCGATATCGCCCGCTTCGGGGCACTGAAGGCCGGCGCCAAGGTCACGGGGACGATCGGGCGGCTGCGGGCGGCGTCCGAGCTCGGGGCGATCGAGCCCGCACATGCCCGGACGCTCGAGGAGGCCTACGACCTCTTCACTGCGCTACGGCTCGAGCACCAGATTCAGCAGCTCGAGCGGGGAAACGAGCCAAATGACCATGTCGACCCGAAGGAGCTTTCGGAGCTCACGCGGCGGTATCTGCGCGATGCATTCCGCGAGGTCGCCGCTGTGCAGAAGTCGCTGGCGGGCGGGCGCGTCTGGGCAACCTGAGTTCTTGAGATGAGCGCAATCGACTCGCCGAGCGCCTGCGTGTACGTCGACTCGACTCAGGCGGAATCGAGGTCCGTGGTCGCTTTTCCAAGTCGCGTAGGCAAACGACGGCCGCTTCACGCGGATGGCCAACTCCACGGACGAACGCGAGGCCTTCGCCGCCGCAGGTGGAGGGCCTGACGGCGCCCCGGGGCGGATGCATAGCGGCGCGGCCGAGCAAAGCGATCACACCGCTGCTCAGGCAGCGTGCGACTGCTCTGGACGACGTGCGGTAGCCGAACGGCCTTAGGACACCGCTTCCGCATCGCGAGCAGGGGCAGCTGCAGGCGCCGAGATCCCCCTGTGTCGATAGCGTGATGGAGTGAGCCCGAAGCGCGGGATCTTCCTGCCACCGTTTGACGAGCTGGTAGATCCGAGGACGCTGGCCGAGCTGGCAAGGAGTGCGGAATCGCGGAGCTGGGACGGATTCTTCCTCTGGGACCACGTCGCATATCGGGCACCCGTTCGAGCCGTCGCCGACCCGTGGGTGGCGCTGGCCGCCATTGCCTGCTCGACGGAGCACTTGCGGGTCGGGCCGATGGTCACACCGCTCTCCCGGCGACGCGTGCACAAGCTCGCCCGGGAAACGGTGACGCTCGACCACCTCAGTCGCGGGCGGCTGACACTGGGGGTCGGACTGGGCAGCGATCGCAACAACGAGCTCGAGCCCTTCGGGGAAGTCGTCGACGCCCGCGAACGAGCCCGGCTGCTCGATCGCGGGCTCGAGCGCCTGAACAGGTTCTGGACCGGTGAATTTCAGCCACCCCCGCTGCAGCGGCCCCGCATCCCCGTGTGGGTCGCGGCACGCTGGCCGCATCGGCGGCCGGTGCGACGCGCAGCACGTTGGGATGGCCTGTTCCCGATCGACCTCCCTGGACCAGACGCGCTCGCAGAGCTCGCCAATGAGGTTCGCGGTATGCGCGCTGGAAGCGACGACCCGTTCGAGCTCGTCGTGGAGATTCCCCCCGGCGCCGCCGCCGAACCGTGGGAGGCCGCGGGCGCAACCTGGGTCCTCACCGACTTTGGGTCGCCCCGACCCCGACTGGCCGAGGTGCGCGAAGCAATCGAGGCGGGCCCCCAGTAGCGCCGCGTGCTGGATTGCTAATGGGGCCGCGTCAGTTCGTCGGGCTGCTCCTTCGTTCCGACCAGCAGGAGTTTCGAACTAGACGGCTCTCGCTCCTGCAACGGACGAGCCGCGGGAACTCAGCGCATCAGCGGGCTCGCCGCTGCTTTCTCCGGTCGAAGCAGGAGAGTCACAGCGACCCACTCAGAGGTTCGAGGAACGCGAACTGACATCGGGCGGTGTGTGAACAGAAGGCTGCCATGAGCCGTCTGCGTGTGGTCGAGTACCTGTCGCTGGACGCGTGATGCAGCGCCGTCGGCCGCGAGCGGCCCGCACGGCGGGAACATGCGACTACCTCGCGCCGCGCGCCTGTTCGTGGCTGGTTCGCGGCCCACGCTCGGCACCCTCGACGTGGACGTCGGGGAGCCAGCGGAGCCAGGCGGGGAGGTACCAGTTACGCTCGCCGAGCAGCTCCATCGCCGCCGGGACGAGCACCAGGCGGACGACGGTGGCGTCGAGCAGCAGGGCGATGGCCACGCCGAATCCCATCTGCTGGAACATGACCAAGTCGCCGCGCGCGAAGCCGCTGAAGACAGCGATGATGATCAAGGCGGCGCCGGTGATGATGCGGCCGGTCGAGCCGACGCCGTGGGCTATCGCATCGCTGTTGTCGCCGGTCTGACGGAAGCGCTCACGGATGCGGCTGAGCAGGAAGACGTGGTAGTCCATCGACAGCCCGAAGAGGACCGCAAAGAGAAACAGCGGCACCCACGATTCGATCGTGTCGACCTGAGGGAAGCCCAGCAGCTCGTTCCCGACTCCCTCTTGGAAGACGAGGACCAGCAGCCCGTAGGCCGCCCCCACGGACAGCAGGTTCACGGCGATCGCCTTGGCCGCGACCACGAGCGAGCGGAAGGCGATCGTCAGCAGCACGAAGCTCAGCGAGAGCACGAAGGCAAAGACGATCGGGAGCCAGCCGTTCATCGTGTCGGTTTCATCGATCGATTCCGCCGTGTCGCCGGCCGCGAGCACCTCGACCCCGGGATCGGGGAAGGCGGCGGGAATGTGCTCGCTCCGCAGCTCGCGTACCGCGTCGACCGCATCCTGGTCAAGCGGATCGCCTTGGATCGGGACGGTCAGAACCGTGAGGTCGCCGGCCGGGTTTCGCTCCAGCAAGGCGGGGCCGAAGAGATCCTCGCTCGCCAGTCGCTCCTTAAGGCGCCCGATCCCATTCCGGACCGCCGGCGAGGCGGCGTCGCCGTCGATCACGATCTCCACCGGCTCCGTCGTCTCGCCCGGAAACTCGGCGTTCAAGGCTAGATACCCCTGCTTGGAGGCCAGCCGATCAGGAAGGGTCTGGACTCCGGCCTCGCCCGACCGCAAGGCGAGCACCGGCACGGCCAAGGCCAGAAGCGTCGCCGTGGCCAGCACGAGGCTGGGGAGCGGGCGCCTCATCACCCCTCGCACCGTCCGAGACCAAAACGGACTCTGCTCGCGGGTCGCGGTTCGGCCGAACAACGGGATGCGCAGGGCGTTGACGCGATCGCCCAGCAGACTCAGGAGCGCTGGTAGGAGCGTGAGCGCCGCGGCCACCGAGACCAGTCCGGCAGCGATCGCACCGGCGGCGAGGCTTCGCATGATCGTGTGCGGCACGAGCAGGAGCCCGAGCATGGCCAGCGTGAACGCGATGCCACTGAACAGCACCGCACGGCTGGCCGTGGCGCCGACCGCGGCGATCGCGTCAAGCTTCTCGCGGCCGTGCAGCCGCTCCTCCCGGTAGCGGGAGAGCACGAACAGCGAGTAGTCGATCCCGAGCGCGAGCCCCATCCCCGTGAGCATGTTCGTGGCGAAGACAGAGAGCGGAAACGCCTGCCCGACGAGCGCCGCGAGCGCGAGCGCGACGACGATCGAGACGATCGCCAACAGCAGCGGGATAAATCCCGCCACTACGGAGCCGAAGACGATCAACAACACGATCAGCGCAGCCGGCAATCCGAACCCCAGCTCGCCGTTGCGCAGGTCCTCCTCCGCCAGCGTCGAGAAGTCGGCGTCGAGCGTGAACTCTCCGGTGATCGCGGCGTCGAATCCGCCTCGACCGTCGGCGGCCTGCACCGCGTCGACGACGGCCTCGATGTCGTCCTCGGCGTCGGGACCGAGGGCCACGAGCATCCCCGTGGCATCGCGATCCCCGGAGACCAGCCGCCGCTCGCCCGTGTCGTAGAAGGTGGTTACCCGGGTCGCACGCGCTCGCTCCAGTTCCGCAGCAAGCCCCCGCACCCGCCGCTCGAACCGTGACTCATCCACCGTCGCCCCCGGAAGGCGAACGACCACAACCTCGGTGGCGTCTCGCCCCCGCCGGCCCCGTTCTCCGGCAAAGCGCTCGGAGGCCAGCTCGTCGGCACGCCGGGACTCCGTGCCGCCCGTAACCTCCTCCTCGCCCGACAGCGCATCACCCAGAAACGCCGCACTGATCGCGATCGCACCCACGAGCGCCAACGCCCAAGCCGCCAGTGTCAGCCACGGCCGGCGACTGCTCCAAACCGCCAGTCGCTCGGTCATCCGCTAGGGAGCCCTCGTTCACGATCCCGCCCAGCGCGGATGGAACTAGGAACACGCCAAGCGACCACAGGAACACCCGCCGCACATAGGCCACCTCCGCGTGACTCGGCGGCCAGTCGCCGGGGTCGCCATTCCGAAGACCGCGTCCGCGCGAGCGGAGCGCGCGAGCGGAGCGGAGCGCAGCGACCGGGTCGAACGGCACTGTGACCCGGCAATCCACCACTGCACAAGCGCCCGGGAATCGCCGCTAGAGACGCCGCTACTCGATCAACTCCATGGCGGATGTCGATCCCCACGTCCTGCGTCCCACGTGCTTCTGCCCCGCACGTGGCCCAGGCATTGATCGCGAGGCGTTCGACAACGACGAAGCGCACGTCGGGGGGCAGCCGAGGATCGACCGGGTGCATAGGAACGAGCTCTACGACCGATCCGCGGGGCGCCAGCGCATCCTCCTGCAATGTCCAAGAGTTCCCCTCCGGGTCACTGAAGCCGGCGTACTTCACACCCCTCCCGGGTCGTCGATCTCTCCGACTTCGACGCCCTTGGCCAGCGGCGACCGACGCGCCACGTCGATGTCCCTGACCACAAGGTGAAGGCCTCTGACCGATCCTGGCTCCATTGTTATCAGGGGTAGGCCGGCGCCGAGGACGATCGAGCATGCCGACCCGGGAGGGATCAGCTGGACGACCCGCACCGACGCAGTTGGCCGAACATCGACGTCCTCGACAAACCCGAGCGGTCGACGTAAAAGGCCTTCGCGCGGTCTATGTCGATGACCGGCACGGGCACAAGCTCCAGCTTCATTTCCATCGGTCGCTCCTTCACTTCTAGGTGCGGCGAGCCACGATCATCGTCAGCGACCTTGTCCAGCTCGCCTTCGCGCACAACCGCCTCCGTATAGGTCTTCCGCGACTCGGTGGTCAAGGGCATCCTTGGTCGGCGGGTACGTCAAGGTCGAGCTAGGGCCAACCGGCGGCCGGCCGGCGCCTCGACCTTGAGCACCTGGCTGGTTCGTTCTCCGTCGGCGGTGCTTTCGATGCCACGCCACTCCCTCAGCATCCGGCCCTTGGGCTGTTCAGCCTGCATGCTCGGGGCCCGGCCGAAGTCACGCTGTTCATCGCGCTCGCGCCGGGCCCGCGTCGAGTCCGAGATCGTCGGCCTGCCCCGGGCGATCGCCGCCGCGTCGACGGGCTTCGACGCGAAGAGCTCGCGCACCTTTCCAACCTCGGCGTCGATTACCTGATCCGCCTCGAGCAGGGCCGGATCGAGCGACCCTCACCGGAGGTCGTCGAGGCCCTTGCGCGCTCGCTCTTGCGCGACCCTTCAGAGCGCCGTCACCTCTCTCGCCTCGCCGCGGCGAGCGAACCGACCAAACGGGCGACTGGCCGCCCGGACCCGTTCCGCATCAGTTGTAGGCCGATACGGTCGCTGTCGGGGAGCGAGCGAACGGTCAGAAGGACCGCGAAGTCATCAAAACGCGCAGCTCACCGCGCAGCCTGCTTGCCGATATCGGTCTTTGCGTGGTCAGCGCGTCGGTCTTCGATGCGGTCATCGGCCGGGCAGGAAGCGGCATTGCCAACCGCGGGTCGTCGTTTCGTCACCTGGTGCCAAGGGCGGCAGGGAGCCGAGCCCGTGCCGCCTGGGTATCTCCGTGGCATGACGAATCTCAACCAAGCAGAGTTCGAGGATCGCGGCGTGGAGGGCTTCCGCGTGCGACGAGCAAGGCTTGCGCAGCAGGCCGGCGCGAAGAAGATCGGCGTGAGCCTGTGGGAGCTCCCGCCCGGTGAGGCGGCCTACCCCTATCACTGGCACGTAATCGACGAGGAGGTCATCGTCGTCCTAGACGACGGGCTGAGCCTGCGTGGACCAGGTGGCGGGTGGCGCTCGCTGCCGGAGGGCGAGGTAGTCGCATTTCCGGTCGGCGAAGCCGGGGGGCACCAACTCTGGAACCGCGGCGAGTCGACGGCGCGCTTCTTGTCGATCTCGAGCGGTCCCTCGGAGGGTGACGACATCGTCTTCTACCCCGACAGCGGGAAGGTCGGCGTGTACGCCGAGGATGTCTACGAGCTGTATCCCCGCGACCGCGCCGTGGGCTACTGGGCGGGTGAGAAGCCGCCCGGCCAGTGACCGGCTTGCAGCGCTTCAATGGCTCGGGCCGAGCCCGCAAGAGCCGTCGCCGCGGGCGTCGTAATCCACGGGTTGTGGTGACGCCGTACAGCTCGTTGGCGGTTGGCCCGTAATCCACGAGCATGAGCGGGACGTTGGTCCTCCCGACGATGATCGCGCCCGCCTGCTTCAGCCGGCGCACGACCGTCGCATCCGACTCCCGCGACGTAGTCCTTGAACGCGGGATTTCTTCAGGTTGTGTGCAGCCCGGCGACGTCGAAGCTCGACTTATCGTCATCGGTACGCCGTGGAGCGGCCTCGCGGTGTCACGGGCGATCGCCCGGTCGGCCGTGACGGCCTCCTGCAACGCCGCCTCACCCCGCGGCTCGACGAGCGCCTTCAAGCGCCGGGTCCAGGGCGTCGATCCGGGCGAGGAGCATCTCCGTCAGCTCGCGGGACGACACCTCACGGCGCGTCAACTTTTCCGCCGCCTCGGCCGCGGACCGATGCATGATCTCGGTCACCGCTCGCATCTCGCGCTGCTCGTCCGAAGCGAACGCGCGCCTGGCGCTGACAGATCCTTCCGCTCTTCGCGTGCTTGGCAGCACGCGGGACCTCGCGCGGTGCCACGGCGGAGCCCGTGAGGTGGGGCTGGGCGCCGGTCAAGCTCGGGCCGGCTCCGACACCGCGTCGGTTTCGAGCGGCTGGCGTTCGATCTCGCGCTCGCGAACGAGCCAGAGGGCGAGGGCTGCTCCGATGAAGGCGATTAGCGCGGCGAGCGTTAGCACGTCGTTGAGCCCGGTGAGGAATCCCTCACGGGCCGCATCTGAGAGCTTCTCGCGCGCCTGCGGCGGGACCGCGACGAGTGCTTGGTCGAGGTTGCCGGAGGACGCTGCCTCCACGAGCTCGTGCGGGCGCTCGCGGCTAGTGGCGGTCGCGGACGTCAGCGCGTCCACCTTGTCGGCGCCGCGGCCGACCAAGATCGCTCCCCAGACGGCGATGCCCACGGCGATGCCGACCTGGCGGAACGTGTCGTTGATCCCGGAGGCCATGCCGCTCTGCTCCTTTGGCACCACCGAGACCGCCACGTCGGCGATCACGGGGTTGAGCAGGCCGATTGCGGCACCCGCGACGAGGAAGCCGCCGAGCAGGGTCGTCCACCCTGAGCCCGCATGGATGCCGCCCATGAGCAGCAGGCCTGCGCCGACCCCGGCGAGGCCGATGCTGAGCATCAACCGCGCCTGCACGCGCGAGAGGAGAGCGCCGGCGATCGGGGCCACGAAAAAGCTGGTCAGCGTGATCGGGAGGTAGCGCACGCCCGCCTCGAGGGGCGAGAGGCCGAGGTAGTTCTGGAGGTAGAGCGTGAGGTAGAGAAACAGCGCGAACATCGAGCCCGAGAGCGCGAAGGCGGTGAGCTGGACGCCGGTGAAGGCGCGCCGCTTGAACAGTCCCAGCGGGAGCATCGGCTCAGCGACGCGGCGCTCGACCGCGACGAAGGTGGCCAGTAGGGCCGCCGCGCCGGCGAACAGGGACAGGATCAGGCTGCTTCGCCAGCCCTCGGCGTTGCCGCGGAGGAGCGCGAGAACGAGCAGCAACAGCCCGCCGCTGAAGATCGCGACCCCCGGCCAGTCGACGCGGGTTGCCTTCGGGTCACGGGTCTCGCGCAGCTTCAGGTAGGTGACCGCGAGCGCGGCCAGCCCGATCGGGATGTTGAGGTAGAAGATCGACTCCCATCCGAGCGCGTCGGTGAGCGCTCCGCCTAGGAGCGGGCCGATCGCCACCGCCGCGCCGATCGTGGCGCCGTACACGCCCATCGCCATGCCCCTCTCGCCGCCGGCGGGGAACTCCTGCGCGATCAGGGCCAGCGAGACGGCGAACATCACCGCGCCGCCCACGCCCTGGATAGCGCGGGCCAGATTGAGAAAGGTCGGGCCCGGTGCGAGCGCGCAGAGCAGAGAAGCCGCCGAGAAGATCACCAGCCCGGCGGCGAACAACCTCCGGCGGCCAAGCCGGTCGGCGAGCGAACCGGCCGTCAGCACCAGCGCGGCGAGCGTCAGCGCGTAGGCGTCGACCACCCACTGCAGGTCGTTGAAGTCGGCGCC
>JBKPFJ010000070.1:0-6813 GCA_046728795.1 Actinomycetota bacterium | reverse complement strand
GTGCCGGCCGCACCGCCCGCCAGGCCGGCGGCCGCTCCGCCGGCCGCGGCTCCTCCACCGGAGGCCGCGCCGCCCGTCGCCCCGCCGAGGCCCAGCTTGGCGAGCGAGAGCTTCTTGAGGAAGACGAGCGGGCCGAGCGGGTAGACCGCGGCCAGAGCCCGGGTGGTCTTGCGCAGCTCGCCCCGGAACGTGCGGCAGCGGTCGCACGCCTTGAGGTGGCGTCGCACGGGAGGGGAGGACTTCGTGAGGCCCTCGGCGACCTGTCCCAGCTCGAGTCGGACCTCGTCGCAGGTGAGCAGCCGCGCCTCGGCGGCCTCCGCAAGAGACACACGCGCGCGCACGAGGAGCGACTTCACGCTGGGCACGGTGGTCTCCATCGCCTCGGCGATCTGCTCGTAGGAGAGCGCGTCGATCTCGCGCAGGAGGAGCGCGGTCCGCTGGGTCTCGGGGAGGTCCTGCACGTCGGCCACGATGCGCCGGAACTCCTCGCGCCGGTGAACGGTGTCGGCTGTGGTGGTGCCGGCGTCACGCTCGAAGATGTCCATCGAGTCCTGCCCGGCGGGCTGGGGCCGGCGCAGGTGGTTGAGGCAGCGATTGCGGGCGATCCGGTACAGCCAGGGACGGGCCTTGATCGGCCGCTCGTCGGCGATGATCGCGTTGAACGAGGCGGCGAACACCTCCTGGAGCACGTCCTCCGCGTCCTCCTGCGAGCTGAGCATGTGCCGGCAGAAGGCGAGCAGTCGCGGCTGGTACCGGTGTACCAGTGCCTCGAAGGCGCCGTGGTGCCCACGCCGGATGAGGGCTACGAGCTTCTCGTCGCTCTGCAGCCGGAGGAGCGGCGAGCGCCCCCCGATGGCGGGCACCCGCGCGGCATGTGTGAGTGCGGAAGCTTCCAATGTCCCGACGGGTCCGACCCGGAGACACCGTAGCAGCGGCGAAGTTGCGCTTGCGGGCGCGCCCGCAGACCCCCGCGGCCGGGGTGGCCGACCCTACGCACGCTGGCGGTAAGAAAGGCCAGCCACCCCGGCGCGCGGGCAAAGCGCGCCCGGTCCGTCTCGATGCCCGGGGCGGGACTCGAACCCGCACGCTCTCTCGAGCAGCGACTTTTAAGGACGCCGCCTATACCAGTTTGGCCACCCGGGCGCCCTCAATGGTAAGGCGAGCATTCCGCGGTGTCCGCCGTGTCGTTTGCGCATTCCTGAGGCATAGCCTCCCCATTGGCGGGTATAGACCTGCCGATGGCGAAGCTTCTCTTCATCCCCGTCAGCATCATCGGGGGTCTGCTCGCCGGCCTCGTCGCGAAGAAGACCTTCGAGGGGATCTGGGGGTTGATCGACGAGGAGGAGCCTCCCGAGAGCGAGCACCGGGAGATCTCCTGGCCCAAGCTGCTCGCCGCCGCGGCGATCGAGGGAGCGATCTTCCGCGCGGTGAAGGAGGCCACCGACCACGGGTCCCGACGAGCCTTCGCCGGCGTGACCGGCACCTGGCCAGGCCAAGAGCGCCCGGACGCCGACTAGCCGCCTAATGCCTGCTTAACGAAGCTCGGAGGCTTCCCAACAGCCCGGCGGCTTCCGCACCGAGGAGCTCGAGCTCTCCGCCGAGGCCGTGGCCGCCGGGCTGCATGTGGCCTTCCTGAAGGAGTGCGGGGTGGTGGACGCCGAGCTCGAGCGGGCGGGGAGGGAGCTCCATCCCCTGATGGCTCGCTTCAGCGGAGCGATGCTGCGCGTGACGTTCGGAACCCGCAGCCCGAGCGTGGAGGTCCTTCCGCGCAACGTGGTGAGCATCGAGGCGGCCTCCCGGCGCGTGGCCGCTGTGAGCTAGATCGCTCGGGCGAACTCGTCCACGGCGTCCGTCACCGCGTCCGGCCGGTCCTCGACCAGGTAGTGGGCGGCGTCGTCGAGCCGCACGACGCGCGCCTCGGGGAAGAGCTCCAGCCACATGTCGAGGAAGACGGGCTGGAAGACGCGGTCGCGCATCCCCCAGACGAGCGCCAGCGGCGCGCCGAGCTGGGGCAGGCGCTCATGGATTGACGCCATTGTCGGCGCGCTGCGGTCGCGTTCGCTCAACGGGATGTCGCGCTGGAAGGCGAGCGTCCCGACCCGCGACCAGTAGTCCGGAAAGGGGGCCCGATATGCCTCCATCATCCGCGGGTCCGTGTCGCGGTCGGCCATACCACCGGGGATCGACTCCACGAGCAGGTTGCCGCCCAGGGCAAGGATCTCGCCGAGCCCCTCGGTGCGGAACTCGCGCAAGAAGGGGGGCAGGAAGCTCGGCAGCTCCCACGCCCAGGAGTTCATGACCACGACCCCTCGCAGGCGCTCGCGACGCTCGAGGGCGGCCCCGAGACCGATCGGCCCGCCCCAGTCGTGCAGCACGAGCAGGACGTCGGCGAGCTCGAGCTGATCCATCAGGTCGCCGGCGTTGGCCACGTGCGCGTCGAGCGTGTAGCGCCCAAGCCGGCGCGGCTTGTCGGATCGGCCAAAGCCCATGTGGTCGAAGGCCACGCAGCGATGGCCGCGGGCGACGAGCTCGGCGATCGGGAGGCGGTACATGTAGCTCCAGGTGGGGTTGCCGTGGAGCATCAGAACGGGCGGCGCGTCCGGGGGCCCTTGGTCGACGTAGTGGAGTCGCACCTCGCCGGCCTTCGCGTAGCGCGGCTCGAAGGGGAACGTTCCCCCGAAATCGCCTTCGAGCATGGCGCCCGCCTTATAGCAGTCGGCTAGGCTCCCGGCCCATGTCCAGCGAGGCGGGGACCCAGGCCCCGACGGGCCTACACGGCGGCCGGCTGCTCGCAAAGAGGCTCAAGGCCTACGGCGTGTCGAAGCTGTTCACCCTGTCGGGCGGCCACCTCTTCTCGATCTTCGATGGCTGTCGCGAGGAGGGGATCGACATCGTCGACACCCGGCACGAGCAGGCGGCGGCGTTCGCGGCCGAAGGCTGGGCCAAGGCCACCCGCGAGCTCGGCGTTTGTGCGCTCACGGCGGGGCCGGGGGTGACCAACGGGATGAGCGCGATGGCCTCCGCCTACCAGAACGGCTCGCCCGTGCTCGTGCTGGGGGGCCGCGCCCCCGGCTTCCGGTGGGGCCAGGGCTCGCTCCAGGAGATCGACCACGTGCCCTTCGTCACTCCCGTCACCAAGCTCGCTCGCACCGCCGAGGCGGCCACCGACATCCCCGGCCTCGTGGACGAGGCGATCCGGGCGACGCTCGAGCCCCCGACGGGCCCGGCCTTCCTCGACTTCCCGCTTGACCAGGTCTTCCTGGAGGCCGAGGTCGATGCCGACGCTCCCGCCTACGAGCCCGACCAGGGCGGGCGTCCGCCGGCCGACCGCGCGGCGCTCGAGCGCACCGCCGAGCTCCTGCGCGGCGCCGCCAAGCCGGTCGTGATGGCGGGCACCGGCCTCTATTGGGGTCACGGCGAGCACGCGCTCCGCGCTCTGTGCGAGGAGCTCGAGATCCCGGTCTTCCTGAACGGCCTGGCCCGCGGCTGCGTCCCCGCCGATCACCCTATGTTCTTCTCACGCGCGCGCGGGGCGGCGCTCAAGGGCTCGGACGTGGCGCTTGTGATCGGCGTCCCGATGGACTTCCGGCTCGGCTTCGGCGGCTCGTTCGGCGACGATACGCACGTAGTCGTCGTGGGCAGCGCGCCCCCCGAGCGACCGCATCCACGGAAGGTCGCCGCCGAGCTCTACGGCGGCATCCCCGCCACCCTGGACGCCCTCCGCGCCGCCGCCCCCGCGGGCGGACGCCGCAGCAGCGACTGGCTCGAGGAGCTGCGCGGCGTCGAGAACGAGAAGCGCGCCGCCGAACAGGACGGGCTGAACGACGGCCGCGCCCCGCTCCACCCGCTGCGCGTGTACAACGAGCTCGCCCAGGTCCTCGACCGCGACGCGGTCGTGATCGGCGACGGCGGCGACTTCGTCTCCTACGCCGGCCGAGTCGTGGAGACCTACGAGCCCGGCTGCTGGATGGACCCCGGCCCGTTCGGCTGCCTCGGCTCCGGCCCCGGCTACGCCCTGGCCGCGAAGCTCGCCCGCCCCGGCTCCCAGGTATGCCTGCTCCTCGGTGACGGCGCCTTCGGCTTCTCGGGCCTCGAGTTCGACACCTTCGTCCGCCACAACGTGCCCGTCGTCGGCGTGATCGGCAACAACGGGATCTGGGCGCTCGAGAAGCACCCAATGGAGTTCCTGTACGGCTACTCCGTCGCCGCCGACCTCCAACCCGCCGCCCGCTACGACGAGGTCGTCCGCGCCCTGGGCGGCCACGGCGAGCTGGTAGAGCGCCCCGACGACCTGCGCCCCGCGCTGGAGCGAGCCTTCGCCTCGGGAAAGCCCGCCCTGGTCAATGTGCTCACGGACCCGTCCGTGGTCTACCCGCGCAAGGCGAACCTGGCCTAGAGACCGCCAGCCGCGCGACCGCCGCGCCGGTGGCCCCGGAATCCGGGTCGCGCACCCAGCGCCGTAGGATCGAGCCGCCCGTGCACCGGCGCGGGAATGACCGATGCAGCTGCGCGTCGCTCGACACACGGAGTGCCTCGACGAGGTCGTTCGGTTCTACCGGGACGGAATCGGACTACTCGAGCTAGGCCACTTCCGCGATCACGAGGGTTACGACGGGGTGTTCCTCGGGGTGCCGGGAACCGGCGCGCACCTCGAGCTGACCACCGGCGGGAACACACGGCGCCCCGGCACCTCACCCCGAATCGCTGCTCGTGATCTACCTCGGCGACGACGACGCCGTGCAGGCGGTCGCGACCCGGCTCGGGATCGACCCGACCCCTCCGGCGAACCCCTATTGGTCCCAGCACGGGCTGACGTTCGAGGATCCGGACGGGTTCCGAGTCGTCCTGGTGCCGGAGCGCTGGGAGGGTTAGGCGCGCATATCCGCGAGGGGTACCTGCCCCGAGTTTGTGCCGGATACGGCGCGAGACGCCCGCCTGGCAAGGACACAGGGAGGTCGTAGTGCTCTGCACACGGCCGACCGAGGACGCCGCCAGGCGATGCGTATCGCGACGCAGCCGGCACAAACACAGAACCGCCGGCGTCGTGCCGGCGGTTCTGAAACGGCCCTATCAGGACGGGCAGGGGTACGTGCCATGAAAGGGCCTTGCGGTTCGGACGGCGGGAGGCGCCGATACGATGCGGCTTCGCCCGAACCTATGTACCAGGCGAAGGGCCGACGGGTTAAGCCGCACGGCATCTCCACCCAGCGCCGCTCACTATAGACGACTCGGCCTCGGCGCGAAACCCCACCCCTCGGAGGGCCTGTCTAGTACATCCGTCTAACCCGTCTCCCCCCTACTCGATCCCCCCTTTTCACACGCCGCTCGAAGCGCGGCGCCGTGCAGGATGTCGTGCTCGCTGACCTCGATCCGGTCGAGGCCGAAGGCGCGCATCGACTCGACGAGGATGGCGGCGCCGGCCACGATCGTCGGCGCCCGATCGGGATGGAGCCCGGGCACCTCGCGCCGCTCCTCGACCGGCAGCGCCGCGAGCTCGGCGAGCATCCGCTCGCAGGAGCCGAGCGAGCCCACGTAGCCGTGCACCCGCTCGGGGTCGTACGGGTCGAGCCGCTGGTCGATGGCCGCCAGCGAGGTGGCGGTGCCGGCCACCGCGATCCCTGACGCGACCCGCGCTCGCCAGTCCTCGGGCACCTCGGCGGCGACGAGCGCCGCGGCATCCCGGCCGAGCGCCGCGAGCTCCTGCTGGGACGGGGGATCGGTCTTGAGGTGGCGTTCGGTATGGCGCACCGAGCCGAGCTGCGTCGAGACGTGAAAGTCGGGGCGCTCACCGGGCCGGCCCACGACGAACTCGGTGCTTCCCCCGCCGATGTCGATCACGAGCGTCTGCTCGGGCCTGGCGCGGCCGGCGGTCGCCCCGAGGAAGGTCAGCTCCGCCTCCTCCTCGCCCGGAATCGTGCGGGCGTCGATCCCGAAGCGCTCCCGGAGCCGGGCGCGGAACTCCTCTCCGTTCTCCGCGTCGCGCACGGCGCTGGTGGCCACCCCCACGGTCCGCTCGGCGCCTCGGATCGCCTCGCGGTAGCGCTCGAGGGCGGCGAAGACACGCTCGATCGCCTCCTCCGCGAGCCGACCACTGGCCTCCACCGCCTCTCCCAGCCGGGTCACGACCGTCTCCCGCTCGAGCTCCTGGACCGTGCGGTCCTGGACGTCGGCCACGAGCAGCCGCGTGGAGTTCGTGCCCAGGTCGACCACCGCGATCCGCACGGGCCGCCACCGTACAGGTCGCCGCCGGGCTCGGGGCGGCCGCAGGGCGCGCCTCCCGCGGTTGACGACCCCTCGATCCGATTGCTACGTTTTTGTGTCCACGCCGCGGGGTGGAGCAGTCAGGTAGCTCGTCGGGCTCATAACCCGAAGGTCGCGGGTTCGAATCCCGCCCCCGCTACTCCCGAAGCCCCTGCTAACGCAGGGGTTTCGTGGTTCCGGGGGGACGAGATCGCTTCGCGGCACGCATCAATCGCGCATCAATCTGAATCGAAGTCGGCAGCGATCCCACGAGCGGCCACGATCCATCCTCTCAGGGCAAACCTCCCATCGATCTTCCATTGACCTCCGACATGGAGCCTCTTGGAACCGTCGCTTAGTGTTCGAAGCCCGCCGGGGGCGCTGACCCTGACGGCGGTCGAACCGTGGGCAAGGAAGAGAGGCGGCAAAGGAGTCGGGAGCTCGGCAGTCGCCCGGCCCTGGCGGTGCTGCGCTCAGGTGCCGGATAGGGCCTCAGCCTGTCTCGGCGGCGACGGCCTCGGCAGGTTGCCATCGCCTTGACTAGGGTGCTGCCGCCACTTGCAAATCGCAAAC
>JBKPFJ010000157.1:0-6032 GCA_046728795.1 Actinomycetota bacterium | reverse complement strand
GCCTGGTAGATCGAGAGCAGGAAGGGGGGCACCCGGAACTTGCGGATCACGAAGTTGGGGACCCCGCTGCGGAGCGAGGGGCCGGGCAGGGCCTCGACGAAGCCCGGGTTGCGGGGGGTGGGGGCGCCGTCGGGGCGGCGGAGGCGGCTGCGTTTGTGCACCTTCGGCTTGTGGCGCCGGACGTTCCGGGGCGCGGCTCGGACACTGTCACTCCGGTTGCGGGCCTTGCGCTTGTGTCGCTTTCGCTTCGAGTCGGCCGGCTCCTGTTGCCCATCCGCGGGGGTGGCGGGCTTTGGCTCGTTCGACGGTGCCTGCTGAGGCGGCGCGCCCGACGGTGGTGGGGCCGCGGACGGCGGCGTCGGGTTCGGGGCTGGCGGCGGCGTCGGGTTCGGTGCAGGCGGCGTGGCCGGATCCCCGGCCGGTGGCGCGGCCGGCCCGTTCGCCGGCGGCGCGGGATCGTTCGGCTGCGCCGAGTGCCCGGCGGATGCTTGCTGGTCAGCCAGGGGCACCACCGACACGGGCGTGCCCGGCAAAGGCTGGCTGGGCGCCACCTGTCCGGACTGGAGCTGCGCGAGGGTCGTCCCCGGCGGGAGATCGACTACGACCGACTGGAGCTGCCCCTCGGGCAGCTGCACCGTGATGCTGAACTGCTGCGCGGAGGCAGGCACGGTGAGAGACGTCGCGAGGACGGCCGCGACCAGCGACGCCAGGGTGAGGAGACGGAGGAGTTTTTTCAAGCGCGAGTCCGGTCGCCGCCCGGTCTGATCACTATCCACCCATACGGGCGAGATCGCCCTAGCCGAAAGTCTAGGTCGAACCCGGCTCACAGGCCAGGTTCGGTCTGGGCCCCCCGGCGGCGGCTGAGCCGCCGAATGTCAGGTTCGCCGCTTCGGGTCCGCCCTTGGACCGCTTCGACCCAGTCCAGTCGCCGCCCGCAGAGGGAGTCGACATCGCGCGGAGGGAGGTATATCGGCCGCGCCGCCGGCCGGGCCGGGCTGAGGCGAGCGGACCCAGCGGGAGGGTGTGGCTCCGTCCGGCGAGCAGGCGCTCCTCGTAGTGGAGGGAGAGCCGATGACGGCCCGCGCCCAGGGTCGTGGTGGTGATGGGCTCGTACCCCCCGGGGCGATTCAGGCGGTCGCGTAGGGTGCCGACGATCCGGTCGTCGAGGCTCACGGTGAGCTGCCCGGGGACGGCACCGGCGACCCACAGCCGCCACCGCCCGCCGCGGGGCAACCGGACAACCGTGTCGGCAGCGCCGAGCCGCGTGGAATCGCGGCCCCGGGAACCGCTTGGTGCTCCGCCAGCCGGATGGGAGAAGGCTTGGCGCGAGCCTCACCACGACCACCACCTGCTGCGCGGGGGCTGCGGCGAGTTCCGACTCTCGGTGAAGGCCCGCGAACCGCCTCAAGCTCCTGCAGTTCGGGATTCCGCCCGGCTCGAGCCTGCCGCCGAGCGTCGAGCGCGCGAGCGCCGATGCGCGGCTTCGCTGCCAGAGGTCGTACCAGCGCTCGCGCCACACGAGCCGGAAGCTCGACGGGGGGCGGCTGCCGACGGGCGAGCGCCGCAGGCACCAGCAGTGGGTAGCGGGCGATCGTGGACGGATCGAGCTGGTCTATGTCGACCGATGGCCACTTCGTGATCTCACGGCCACCCCTGAGCCTGATTCGATTGTGCCAGCGCACCTCCGCGGCGTTGTCGGCGCCGATGTCGCGCAGGAAGTACCGGTTCGCATAGGGCTCCTCGCGAGTCAGCAGCGCCGGCCCGATCCCCTCGAATCGCCGGTGTCCGGGAGAGCTCCTCCAAGCGATCTCGCGGCGCGAGAGAGACCTCGGTGTAGGCGAGGGCGTTCGAGCCGAGAACGCCGGCGCTGACGAGGCCCACGAGACACCAGCCCGCCAGTCGTCACCCGCTCTCCGCGAAATGAACTCCCGCCACCATGGCAAACAGGACCGGCAAGCGAGAGGCATGGGGGCGATCACCGGATGCGTGGTGATCGTGAGCAAGGGGTCCCCTTGGGTCGATGCCAAGGCGCTCGCGGCGCGGACCCCGCAAAGGTCCAGTTCGACGCCTAGACCTTCGGTGGGGGCGAACAGGCGCTCGCTGCGCGATATTGGTCAGGCGTGGCAGGCCAAATGACAGTCGCCCGCGAGGACGGCACGCCCGTGTGCGAGAGCTGCACGCTCGCGGACAGCCCGCGGGCCCGGCTCAAGGGTCTCCTCGGTCACGCCGGGCTCGAGCGCGGCGAGGGCATGCTCCTCCGACCGGCGCCCGCGATCCACACCTGGTTCATGCGCTTTCCGATCGACGGGTGTTCGTCGACCGTGACATGCGCGTGGTGGGCCTGGCGCCCCGACTGAGGCCTTGGCGCTGGGCCCGCCGGCCGGGCGCGCGAGGCGTGCTCGAGCTGCCGGCGGGCGAGGCCGACCGGCGCGGCATTCGCATCGGAGAGCGCCTCAGCCTGGTCTCCCCGGCCAGCCGTTCCACGGAGGCGACGGCGTGAGCCAGTCGGCCGAGGCCCACGCGCTGCCCGCCGGTGTTGCCGAAGCGCAGGAGCCGCAGCGTCCCTCAGAGGCCGAGATCCGTGCGGCCTGGCAGCGCCCCGAGGTCCTCTTCCCGGCGGCCGTGCTCGCCGTAATCACGCTTGTCCAGCTAGGGCTCAGCGCGCGCGGCGTGATAGGCGCGGGCTTCGTGGCGACGCTGGTCGTGCTCGGGGCGATCGACCGCCGCCACCGTCTGATCCCCAACCGGATCGTCCTGCCGGCGGCGGCGACCGTGCTTCTGCTCCAGGTCACCTTCTACCCGGAGCACGCCGTCGAGTGGATCGCCGCGTCGCTGGGCGCCGCGCTCTTCCTGTTCATCCCGCTGGTGCTGTTTCCCGCGGGCATCGGGATGGGTGACGTGAAGCTCGCGCTGCTTCTGGGGGCGATGCTCGGCAAGGACGTGGTCCCCGCCCTGGTGCTCGGCTTCCTGAGCCTGTGGCCGGTCGCGATCTATTTCTTCGTCACCCAGGGGTGGTCGGCGGGCAAGCAGACGCTTCCGCTCGGCCCTTCGCTGGCCTTCGGCGCGATCGTAGTCCTGCTTCTGGGAGGCTGAGCATGAGCATCGAGTTCGCTCGAGCTCGACCGCGGCCCCCTGCTCGGGCGCGTCACGGAGCCGGACGCGAGCCGCGCCGTCGTCGAGCTCTCCGACCCGAGCCTGCTTCGACGTGTCACCGTCTCCGACCTCGTGTCCCTGCCGGCGCGCGAGCCGCGCGAGCACCTCATCGGACTCGTCGAAGCGGTCTCTCGACAGGCGGGGCGCGACGCGAGCGTCAACGGCGCCGGCGGAGCCTCGCGCGCCGGCGGAGTGGTCAGGGCCATGTTGGTCGGGACCCTTGTCCACGCGTCCGGGGGAGACGTCTTCAAGCGCGGCGCGAGCTGCTTCCCACAGGTCGGGAGCATGTATCGCCTGATCGAGCCCGCAGTCCCCGCCGGAAGAGGTCGTGACCGTCGACGACCACGACCCGGATGTCGTCGCCTGGAGCCCCCATCGGACAGGACCACCTTAAGTTGAAACGCACGCCTTTGCCTGGACTTGCGCAAGATCCGGTGTAAAGTGTCCGGCGGCCTATAGCCGCAGCCGTCCCTCTGGAGCCGCGCCGGCACATATCCCGGCGCCTCGGGACGGGGTCCGTGACGGCCACGCGGGCCGGCGTAAGCCGGCCGGCATCCGCCCCTTGCGGGGGCGGAATTCAGTCTGCTATTCTGGTGGGTCGCGCTTTGCGCCCCTCTCGCTGCCCCGCCGAACCCCTAGCCCGACGAAGGAGTCGCCGCTTTGGCACGTGCTGATGCCTCCCGAACGCGCCGCAGTTTCTCGCGTCTAGAGACCACCCTCGAGGTCCCCAACCTGATCGACATCCAGCGGCGCTCGTTCGAGTGGCTCGTTGACACCGACAAGGGAGGCCTGCGCGAGACGATCGACGACGTCTCGCCGATCGAGGACTACACCGGCAACCTGGCCGTGGTCTTCGAGGACATCACCTTCGACGAGCCGGTGGCCTCGATCTCCGAGTGCCGCGAGAAGGACCTCACCTACGCCCGCCCGCTGACTGTCAAGGTCGCCTTCCAGAACCGGGAGACGGGCGAGATCCGCGAGCAGTCGGTCTTCATGGGCGACTTCCCGTGGATGACCGACTGGGGCACGTTCATCATCAACGGCACCGAGCGCGTGGTCGTCACCCAGCTCGTGCGCTCCCCGGGCGCCTACGTGATGGAGCCAAAGGACCGCGAGAAGCAGGTCTTCATCGCCAACCTCATGCCCGCGCGCGGGAGCTGGCTCGAGCTCGAGATCGACAAGAAGGGCCGCGTCTACGTGCGCATCGACCGCAAGCGCAAGCTGCCGGTCACCGTGCTGCTGCGCGCGATGGGCTACGCGGACGACGAGCAGATCCTCGAGATGTTCGACAACAGCCTCTACATCAGGCTGACCCTCGACGCCGACACCGAGGTCACGCGCTCCGAGGAGGGCGCCCTGATCGAGCTCTTCAAGAAGCAGCGTCCCGGCGAGCCGCCCTCGATCGAGGCCGCGCGGAACCTGCTCAACCAGCTCTTCTTCGACACGAAGCGCTACGACCTCACCCGGGTCGGCCGCTACAAGCTGAACTCGCGGCTCGGGATCGACGAGGACCTCGACACCCGCGTCCTCACCCACCGCGACATCATCGAGCTCATCCGCGAGCTGATCTCGCTGCCCAAGCAGCTCGGGATCCCGGAGTCGGGCGTCTACGAGACCGCCGAGGGCGAGGAGCCGATCAAGGACTTCGCGCTCGAGGCCCAGTCGCTTCCGCGCGAGGCGGTGGCGGACAGCCTCGACGAGTACGAGCACTTCGGCAACCGCCGGCTGCGCACGGTGGGCGAGCTGATCCAGGAGGCCTTCCGGATCGGCCTCTACCGCATGGAGCGGGTCGTGCGCGAGCGCCTCACCACCGAGGATTCGGACACGATCACCCCGCAGACGATCATCAACATCCGCCCGGTGGTGGCCGCCCTGAAGGAGTTCTTCGGGTCGAGCCAGCTGTCCCAGTTCATGGACCAGACGAACTCATTGGCCGGCCTCACCCACCGGCGGCGGCTGTCCGCGCTCGGCGCGGGCGGGCTGACCCGCGAGCGCGCCCCCATCGAGGTGCGCGACGTGCACCCCACCCACTACGGGCGGATGTGCCCGATCGAGACGCCGGAGGGCCCGAACATCGGCCTGATGGGCTCGCTCTCGAGCTACGCCCAGGTCTCCGAGCACGGCTTCGTGACGACCCCCTACCGGGTGGTCGAGGACGGCGTGGTCACCGACAAGGTGGTCCACCTCGACGCGACCCAGGAGGAGGACAGGGTCATCGCGCAGGCGAACGCCGAGATCGACCAGAAGACGAACAAGCTCCGCGGCCCTGCGGTCGAGTGCCGCACCCGCGAGGGCGAGCTCACGCTGGCCTCGCCGAAAGACGTGGACCTGATGGACGTGTCGCCGAACCAGATCTGGTCGGTCGCCACCACACTGATCCCGTTCCTCGAGCACGACGACGCGAACCGCGCGCTGATGGGCTCGAACATGCAGCGCCAGGCGGTGCCCCTCCTGAAGACGGACGCCCCCCTGATCGGCACCGGCATGGAGAAGCGGGCGGCGCTCGACACCGGTGACGTGGTGCTGGCCGACGAGGCCGGCACGGTCGACTTCGTGGACGCCGAGCGCATCACCGTCGACGCGCGCGAGTACCCGCTCGAGAAGTTCATGCGCTCGAACCAGGGCACCCTGATCCACCAGAAGCCGCAGGTCGAGGTGGGCCAGAAGGTCAAGAAGGGCGAGGTGCTGGCCGACGGCTCCTCCACCAGCAAGGGCGAGCTGGCGCTCGGCAAGAACGTCCTCGTGGCCTTCATGTCCTGGGAGGGCTACAACTTCGAGGACGCGATCATCATCTCGGAGCGCCTCGTCAAGGACGACGAGCTCACCTCGATCCACATCGAGGAGTACGAGATCGACGCCCGCACCACCAAGCTGGGCGA
>JBKPFJ010000197.1:0-26138 GCA_046728795.1 Actinomycetota bacterium | reverse complement strand
GGCGGCTCGAACGGGCGGCCCGCGTAGCCCGGGGTCAGCGCTCGAGGATGACCAACGGGATCTCACGTCCCGTCCGCTGCTGGTAGTCGCGGTACCCGGACCAGACCTCGACCGCCTTCGGCCACAGCCGTTCGCGTTCCTCGGGGCTCGCGACCCGGGCGCGCACCGCGCGGCGCTCCCTCCCCACCTGCACGGTCACGTTCGGGTGGGCGCGCAGGTTGTGGAACCAGGCCGGATGTTGCGGATGCCCGCCCTTGGACGCCACCAGGACGAGGTCGTCGCCGTCGCGCACGTACACGAGCGCGGTGGTGCGGCGCCTGCCGCTCTTCGCGCCTACGTGCTCGAGCAGGAGGAAGGGGGGAAGCCCCGGCATCCGGTGGCCGACCATCCCCCCGGTTGCCCGGTAGACCGCGACGTGTCCGTCGAAGAGCCGCCTGAGCAGCGGCCAGCTGCGGTCGACGAGCGCGTTCATCCGGTAGGGCATCATGCCGGACCCATGAACGCAAAGGAGTGGTTGGCCGCCTACGCCGAACGCCTCGGCACGGACCCGCCCACGCAGGATGAGCTCAAAGCCGTCCTCGACCTCGCGGCCGAGGCCGCGCACAGCTCCGAGCGCATCGCGGCCCCGGTGGCGTGCTGGCTGAGCGCCCGAGCGGGCCGCCCGCTCAAGGAGTCGCTCGAGCTCGCGCGCGGGATCGGCGAGGCCTGAGGCGTCTGAGAGACTCGAGTCGCGCCGGAGGAGGTTCGGATTGGACTATCGAGTTCGCCAGATCGCGACGATCAAGTACGGGCAATTCGCCGCGTTCCTGAAGACGGCGAGGAGGCTCGAGGAGATCGTGCGGGCGCGCGGATGGGCGTCGGCACGGATACTCGTGCCCGCGGCCGGGGTGAACAACGAGGTCATGAGGCGTTCGAGGCGTTCCGCGCCGGCCCGGAGTTCGTCGTCGAGGGCTCCGCTCGCACGGGGCTCCTCGAGGACGTCCCCTGGAGCTACCGGGAAGCGATTTAGAGATTAGGAGGAAAGAGATGGCAGTGGCGATCAGGACGACGGACTTCCCCGAGGGGGTCGGCACCGAAATGTACGACCGCGTGAGGGACGAGATGGGTGTGGCTAGCAACCCTCCCGAGGGCCTGATCTTCCATTGGGCGGGCGAGGTCGACGGCAAGTGGACGGTCACGAACCTCTGGGAGTCGCGCGACGCGTACGAGCGCTTCCGGAACGAGCGGCTCTTCCCGGCGATCGAGAAGGTCTCGGGCATGGATCCGAGCAGCGGGCCGCAGCCGACGGTCGACGAGTTCCACGTCCACGACTACTACGCCAAGCCCTAGCAACGCGCCCAGTGCCACGGAGCGGCGAAGGAATCGAACCTTCCAAGCGTGGGGCTGCCACGCCCTGACGGTTTTGAAGACCGCATCCGCCACCAGACGGCTGCCGCTCCGGGGCCGAGTGTAGGTCTAGGGAGCACGCGCCGTGCGGGCGCGGAGGAACCGTCGCCGAGAGCTTTCGCGCGGGGTGCCCGACCCCGTGCACGCAGTCGCCGGGCGGCAGACTCTTGAAGGTCTGTGCGTGTGCGGCATGTGATGCGAGGTGAGGAGGCAGCCCTGAGAGAGGTCCGGCTCGCGTCGCTGGTCGCAGATCCGGAGGCGTTCGGCTCGACATACGCTCGCGACGCCGCTCGGCCCGGGGACTGGTGGGAGCGGTGGGCCGAGCAATCAGAGGAGGGGACGACAGAGCGGACCTTCGTGCTCGTCGATGACGACGACCGATGGCTGGGTCTCGCGTTCGTACGGCTTGATGCCGACGACCCCGACTCTGCGGAGCTCAACGCGATGTGGGTCGCGCCCGAAGCTCGCGGCCGTGGTGCTGCCCGCATGTTGTGCGACGCGTGTGCCGCGTGGGCGACGGAGCGCGGGGTGCGAGAGCTGACGCTTTGCGTTGTGGTCGACAACGACAGCGCCCGACGCGCGTACGAGGCCGCCGGCTTCTCGATCAGCGGACAGACGACGTGGTCGCGTCACGAGCGCAGCCTGGACGTGCTCGTGATGTCGCGGCGTCTCTGAGGACGGCGGTGCGGATCGACGGCGCCATGCGGATCCGTCGGCGCGATCTACACTCATGCGAGGGCATGAGCCCCACTGTTGTCACCGTGGCCAAGCAGGGTCGCCACACGATTCGCGGAAGGCTGGATGCCTTGCGTCGCAGCGGGCGCGGGCGTCTCGCGCTGTACGCGGGCTCCGTGGCGGTGGTCGCGGTTTCGTATTACCTCGCGGGGCGGCTCGGCCTCGAGCTCGCGTATCTCGATGGCGCCGTGGCCGCCCTATGGCCGCCCGCGGGGCTGGGCCTCGCCGTGCTGTTCCTGTACGGCCTCCGCCTCTGGCCGGGCATCGTGATCGGCGATCTCCTGCTGGCCGACTTCTCGACTCCGCTCGGCACCGTCCTCGGCCAAACGGTCGGCAACACGCTGGCGCTGATAATCGCCGCCCTGCTGTTGCGGCGCCTAGTGGGCGGTCGGGGCGAGCTCGAGCGCACCCTCGACGTCTTGGCACTGGTCGTGTGCGCCGTGGTGGCCGCGGCCGTGAGCGCCGCGTTTGGCCCGACGTCGCTGCGCCTCGGCGACGTGATTCCGGCAGGCGAGTTCTGGCGGGTCTTTCGCACCTGGTCGCTCTCCGACGCGACGGGCGTGCTCGTGGTCGCGCCCGTCTTGCTGACCTGGGCCGCCAAGGGCTTGAATGGCATACGCCGGCGCGACGTCCTCGAGGGCGCGGCCATCCTCGTCGTGCTCGCGGTGCTCTCCGAGCTCGCGCCCCAGCGCGACGTGCCCTACATCGTGTTCCCCGTGCTCCTCTGGACGGCGATGCGGCTGGGCCCGCGCGGCGCCGCCACGGCGATCGTCGTCGTGTCCGGGATCACCGTGTGGAACACGGCCCAGGAGAGCGGGCCGTTCGTGCGCGACTCGATCACGGACAGCCTGCTGGCCACGCAGTTCTTCATCGCTACCGCCGGTCTCACCTCGCTGCTCCTCGCCGCGGTGACCGCCGAGCGAACCCGGGCGGCACTGGCGCTGAGGGCGAGCGAGGCCTCCCAACGCGCTCTGGCGGACGAGCAGGCCGCCCTGCGAAGGGTCGCCACGTCGGTGGCCGCGGAGCCGCCGCCGAGCAGCCTGTTCCAGCAGGTGACCGAGGAGGTCGGGCGCCTGCTCGGGCTGCGGGGCGCGACGATCGTCCAGTACCACGGCGCGCACGCGGCGGCGGTCGTCGGCGGCTGGAGCGAGGACGGCCGGCTGCGCCTGCCGGTCGGCACGTCGCTCGACCTTGAGGGCGACACGGTGGTCGCGAAGGTTCTGCGAAGGGGCACCCCCCAGCGCGTGGAGAGCTACGAGGAGGCGAGAGGCAGCCTGGCGGAGACGCTGCGAAGCGCAGGCTACCGCGCGTCGGTGGCGGCGCCGGTACATGTCGGGGGCCGTCTCTGGGGAGCGCTGGTGGCCGCGAGCGATTCGGACGACCCGCTGCCGGAAGGCCTCGAGCAGCAGCTGTGCGACTTCGCCGACCTCGTCGGGCAGGCGCTCGCCAACGCCGACGCCCGTGAGCGGCTGGCCGCATCACGTGCCGAGCTCGTCGAGGTCAGCGACGCCGAGCGGCGGCGACTCGAGCGGAATCTCCACGACGGCGCCCAGCAGCGTCTCGTCTCCGCCGCCCTCCAGCTGAACATGGTCGGAGCGAAGCTCGAAGAGGATCCGGCGACCGCCGGTGAGCTCCTCTCCGCGACCAGAGAGGATCTCGCCCAGGGGCTCGAGGAGCTCCGAGAGCTGGCGCGCGGGCTGCACCCTGTCCTCCTCACCGATCAGGGTCTTGGGCCGGCGCTTGACGCGCTGGTGACGCGGGCGCCCGTGCCGGTAGAGATAGAGGCGCTGCCCGGGGAGCGACTCACGGCGCCGGTCGAGGCGGCGGCCTACTACGTCGTCGCGGAGGCGATCACGAACGTGGCCAAGTACGCCCATGCGTCTCACGCCACGGTGACCATCCGCCAGACGAACGGCCGCGTCACGGTGACGGTGAGTGACGACGGCGTCGGCGGCGCCGACCCCGGCGGCGGTTCGGGCCTGCGCGGGCTTGCGGCCCGCGTCGAGGCCCTAAACGGTCACCTCGACGTCGATAGCCCGCCCCAGCGGGGCACCCGCGTCACCGCCGAGATCCCGTACCCCGAAAGGTGAGCCTGCATCCGCCACCGGGCGGCTGCCGACCGGCGGCCGAGGTCTAGAGCCGCTTCCTGAAGTACTTCCCGAGCTCCTCCATCCCCACGGCGGCGTAGAGCCGGTGTGCCTCGGTCCGGAAGTGGGCGGACTCGAGCGTCAGCTGCCAGCAACCCCGGTCGCGGCCGAGGCGCTCCGCCTCCTCGAGGAGGGCCCGCCCGGCGCCCTGCCCGCGGGCGGGGGCGGTGACGATCAGGTCGGGGACCCAGGCATCGGGCGTTGGGAAGTTGAGCCGGTCGCGGAAGTGCAGCGAGCAGAAACCAACCACGCTACCGGCGTCGTCCTCCGCCACGAGGTGGCTCGCCCGGTCGTCGCGGAGCGAGCGCTCGTACACCGCGCGCGCGGCCGGCTCGGTCTGCTCGGTCACGCGCGCCCGGCCCAGCTCCTCGAGCAGCGCCGTCACCGCCTCGAAGTCGGCCTCCTGCGCGAGCCGCACCCTCACGCCGGGAGGCCGTGCTCGAGCGCGCCCTTCACCGACGCGTCGAGCGCGTTCAGCCGGTACAGCGCGAGCGCCTCTGCCGAGCGGAAGCGCCGGCCGGGGAGGGCCTCGACGCCGTGGTGCGCGAGCACGCAGTGAGACAGGGCGTGGAGCTTCACGGCCGACAGGCGGCCCGCGTGCTCCGAGATCATCTGCTGGCCGAGCGCCACGTGGCCGACCATCGCACCGGCACCGCTCAGCACGATCTCGGCGCCGAGCTCGAACTCTCGCGTCTTGCCGGCGTCGTGCAGGATCGCCGCGCACAGGAGCAGGTCCGAGTTGAGGCGTGGATGCAGCGCGCACGTCTCCTGGGCCAGAGTGGTGACGGCCACCGTGTGCTCGAGCAGCCCGCCGAGGTAGGCGTGGTGCCCGGCGCGCGTGCACGGCGCTCGCCGCAGCTCGGCGCGGAAAGCGGCGTCGCGGAGAAAGGCGTCGAGGAGGCCGCGGTAGTCGGGGTCGTAGACCTCCCGCGCCAGGTGCTCGAGGAAGCCCTCGAGCTCGTCGAGGTCGCGGTAGGCCACGGGGAGGAAGTCGGCGGGGTCGGCGCCCTCCGCTCGCCGCACCGAGCTGAGCTCGGCCACGAGCTCGTCGCGGAAGCGATCCACGCGCCCCCGCACGGCCACGAGGTCTCCGCGCTCGAAGCGGCCGGCGAGAAAGTCGGCGTCGCGGAAGACCCGTGCCTGGATCGCGCCTGTGCGGTCGCGAAGCTCGAGCGCCAGGTACGGAGTACCGGTCCGAGCCGTGAGGCGGTCCTTGCGGGTGCAGGCGTAGACCCCGTCCAGCTCGGCGCCCGGGCGGAGCTCCGCGACCGTGACGCGCTCGATGGGCGCCGCCGCGCTCATGCCCACTAATGGTGTCGGGTACCGTGGACGTGATGCCCGATGTGATCTGGAACGAGCACCCCGACCTGCGCCGCCCCGTCCTAGCCGCCGCGTTCAAGGGCTGGAACGACGCAGGCGAGGCCGCGACGGCGGCGCTCGGCTTCATCCACGACCACTTCGAGGCCGAGAACGTGGCCCGCATCGACCCCGAGGACTTCTACGACTTCACCGTGGTGCGACCCACGGTGCGCCTGATCGACGGGCGGACGCGCACGATCGACTGGCCGGCGAACGAGATCTCGGCGGCGCGCATCCCGCGGGCGGAGGGTGACCTGCTGCTGCTGCGCGGCACCGAGCCCTCGCTGCGCTGGGGGCGCTTCTGCCAGGCGGTGATCGCCACCGCCCGCGAGCTGGATGCGCGCATGGTCATCACGCTCGGCGCCCTGCTCGCGGACGTGCCGCACAGCCGGCCCGTGTCGGTTACCGGGATCGCGTCGGACGAGCAGCTGATGTCGCGACTCGGCTTCGGGCGGACGAGCTACGAGGGGCCGACGGGGATCGTCGGGGTGCTGCATCACGCCTGCGCGGCGGCCGGGGTGCCCACGGCGAGCCTTTGGGCGTCCGTCCCCCACTACGTGGCAGCGGCGCCGAATCCGAAGGTGGCCCTGGCGCTCGTGCGCGCCTTCGAGGGCGCAGCCGGGGTGGCCGTGGACGCGGGCGAGCTCGAATCCGCGGCGGAGGACTACGAGCGGCAGGTGAGCGCGGCCGTCGCCTCCGACCCCGAGGTGAAGGCCTTCGTCGAGCGGCTCGAGTCGGCGATGGACGAGGTCGAGGCGGAGAGCCCGCCGGAGGAGCGGATCCCCTCGGCGGACACCATCGCGCGGGACTTCCAGCGCTTCCTTCGCCAACGCGGTGACGACGGCCCGAGCGGTCCCGGCGGCTCGGGCGGCCCCAGCAGCGGCCCCGGCGCCCGCTGAGCCCGGCGAGCGTCCCGGAACGCACGCTATGCGGGGGGATGCGGGACGTTCGGCGGCGGGGCTTACTTCTCAGCCGCCGGGCAGATGATCCGGTAGTCGCAGAACGGGCAGACCTCGCGCGACGGCCGCGGCTCGAAGTCCTGACGCAGGATGCCCTCGGCTATCTCGGTGACCGTGCCCCGCACGCGCTCGAGCTCCTCCTCCGTGTGCGCCACCGGCACCCGCTCGCCGGTCAGCACATAGAGGTAGCTCTGCGCTGAGGTCTCGAGCCGCCAGGATTCGCGCGCGCCCATCTGGTAGAGCGACAGCTGCACGTCCTCCCGCAGGTCGTCTTGGGTCTTGGCCTTGCCGGTCTTGTAGTCGATCAGCTCGTAGGAGCCGTCCGGGTGGCGGTCCACGCGGTCGACCCTCCCCCGCAGCAGGTGCGGCCCGAGCCGGAAGGCGAAGCTCCGTTCGAACCAGACCGGCTCGGCGTCGCTCGAGCGATCGAGCTCCCAGTAGCGCCGCAGGGCCTCGACGGCCCGTGCGCGGAACTGACGCTCGTCGTCAGACTCGCCGAAGCCGTTGCGCCGCCAGGCCGCCTCGAACAGGTCCATCAGGGTGTCGAGCGACCCTCCGCCCTGGGCGTGGAACCGCTCCAGGACCTGGTGCAAAACGATCCCGAAGCGCTGGTGGATGGTCGGCTCCTGCGGGATCCGGAAGACCCGCGCGAACTTGTACTTGAGCGGGCAGATCCTGTACGTGTCGATGTCGGAGGCGGACAGCATGAGCCCCTTGCCGCGGCGAGGGATGAACGGGTCGAGTGAGGGCTCCGCGCCGTTCTCCGCGGGGACGGGGCGCCGTGCCGCATCGCGCTCGGTGTCGAGCAGCCACTCGTCGAGCGCAGACGCGGAGAGGATCTCACGCTGCTCGGGCGTCGCGGTCTGCGCCAGGATCTCGTTCAGCAGCGCCAGCGCGTCCTGGAGGCTCTGGCCCTCCTTGGCGCGCTCGATCAGCGCCGCCACCTTGATCAGCTCGAGGTAGCGGGCCACGGCCTGGTCCACGTCCAGATAGGTGTCCAGCCGCATCTCGCCCAGCCGCCCGCCCACGCGAGCGACGGTGTCGAGCAGCTCGTCCCGCATCAGGCGGAAGGTGGAATGGAGCCCCTCGGCCGGAGCGAACAGCTGCTCCTCGAGCTCCTGCTCCTCGGCGCCGAGCGCCTCGCGTGCGTCCTCGTAGAAGCGCGAGGGGTGCTCGGGATCCGGGGTGGCGATGACGAGTCCCTTGCGGGCCCTCGTCATCGCAACGTGGACCAGGCGGCGCATCTCCGCAACGTGCGCCTCCCGCCCGTCCTCGGGCAGCGACTCCTTCAAGAGCTCGTCTGGCACCTCGGCCGCGGGGCGCCGCCAGCGCCCCGGCATCCTGGCCTGTGAGAGGCCGAGCACGAAGACGTGGGCGAACTCGAGCCCCTTCGCGGCGTGCATCGTCATCACCTGAACCGCCGGGGTGGTGGGAGGCGCCGCGGCCTCCTCCTCGCGCAGGCCCGACTCGGCGACCGCGCAGAGATAGCGGGTGAAGCTCCGCGCGGTGCCCTGCGGCTCCCGCTGCATGTAGGCGGTCGCCAGCTCCGAGAGCTTCGCGATGTTGCGCAGCCGCTCGACCGTGTCCGCCTGGGTGGCGAAAACCTGCTGCCGTCGCAGGCCGATCCGCTCAATCAGCCGCAGCACGAACGCGTCCGGGCGCCGGTCCTCGAAGGCGGCCGAGGCGGAGCGGTATAGGCGCAGGAACGCCTGGGCCCGGTCGCGTCCCTCGGGTGAGAGCTGTGGGCCCTCCAGCGCCGCGACTATCGCGGACGGCATGTCGAGCCGGCGCCTCCTGGCCAGCTGTGTCAGGCGCGCGATGTCAACCGAACGGAGCTCGACCGGCGGCCGCGACAGGGCGCGCACCACGGCTCCCGAGTCGGTCGGATCGGCGAGCAGCCGCAGCCAGGCCAGCACGTCGCGCACCTCCGCGCGCTGGAAGTAGGCAGCGGCCCCGTTGAGCCGGAACGGCAGCGCGCGCTCCTCGAGCGCCGAGGCGATCGTAGGGCCCTCGCCGGTCACCGAGCGGACGAGGACGCAGACCTCAGAGGCAGGCACGCCCTCCCTGAGGACGAGGCGCTCGGCCTCGGCGGCCACGGCCTGCGCCTGGGCGCGCTCCGAGGCGCAGCGCCAGAAGCGCACCGTCCCGGCGCCGACCCCCTTGAGCGTCTTCCCGATGCGGTTCGGGCACGGCGCCACCACCGCGCTCGCCGCGGTCAGGATCCGCCGTCCCGAGCGGTGGTTTCGCTCTAGCCGGACGACCTTCGCATCGGGGAACTCCCGCTCGAAGTCGAGCATGTTCTTCTGCGAGGCGCCGCGGAAGCGGTAGATGGCCTGGTCGTCGTCGCCGACCACCGTGATGTTGCGGTGCTGCTCCACGAGCAGGCGCAGCAGCACGCCCTGTGCGAAGTTCGTGTCCTGGTACTCGTCCACGAGCACGTGACGGAAGCGCTCGGCCAGCCGCTCGCGCACGTGCGGCTTCTCGTGGAGCATCCGGAAGCTGCGCAGGATCAGCTCTCCGAAGTCGAGCGCGCCCCGCTCGGCGAGCAGGCGATCGTGGTCCGCGTAGAGCCGCGCGAACTCGAGCTCGCGGGCGGCCCGCGCCCGGTCGGCATCCGACTCGGCAGCCTCGGCGAGCCGCTCGGCGTAGGCCCTGTGCTCCTCAGCTGAGACCATCTCGTCCTTGAGGCGATCGATGCGGGAGACGAAGCTGGCGAGGAGGGGAGCGGGGTTGCCGCGGATCTCGTGGTGGCGCAGAGTCAGCTCATCGAGGCGGTCGAGCAGCAGGGCGAGCCGGTCCGCGGGCGTCACCGGCGCGAAGAACGGATCGAGCCCGGCCTCGAGCGCCTCGTCGGAGAGGAGCCGCGAGCAGAAGCCGTGGAAGGTCGAGACGTGGAGCTCCTCCCAGGGGTCCTGGACCAGCGCCTCGAGACGCTCGCGCATCTCCGCGGCGGCGGGCGAGGAGAAAGTGAGCGCCAGGATCCCGTCGGCCGGCACGCCCTGCTCCACGAGCCATGCGAAGCGGCGCGTTAGGACCCGAGTCTTGCCCGTGCCCGCGCCCGCGACGATCAAGAGCGGCCCCTCGGGATGGGTGACGGCCGCACGCTGGGCGCCGTTCAGGCCGTCGAGGGATCCGGGCATCCGGCCCTAGGATACGCCGCCAATGCCGGCCTCAGGAGTGGACTGGCTCGCCCTCTGCCGGCGGGTCGCCGGGCGCGTGCGCGAGGCCCTCGAAGCATTCCGGGGGCCCGAGCAGCGGGCCGTCGAGACCGGCCGGGGGGAGGGCGGCGACACTACGCTCGTGATCGACCGCGCGGCGGAGGATGCCGTCCTGGCCGAGCTCGAGGCACTGGGGAAGCCGCTCACCGTGATCTCCGAGGAGCGGGGCGAGATGGCCCTCTCGGGCGGGGGTCCAACCCACGTGGTGGTGGACCCGGTCGACGGCTCCCTCAACGCCAAGCGGGGTCTCCCCTTCGCCTCGTTGTCGATCGCGGTAGCGGACGGCCCCCGCATGGCCGACGTGGAGTTCGGCTACGTCGCCGGCCTCGCGGGCGAGGGCGAGTGGTGGGCCCGGCGCGGCGCGGGCGCCAACCGCGACGGCCGGCCGCTGCCGCCGCTCGAGCCGGGGCCGCTGGAGCTGCTGGCTCTCGAGACGGCTCGACCCACGCTGCTCGCGGAGTCGGCACTCGCGCTCGGCTCGCTTGAGGCGCGCCGGATCCGCGCGCTCGGCTCGGTGGCGCTGTCCCTCTGCCTGGTGGCGGACGGGCGGCTGGACGCGATGGCGAGCCTGCGAGCGGTCCGGTCGGTGGACGCCGCGGCGGGGCAGCTGGTGGCGCGCGAGGCCGGCGCGGCGCTGGCCTTCCCCGAGGCGGGCGATCTGGCGGCGCCGCTGGGCCTTGCGATGCGCTCGAGGGTGCTGGCCGCGCGCGACGCGGGGCTGCTCGAGCGACTGCGCGCAGTGCTGGGTTAGCTCGCCGGGGCGGCGGGCAACAGGGGCGCGTGCATCGCCTACGCCGAGTCGACTGCTCGAGCCCCGGGATCACCCGCCGGCGCCGGGGGAGGGGGTTCGAGTACCTGGACGCGAACGGTCACCGGATCTCCGACCCCGAGGTGATCGAACGCATCCGCGAGCTGGCGATCCCGCCGGCCTGGGAGCAGGTCTGGATTTGCCCCCACCCAAGTGGACACATCCAGGCGACGGGGCTCGACGTGGCCGGGCGCAAGCAGTACCGCTACCACGACGTCTGGCGCGAGCGGCGGGATCGCGAGAAGTTCGAGGAGATGGAGGACTTCGCGCGCCAGCTGCCACGGCTGCGCGAGCGGGTGACGAAGGATCTGGGCCGGCGCGGAATGCCCCGGGAGCGCGCGCTCGCCTGCGCGGTGCGACTGCTCGACCGCGGCTTCTTCCGCGTGGGCTCCGAGGACTACGCCGAGGAGAACGAGACGTACGGCATCGCGACGATGCGCAAGCGCCACGTGCACGTGAACGGCGACCGGGTGACCTTCGACTATCAGTCGAAGAACGGCCAGCGGCGGTTGCAGGCGATCGGCGACCCAGCCGTGGCGCGCGTGGTCCGGACCCTGAAGGCGCGCCGTGGGGGCGGTCACGACCTGCTCGCCTGGAGGGAGGGAAGCCGATGGGTGGATGTGAGGGCTCTGGACGTGAACGACTACGTCAAGGAGGCGGCGGGCGGTGACTTCTCGGCCAAGGACTTTCGTACTTGGAGCGCGACCGTCCTCGCCGCCGTGGCGCTGGCCGTGAGCGGCGAGGCCGCGGGCCGGTCCAAGGCCGGGCGAGCGAGGGCGAAGAGCCGGGCCGTGAAGGAGGTGGCCCGCTATCTCGGGAACACCCCGGCGGTCTGCCGCGCCTCCTACATCGACCCACGCGTCTTCGACCGCTACGACGGCGGCCTCACGATCGGCGGGGTCCTGCCCGAGCTGATGGAGGACACGGGCCCGTGGCCCGACGTCCAGGGCGCCGTCGAGGAGGCGGTTCTCGACCTGCTGCAGCGCGAGACCTCGTCCCCGGCCCTGGAGAAGGTCGCCTAGCGCCTCGCTAGCTGCCAGCCGGGCGCGGCCGAAGCGCTCAGCGCGGGGGCGGACGAGGGGCTTCGCGGCGGCGCTGCAGTCGCCGACGACGGAGAGCGCGCTCTACCGCGTTTTGAACCAGCCCGCTGGCCGGGTCGCCGGGGAGGCCGGCGCTACGACCACCGTGGAAGCCCAGGAATTCACCAGGGCCGTGCGCACCGCGTTCTGTGAAGCCTGGAGCGTCTACAAGAATTACGCGGCTTCCCCACCGAGGAAGAGTGGTACGGCATCGCCGCCAATCGGATCGAACGCGCCGTCGTTCCGTATCCGGCCGTCGTATCCCGGGCGTCCTCTGCGCTCGAGACCGCCGTCAGCGCCATCGAGACCGGCGATTACACCGCGGCGCGGGTCGATCTCTACTGCCCGTTTTGGCTGACGGCGCCGGCCGCAGAGGCGCGGCTTCATGGAACCTGGAACCTCCCTATCGAGGGTGCCGGCCGCGGCGGGCACTGGGAGCCTTAATCGTTTCGGCGGGGTCGGACGGGGTAGCTCCCGGTCATGAGCGTCGAGGCCCAGCGCGGGGACGGCCCGGTCGCCGGGTATGCCGCGCCCTCGGAGCGCCCGCCGCTCGCCTCGTACGCCGGCTTCGCGGCCCTCTTCAACGCGGGCGCCGTGGCCGCCCTGATAGCTGCGGAGCGGGCAGACCGGCTGCCGAAGCGGGTCGCGCTCGGCGACGTGCTGCTGGCCGGCGTGGCCGGCCACAAATTGAGCCGGCTGATCTCCAAGGACAAGGTGACGAGCTTCCTGCGGGCGCCGTTCACGGAGTTCCAGGGCTCGGGCGGTCCGGCCGAATACGAGGAGTCGCCCCGCGGCACCGGTCTGCGCCGGGCGATCGGCGAGCTGCTGGTGTGTCCCTACTGCCTCGGCCTATGGGTCGTGGGCGCCCTACAGGCCGGCCAGCTCTTTGCACCGCGCGCGACGCGCGCCGTGAACTCGACGTTCACCGCGCTGACCATCTCCGACTTCCTCCAGATCGCCTACAAGGCGGCGGAGGACAAGGGGCTCGGGGGGAGTTAGTTGAAGACCTCGCGGTCGCGCGCGGTCCGCCGCGGGCGGGCGGGGCGCGGCCGTTCGCGCGTCTCGATCCGCACTTCGGTGACGGGATCGGGCTTGTCCTCCGACTGACCGGCTCGGTTCAGCGTGTAGCCGATCACCAGCGTTGAGGCCGCGGCGTGCAGCGCCAGGACGGCGAACAGGATCCACCAGCTCCCCAGCGCCAGCGCCGCGGTGGCGCCGACGACGAACGCGGTGGCGCCGAGGATGACGATCGTCAGTCTCGGAGTGCCCATGTCCGGGTGCTGCCCGGAGGTCCTCCGGGCAAACACGGCCTTCGCGCTAGTTCCTGGCGCCGAAGTCGGTGGTGTAGGTGGGCGAGCGGCCGATCCCGCTCGGCGCGCGGAACACGATCCCGATCCGATGTGTCGGTAGCCAGGTGTGAGGATGTTGCGCGGGTGCCCGGGGCTGCGCATCCAGGCATCCACGATCGCTGCGGCGGAGGCCCGCGTCCCGGCGCCCCAGGCCAGGTTCTCGGCCACCATCGAGCGATGGGCGCGGCGGAGGTAACCCGTCCGGCGGATCCGGTCCACGAAGCTCGCGCCCGAGAGCGAGTCATGCGCGAAGTAGCGGCGGCGCACAATGTCGCGGGAGTGCCGGATCGCCGCGCGCTCGAGCCGGCGGCTCGGGCGGAGGGGCCCGAGGCCGTGACCGCGACGCTCGCTGTTCAGGACACATAGGGTCGCGTGAACCATCGCGTCGACGGTGGCTTGGCCGGGGCGTGCGCTCGCGCTCGCGAGACCGCCGCGCCGGAGTCGGCCGGCACGGCGGCAAGCGCTCCGACGACCAGGCAGGCGGCCAGTAGCGCGCGCAGGCGGCTCATGCTCGGTCTGTCGCCCTTCGCGCGGCGCCGCCCGCCGCGCCGGCGCCTCGCCTGGACGGATGTGCGACGCCGTTTCGGCCTCCCGGCGGGGGGTACGGGAGACGGGAATGCCGGCCGCCGCAATCCTCGACGTCGATGGCACGCTCGTCGACACCAACTACCACCACACCGTCGCGTGGTACCGGGCCTTCCGCCAGCAGGGCATCGTCCTGCCGCTGTGGAGGATCCACCGCCACATCGGGATGGGTGGCGACCAGCTCGTCGAGGCGCTCGCCGGCCCGCGCGTCGAGCAGGAGCAGGGCGACGACATCCGCGCCGCCGAGACCGCCCTCTATCTCGCCTTCATCGAGGAGGTCGAGCCGCTCGAGGGGGCCCGCGAGCTGATCCACGACCTCAAGCTGCGCGGCCATGCCGTGGTGCTGGCGAGCTCGGCGAAGGCCGCCGAGGTGGATCACTACCTCGACCTGCTCGAGGCACGCGATCTGGCAGATGCCTGGACCACCTCGGCCGACGTCGAGGAGACGAAGCCGGAGCCCGACCTCGTACACGCGGCCATCGACAAGGCCGACGCCGATAGCGCGCTCATGATCGGCGATTCCACCTGGGACTGCGAGGCGGCGGGGCGCGCCGGTGTCCAGACGATCGCGGTACTCACCGGCGGCTTCTCGGAGCAGGAGCTGCGCGACGCGGGCGCCTCGTCGGTCTTCTTCTCGATCGAGGAGCTCCGCCGCGCGCTCGACGACACGCCGCTCGCGCGCTCGTAGGCTCCGGAATCCCCTACAAAGACGTATTTCTGTCGCAGGACGACAGTAAGTCGATCTTGTACCCGATTCCTGCGAACGGGAGCGGGCGGCGCGGGCTAGGCAGGCGCCGGTGGAACGTCGAGTGCCTGCTGGGTCGGCGGATAGGCGAGCCGGCCGCCCTCGACGACGGCGAACCGCGTGAGCTCATGAGCGGTCAGGCCGCCGCCGGATCCAACGTGGAGCACCTCCCAGCCGCGCACGAGCAGGGCGTCCGCGAGCAGCCGGCGGTGGCAGCGCCACCACAGAGCCTCGGCGCACATCACAGTGGCCGTTCGCTCGCGGGCCAGCCGCTCCAGCTCCGCGAGGGCGTCGCGGAACCCGGGCGAGCGCATGTGGTCCGCGTAGCCGCGGAACTGGTCGCTCTCCCAGCCGCCGTTCGGCGAATCTGCCGTCGGTCGCCGTCGACCGCCGAGGGCGGGCTGATGGTTGTAGGCCACGGGCAGCGCGCGCTCGATCTCGCCCGCGTTCGTCCACGGAACGCGCCGCGACCCCGGATGGCGCCGCACATCCACGAGCAGCTCGATCCCGTGCCGCTCGAGCAGCCCCGCGAACGCCTCGGGGGAGTGCGTCGAGTGGCCTATGGTGAAGATTCGCCCGATGGCTGACAGGCTAGGCCGCTACCGCAAGAAGCGGGACTTCGAGAAGAGCCCGGAGCCCGCCGGGGACGCGCCCCCGGGGGGCGAGAAGAGACGCTTCGTCGTCCAGGAGCACCATGCCCGGCGCCTTCACTGGGATCTCCGCCTCGAGCACGACGGGACGCTGGCGTCGTGGGCCCTTCCGCGCGGCGTCCCCGCGCATCCGGACGAGAACCGACTTGCGGTGCGCACCGAGGACCATCCACTCGAATACCTGACCTTCGAGGGGGAGATCCCAGAGGGCGAGTACGGCGCCGGCACGATGACCGTCTGGGACACGGGCGCCTTCGAGGCAGAGAAGTTCCGCGAGGACGAGGTGATCGCGACCTTCCACGGCGAGCGCGTCCGCGGGCGCTACGCGCTGTTCCGCACGCGGGGGCAGGACTGGCTGATCCACCGCATGGACCCGCCCGAGGATCCCGGCTACGAGCCCCTGCCCGAGCACATCCGGCCGATGCTCGCTCGGCCCGGGTCGCTCCCCCGGGACGACGACGCCTTCGGCTACGAGGTCAAGTGGGACGGCATCCGGGCGGTGCTGTACATCGACCACGGGCACCTGTTCCTCGAGGGCCGCAACGGCACGGACTTCACGCCCCGCTACCCCGAGCTGCGCGACCTGGCGCGCGGCCTGGGCGCCGCCCGCATCATCCTCGACGGCGAGGTCGTGGCGTTCGACCCCGAGGGTCGCCCGAGCTTCGAGCGCCTCCAGACGCGCATGCACCTCGCCTCCGACTCCGCCGTCCGGCGCCGCATGCGCGACACGCCGGTGACCTACGTGATCTTCGATCTCCTCTGGTTGGAAGGCCATTCCACGCTCTCGCTGTCCTACGAGGAGCGGCGCAGGCTGCTCGAGCGGCTGGACCTCGAGGGCCCGTCCTGGCGCACGCCCGCCTATCACCGCGGCGAGGGGGAGGCGCTGCTCGGCGCGACCGCCCAGCTCGGGGTGGAGGGCATCGTGGCCAAGCGGCTCGACTGCCCGTACGAGCCCGGCCGCCGCTCGAGCGGCTGGATCAAGGTCAAGAACGTGACCAAGCAGAGCGTCGTGATCGGCGGCTACACGCCGGGGGAGGGCGGGCGCTCGAGCACGCTGGGCGCCATCGCCGTGGGCGTTCACGAGGACGGGCGCCTCGTCTACGCGGGCAAGGTGGGCACGGGCTACACCGAGGCCACGCTCGGCAGCCTCATGCGCGAGCTCGAGCCGCTGCGCCGCGACGCGAGCCCGTTTGCCGGCCGGCAGCCGCCGAAGGGCACGCTGTTCGTCGAGCCGCGCCTCGTGGCGGACGTGGAGTTCCGTGAGTGGACCCGCGCGGGCACATTGAGGGCGCCCTCCTTCAAGGGCCTGAGACCGGACATCGACCCCGCCGAAGTGGTGCGCGAGGCGCAAGTTCCCGCCCGCTCGGAAGGGTGAAAGGCGCAGGCCGGGTACCTTTGTAGGCCATGGCACGCGCGATCTGGAGCGGAGCGATCAGCTTCGGGCTGGTCAACATCCCGGTCAAGCTCTACAGCGCGGTCTCCCGGAAGACCGTGCGCTTCCACCAGCTCGACCGGGCCGACAACCAGCGCATCCAGCAGAAGCGGGTGAACCCGCGCACGGGCGAGGAGGTTCCGTACGAGAACCTCGTCAAGGGCTACGAGATTGGCCCCGACCGCTACGTGATCGTCACTCCTGAGGAGCTGGACTCGCTGGCGCCCGAGAAGACGCGGGCGATCGACATCGAGGACTTCGTCGATCTCGATCAGATCGACCCGATCTACTACGACCACCCCTACTACCTGGTCCCGGACAAGGGCTCGGAGAAGGCCTACCGCCTCCTCCTCGACGCGATGCGCGAATCGGGCAAGGTGGCGATCGCCCGAGTGGTGATCCGCTCGAAGGAGCAGCTCGTGGCCATCCGGCCTCGTGACGGCGTCCTCACGATGGAGACCATGCTGTTCGCCGACGAGGTGGTCCCGCCCGACCAGCTCGAGGACGCCCCGCAGGACGGCCAGAAGAAGACGACCAAGCGCGAGCTCGACATGGCCCAGCAGCTGATCGACTCGCTGTCGGGCGACTTCGAGCCCGACAAGTACCGGGACGAGTACCGCGACCGTGTGCTCGACCTGATCGAGCGGAAGGCGGAAGGCGAGGAGATCGTGCTCGAGGCGCCGGCCGAGGAGCCCCAGCAGGTTCCGGACCTCATGGCCGCGCTCGAGGCGAGCATCGCCGGCGCGAAGCGACAGGGCGGCGACTCGAGGAAGTCGAAGAAGAAGGCGCCGGCCAAGAAGAAGAAGGCCGCGGCCAAGGCCTGAGTGAACGCCCGCACGACGGTCGAGGTCGAGGGTAGGCAGCTGTCCCTCTCCAATCTCGACAAGGTGCTCTACCCAGAGACGGGCTTCACGAAGGGACAGGTGATCGACTACTACACGCGGGTCGCCTCCGCGCTCCTGCCCCACCTGCGCGGCCGGCCGCTCACGCTGAAGCGCTACCCGAACGGCGTCGAGGGCGACTACTTCTACGAGAAGCAGTGCCCCTCGCACCGGCCCGAGTGGGTGGCGACCGCCGCCATCCCCACGGGCAGGAAGACGATCGACTTCTGCCTCGCCGACGACCTGCCGACGCTCGTCTGGCTGGCGAACCTCGCGGACCTCGAGCTGCACACCTCACTGTCATTGGCCGAGCCCATCGAGCGGCCGACGATGATGGTGTTCGACCTCGACCCGGGTGAGCCGGCGGGGCTTCCGGAGTGCGCCGAGGTGGCCATCGCGCTCCGCAACCTGCTCGAGCAGCTCTCCCTGCGCTCGTTCGCCAAGACGTCGGGGTCCAAGGGCCTGCAGGTGTACGTGCCGCTGAACGGCGAGGTCACCTACGACGACACGAAGCCGCTCGCCCAAGCGATCGCGCGCCACCTGGAGGCCGGTCGTCCCGAGCTCGTCGTCTCCAGCCAGAAGAAGTCGCTGCGCGGCGGCAAGGTCCTGATCGACTGGAGCCAGAACGACGAGCACAAGACGACGGTCTGCGTCTACTCGCTGCGTGCTCGCGAGCGCCCCACGGTCTCCACGCCGCTCGACTGGGACGAACTCGACGATCCCTCCTCGCTCGTGTTCGACTCGAGCGACGTGCTCGAACGGGTGGAAGAGCACGGCGATCTGTTCTCACCGGTCCTCGAGCTCCGGCAGGAGCTGCCCGACCTGTAGCCTCGCTTCATGGTCGACTGGTCGCTCGCGCGTCAGATCGCGCACCTCGCGGCGGGCTCCGGCGCCGCCCCCCCACTCGACGCCGACCTGCCCGCGCTCGCGCGCGAGATGGAGCCGCACGTGGCGGGCCACACCCGACTCGTCCTGGCCCGGCCGGCACCCGAGGTGGAGCTGCTGGGGCGTGCCGAGTGGGCCGACATGAACCTGACCGCCCTGGCCCGGCTGCTCGACCCGGTGGCCTCCCGGCTCGGGGACCGCCTCGCCTTCGCAGGCCCGCTCGCCGGCGCGCTTCGCGCCGGGGCCCGGGCGACCCTGGCGGCGGAGGCCGGGCTCGTGATGGGCTACGTCTCGCAGCGGGTCCTCGGCCAGTACGAGCTCTCGCTGCTCCAGCCGGAGGCCGAGCCGCGGCTTGTGCTCGTCACGCCGAACCTCGCGCGTGCCGTACGCGAGCTGCAAGTCGACCGCGACTCGTTTCTGGGCTGGGTCGTAATCCACGAGCTCACCCACGTCTTCCAATTCCAGGGAGTTCCCTGGCTGCGGGACCACATGGCCGGACTCGTCCGCGAGTACCTCGCCACGGTCGAGGTGCGGATCGAGCACGGCTCGGCGGGCGGGCTCCCGTCGTTCCCGGACCTCACGAAGGTGTTCGACGCGTTCCGCGAGGGCGGCCTGGCGGCGCTCGTCCAGACCGGCGAGCAGAAAGCGCTCTTGGCGCGCCTCCAGTCGGCCATGGCCGTGATCGAGGGCTACTCCGAGCACGTGATGGACGCGCTCGGCGCCGACCTGCTCGACGCCTACGAGGGCTTGCGCGAGGCCATGGAGCGCCGGCGCCGCAGCCGCTCGGCGCCCGAGCGGATCCTGCAGCGCCTGCTGGGACTCGATCTGAAGCTGCGCCAGTACGAGCGCGGCAAGCGCTTTTGCGACGCGGTGGCGGCCAGGGGCGGGATGGACGTCCTGAACCGCGTTTGGGAGGCGCCGGAGGCCTTGCCCACCGAAGGCGAGCTCGCCCACCCCGAGGCTTGGCTGCAGCGCGTGGCGGGCTCGCCGGCGGCGGCCTGACAGCGGGCTTCTCGGCTCGCCAGCCCGCCGCGGCGCGGCCTTCAGCAGGCCTCCGTCCCCCGCTCCCGAGTCCCTCCGGACTCCCCTCTGGACCCGGCTTTCCGGCCTCCGTTCAGTACGCCCTTTGTGTAATCGGGCCTCCAAGCCCTCAGCATCCCTTAACCGGCTCCCGGGCTCTTCAGCCTCCCCTCTGTGTAACCGGCTCCCGGGCTCTTCAGCATGCCCTCTGTAACCGGCGCGAGGTCGGGGTTTACAAACATGTGTTCGCTGGTATATAACTACCGAGGTTAGATCTAATAAGGTCCCCCGAAAGAGAGTCGAATAAAGCATGGCTACCCAGACCCCAACTCAGCGCTCCGCCGCGGCCCGCAAGGCTGCCGCGACCCGCAAGCGCAACGCTGCCAGGCGCAGCCAGGCCGCGCGCCGCGCGGCGCAGACCCGCGCGGAGGCCGAGCTCACCTATCTCGGCGCCGTCCAGGCTCAGGCCGAGCGGGCGATCCTGATCCCAGTCGGTGCTGCCCTGACCGCCCGCGACGGCTTGGTGGAAGCCGCAAAGCCCTTCACGGCGCGCGAGTCAGCCACGCGTGAGCTCCGCAAGTTCGAGCGGCGTGGCGCCACGGCTCGTAACCGCCTGCAGCGCGAGCTGAAGCGCACCCGCACCCGCGTCGAGCGCGAGCTGCGCCAGCGCCGTAACAAGGCCACCCGCTTCGTGAAGCGGAACCGCCGTGAGGCGGAGCGTCAGGTGAAGCAGGCCCGGCGCGACGTCGAGAAGAGCACGGAGCAGCTCGTGACCCGGGTGCAGGACCAGGTGAACAGCCTGGCCTAGCGCCAGACCTTCACCCCGACCGGGCGGAGAGACCGGGACCGGGGCAGGACTGCCGGCACCTGATGTAACCCCCCCGGCAGTGATGCAGTATCTCTCCTCCCTCCGCCGACGGCGCCCCTCGGGGCGCCGTCGGTCCTTCCTGGAAGCCGAAGGGCGGGCCGCTTGCTCGAGAGGCGCGGCGCGCCGCCCCGTCACGTCCTTGGGAGGCGCGGGCCGGCCCGAGGGTCCCTGTCATTACGCGCCTATATGTCCCGGAAACTCAGGGACCCCCTTGCCGCGGCCTCCGGGCGGCCGTCGCCTGCGCCCGGCCGCCCTTCGGCTTTTGCCAAACTTGGAGCGGATGCCCAGCCAGGACCAGATCCGAGACGCACTGCGCAACGTCATCGACCCCGAGCTGCGGAAGGACATCGTCACGCTCGGGATGGTCAGGTCGATCGAGCAGCCCGCCGAGGGACACGTTGACGTGGTGGTCTCCCTGACCACCCCCGGTTGCCCGATCCGGGCCCACTTCGAGCAGGCCGTCGTGCAGAACGTCAACGGGCTCGACGGTGTGAACCAGGTTCGGGTGGGCTTCGACGTCCTGTCGAACGAGGAGAAGCAGTCGCTCCAGCAGCGGCTGGGGCGGCCCGGCGGGCTCCCCGAGGGGGCGCTCGCCGCCGTCAAGAACATCATCTGCGTGGGCTCCGGCAAGGGCGGGGTGGGAAAGTCGACGGTGACGGCCAACCTCGCGGCCGCGCTCCAGGCCGAGGGGAAGCAGGCGGCGGCGATGGACGCCGACGTCTGGGGCTACTCGATCCCCCGCATGCTCGGCGTCCACGGACGGCCGATGGTCAGCGCGCAGCGGAAGATCATCCCGCTCGATGCCCACGGCGGCGTGAAGGCGATCTCGATCGAGTTCTTTCTCTCCGAGCGCGACCAGGCGATCACCTGGCGCGGTCCTATGCTGCACAAGGCCATCCGCCAGTTTCTCGAGGACGTGGACTGGGGGGAGCTCGACTACCTGTTGATCGACTTGCCGCCCGGCACCGGCGACGTCTCGATGACGCTCGCCCAGCTCCTCCCGCAGGCTCGCTTCCTGATCGTCACCACACCGCAGCCCGCCGCCCAGCACGTGGCGAAGCGCGCCGCCGAGACGGCCACCCGCTTCGACATCGAGCTCCTCGGCGTCGTCGAGAACATGTCCGGCTTCACCACGCCCGACGGCCAGCGGTTCACAATCTTCGGCGAGGGCGGGGGCCAGCTCCTCGCCGACGAGCTCGACGTTCCACTGCTCGGCAAGATCCCCCTCCAGGAGGCGCTCCGGGTGGCAGCGGACGAGGGTCGTCCGCTCGTCCACGACGATCCCGACGCGCCCGCCGCCCAGGCCCTCTACCACACGGCGCGCGGCATCATCGCGGCCACCCCCCAGGAGCTCGCGACGATGCAGGCGCCATCCGGGCCACCCGTTCCGGAGGTCACGGGGACGGCGCTGCCGATGGCGCCCTAGCCCCCGCTCACCTGCTCGCAACCACGCAGCGGGTCCCGCGGGTCGACGCTCGCCCGGTCCCGGCCGGAGCCGCAGCTGACCGTGTCGCGGCTGGCGCCGCTCGAGGTTGATCGAGTCGCGGCCCGGCCGCCGACCAGAAGGTCGCGGCCTCGACCGCCGGTGATCTCGTCGGCACCGCCGGTGATCTCGTCGGCGCCGCCGGTGATCTCGTCGGCGCCGCCGGCGCCACGGATGCCATCGCTCCCCGCATCGCCGCCCAGAAGGTCGAACAGCCTGCCGCCCGTGAGCGCGTCATCGCCGCTTCCTCCCTCGAGGATGCCCGACGTATTGCTCGCGGGCGACGAAGGCGGTCATCCCCGCGGCCTCCTCGGGAGAACACCCCGTCGTTCGGGAAGACCGCGCCGCGTGCCGGGACGACCTTGTCGTCGCCCGGGCCGCCCTCCGCGACGAGGGTCGAGAGCTGGCCCTAGACCGTGACGTCGACGTCCTCGTCACCTGTGCTGCGAGGGTTCAGGTTCCGCCCGGCGTGAGCGCCTCCCGGGCCCCAGCGGAACTCGTCGGCACGACGCGTGCCCACGACCCTCGGCAGGATGAAGGGCCCGCTGAACTCAACCTCTATCTCGGACGCGCCGTCCGGCTCCCGCGTGGCGCCCGGGGCGAACGGGCCGCCGCCGAGCTTCAGGTCCGCGGAGGAGTCGCTCCGCACCAGCACCCTGATGGTGTCGGTGTTGAACACCGTCGGCCTGGGCCCATTGCAAGTGGTGCGGCGCTCACGGAACTCCCGCACGACGATCTCGTCGCCCTTTCTCACGATCTCGCCGAGGGCGTCGCGGCGTCAGGAGGTTCCCCTGGTACGAGCAGCGCATCCGGGTGTCGACCTCGGGGGTGAGGCCCCAGCCGAGCAGGAGGATGGAGGCGGCGAGGGCCGCCGCAGGGCGCATGCCTAGAGCGCCGGCTAGCCCTGCTTGTAGTAGCCGGCGTTCACCTCGATGTAGTTCTGCCACTCGCCGGGGAGCTGGTCCTCGGCGAAGCAGGCATCTACGGGGCAGGCCTCGACGCAGGCGTCGCAGTCGATGCACTCCTCGGGGTCGATGTAGAGCATCTCGACGTTGTCGTAGTCGGGCTCCTCGGGCGTCGGGTGGATGCAGTCCACCGGGCATACCTCGACGCACGAGTTGTCCTTCGTGCCGATGCAGGGCTCTGCGATGACGTAGGCCACGGATCTCCTTAATTTCTTGTCCGGCGCCCACCAAGGCAATCGGCGAGCGGGCGGGGATTGTATCGGTGGGTTGGGCACACGGATCCGCGTCAGCGGGCCAGGCGGGCCGCCGCGTCGGGGGCCTGACCTCGCCGCTGCCGGGGCGCGGGTCGTAGGCTCCCCGGCCGTGGCTGAGCCCGACCCGTTCGTCGACTCCTTCACGCACGCGGTGGCCGCGCGGGCGCTCCAGACGGCGGTCATGCTCGGCGTCTTCGACGCCCTGGAGGAGCGACCGGCGGTCGAGGCCGAGCTTGCGGAGCGCCTCGGGCTCGACCCGCTTGGGACCGACGCCCTCGCCGCCGCGCTCCTGACCCTGGGCTACCTCGAGCGCGACGGCGTGCGCCTGCGCAACGCCCCCGTCGCGGAGAGCCTGCTGGTGCGCTCCTCGCCCGAGTCGATCGCCACCTTCGTCGGCGAGCAGGGCGACCTCCACTGGGACGTGCTTGCCGTGCTGCCCGAGGCCGTCCGCGCCGGTCGCTCCTACGCGCTGCACGAGGAGCGGCGCGACTCCCGCCACTGGGACGCCTACATCCGCGGCTTGTACGAGATCTCGCGCGCCGAGCACGACGAGAACGCCGCGCTCGTGCCGGTGGAAGAGCCCCGCGCGCTCGTGGACGTCGCCGGCGGGCACGGCGGCTTCGCCATGGCGATGTGCCGGCGCCATCCCGGATTGCGGGCGACCGTGCTCGACCTCGAGCCGAGCGTCCGCGCCGGGCGACGGATCGTCGAGGAGGAGGGATTCGGGGACCGGGTTGCCTTTCGCACCGGCGACGTCTTCGAGGTGGGCCTGGGGGACGGCCTCGACGTGGTGAGCGCCTTCAACCTGATCCACCACCTCCCGGAGGAGCGGGACAGGGAACTCTGCGGGATGGCGCTGGGCGCGCTGCGACCGGGCGGCTGCCTCGTGATCGGGGACAGCGAGCGGCCCGCCCCGGGTGAGCCCGTGTCCCAGCACGGCGCCATCTCCTCGCTGCTCTTCTATGCCTGGAGCCACGGGCGCAACTACCACCGCGACGAGGTCGCCGGCTGGATGCGCGAGGCTGGCTTCGAGCGGGTCCAGGTCCATCGCAACGAGCGCTCGCCGTGGCGAATCGTGGTGGTGGGTCGGGCATGAGCCCCAACGCGGTGAACGTCGGCATGGCCGTCTTCGATCTCGCGCTGCGCGGCGCAGCCGTCTCGCCGCCACGGGTCACGCCAGAGCTCCTTGGGCACGGCGAGCCCTCGCCGGACGCCGTCGCGCACGCGACCGCCGCCGCGGGCGATCGACCCGAGGACCGGTGGGCGCTCGCCTGGCTGCGCGGCGCCGAGATCGCCACTGACGCGCTGTGGTCGCGGTCTCCGGCTTTCGGCCGCCCGCTTGGCCGCGCCGCCTTCGTCGGAGGAGGGGTGGCGAACCTGGCGATGGCCGCGGCGTTCGCGCGTCGGGCGAGGAAGCCGTGATCCTGCTAACCGGGGCCACGGGCACGGTCGGCTCGGCGCTCCTGCGGCGCCTGACCGCCGATCGCAGGCCGGTGCGCTGCCTGGTGCGAGATCCCCGCCGGCTGGGAGACCAGCGCGTGCGGGTCCAGATCGCGCTCGGCGACCTCGCCAACCCGAGCTCGTTCAGGAACGCCCTGCGGGGAGTGGAGACCGTGATCCACCTGGCCGCCTCGATCCGCGACCAGCCCCGTGCCTCAATCGAGGAGCTGAACGCGGTGGCCACCCTGCGGCTGGTCGGCGCCGCCGAGGCCGCGGGCGCGAAGCGCTTCGTCTTCTTCTCCGCGATGGGGGCGCGCCACCACTCGCTGACGCGCTTCTTCCGCGCCAAGGCTCTGGCGCAACAGGCCGTGGAGGCCTCCCCGCTCGCGACGTCGGTCTTCTGCCCGTCGATCGTCTACACGCCCGGCGATCCCTGGCTGCGGCTGCTCGAGCGCTTCTCCTACCTGCCGGCGATTCCGATCTCGGGCCGGGGCCAGGCGCTCTACCAGCCGATCTGGGCCGAGGACGTGGCGGAGTGCGTGGTGGCTGCGCTCGCCCGCGGGGGCGACTACGAGCTGGGGGGCCCAGAGACCCTCTCGTACGACGCGATCGTCCAGACCGTCCTGCGCTCCCTCCGCCGCCGCCGGCCGCTCCTACACGTGCCGCTGCCGGTGGTGCGGACCTCGCTACGTGCCTTGGAGCGGGTGGTGGGTCCCGCGGTGTTCGCCACCTGGGAGGAGGCCGAGCTGATGGAGGAGCCGATGACGAGCGCGCGCGGCACGGCGGACGCGGAGTCGCTCGGCGTAGTCCCCAAGACGATGGCGGCGGTGCTGGGGGCCTAGAAAGGACGAGGGCCCCGCCGAAGCGGGGCCCTCGTGGAAAGCGGGGAACTGCTTCTTACATCATCCCGTCCATTCCGCCGGGCATGCCGCCGCCCATGCCGGCGGGCTCCTTCTCCGGCATCTCGGCGACGATCGCCTCGGTGGTGAGGATGTTCTTCGCGATCGAGGCAGCGTTCTGGAGCGCCGAGCGGGTGACCATGGCCGGGTCGATGACGCCGGCCTTGATCAGGTCCTCGACCTCGCCGCTCTCGGCGTTGAGGCCCTCGCTGCCCTTGGCGTTCCGGACGTCGTTCACGACGACCGATCCCTCGAGGCCGGCGTTCTCCGCCAGCTGACGGATGGGCTCCTCGAGCGAGCGCAGGATGATCCTCGCGCCCGTCTGCTCGTCACCGTCGAGCGCATCGACCTGGACGGCCTTCGTGGCCCGCAGCAGGGCGACGCCGCCGCCTACCACGATGCCCTCCTCGAGGGCGGCACGGGTGGCCTGGAGCGCGTCCTCGACGCGGTGCTTCTTCTCCTTCATCTCGGTCTCGGTGGCCGCTCCGACCTTCACGACCGCCACGCCGCCGGCCAGCTTGGCCAGCCGCTCCTGCAGCTTCTCGCGGTCGAAGTCCGAGTCGGTGTTCTCGATCTCGTTCTTGATCTGGTTGATGCGGCCCTTGATGGCCTCCGAGTCGCCGCCGCCGTCGACGAGGGTAGTGGTGTCCTTCGCCACCACGACGCGGCGGGCGTGACCGAGCTGCGAGAGCTGGGTGTTCTCGAGCTTGAGGCCCATCTCCTCGGTGATCACCTCGCCGCCCGTCAGGATCGCGATGTCCTCGAGCATGCGCTTGCGGCGATCGCCGAAGCCGGGGGCCTTGACCGCGACGCCCGTGAAGGTGCCGCGGAGCTTGTTGACCACGAGCGTGGCGAGCGACTCGCCCTCCACGTCCTCGGCCACGATCAGGATCGGCTTGCCCGACTGGATCACCTGCTCGAGCACGGGCAGGAGGTCGCGGACGGAGCCGATCTTCTGGTTGGCGATGAGGATGTAGGGATCCTCGAGGAC
>JBKPFJ010000189.1:0-5776 GCA_046728795.1 Actinomycetota bacterium | reverse complement strand
GATTCTTGACCGGTCGGCCGTCGGTCGTGGCGTCGAACTGGAAGTCCACCGCCCACACGCGTTCGGCGCATCCGCGACGGGCACGGTGCCCGCGGTCGAGGCGCCGAGGCGTTTGTGTCAGCGGCGCTGCGGCACCCGCAGGCCCTCGTCGCGCCAGAGCCGCTGGACCTTCCTGTGGTTGACCTGCCAGCCGTCGGCACGCGCGTCGTGATACGCAGGGCGAAATCCGCGGCGCGGATGGCTCTTGGCCCAGTCGCGCAGCCCGGCGTCCGGGTCGGCCGGCGTCGTCGCCGCTGGTGACCGTCGCTGGGTGGATCTGTTCGGCCCGGTCACGCGGCAGGCGAACCGCTCACTCACCTTCATCGTCCTCATCAGGTGGCAAACGGCCGCCCGCCGACGTCCCGGGCTCAGAAGCTTCCCCTCGCGATCTCCTTGAGCGCGGCCTTTTTCGGCTCCGCGTCGGCCAGCAGCCGCTTGAGCGCGGCGTTCTCCCGCTCCAGGTCCTTGAGCCGCTTCGCGTCGTCAGTCTTCAGCCCGCCGAACTGGTTACGCCACCGGTAGTAAGCCTGCTCGGAGATCTGCAGCTCCCGGCACACGTCGGCGACGTCCTTGCCCTCGCCCAGCATCCGATCATCCGTCGCCAGCTTGCGCCACAGGGTGGGCCGCAAGCCTCTCACTCGACCTGGATCAACCAGCAGGGGTCAGGCCAACGGTCCAGAGGATCGGGGGGAAAGCGGACGGTTCGCTTTGCGCGGACAACGCAGTCGGCGTCGGCGAGTGTCGTGTCAGGGGAGGTCGTTGCGCGTGAGGAACTCGTCGATCCGTTCCCACATGGCAACGGGGTTGGAGTACATCGGCCAATGACTGCTATGTGAGATCTCCGCCCAGCTCGATGCCGTTGGCCGCCAGCGTCGGCAGATACGAGAGCGAGCAGCCCTGCTCGCCGTACATGAACATCCGCGGGCGTGGCAGCGAGAGGAACTTCGTCATCAGGTCGCAGTGCTCGGAGAGCTCGACCATGGACTCGAAGATTCCTCGCACGGCACCCGGGCGCACCTTGCGGCGGAGAGATGCCGCGTAGAGCGCGCTGGAGAAGAATGGCGAGCGGCGGGTTCGTTCGATTAAGTCGTCGAAGAACCGCTCGGCGTCGTGTGATGGGTGCGCCAGGACCTGCCGGCTGAGGAAGCAGTCCTCCGGGGCGAGGTTGCCCTCGACGTCGATGAAGCTCAGGACCCGGCTGGGCTCCTCGTGTGCCAGCAGCAATGCGGTCAGGCCGCCCATGGAATGCCCAAGGACGTGGAACCGCTCGACCCCGACCGCTCGCAGCACCGCCCGCGCGGTCTGCACGAGGAACGGGATCGAGATTTTCGGCAGGTCCCCGCACGAGGTCTGCCCACAAGCCGGTGCGTCGTAAGCGAGGAACGGACGGCGCGCGAAGGCCCACTCGCGTGCGAAGTCGAGTAGTCCTCCTTCGTCGAGCCAAAGCCGTGGAGGAAGACGATCGGCGCGAGCTCGCCGTCTCGATGGGTCGCGGCGATTTCGAGGTCGATGCCCTGAACGCGCAGGTCCAGCCGCTCGTACGTGAGGGCACGTGCTGGCGATCCGGCGCTCATCGAGCCAGAGCGGGCCGCCGAGCAACCGGCACGCCACGCCACGTCGCACCTGCGGCGCCCAGGCAGGCCAGCAGTCCGAGGGCGATGGCGGCGAAGCCAGTGGCTGGCGCCGCGAGGGCGACGACAAGGCAGAAAGCGAGGTAGCAGGGGAGGCTGCGCACGAGGCCGGTGAGCGCGTGGGCGCCGGCCAGCGCGCCGTCGCAGGCCACGACCGCAACAGCGAGCGTCGTGGAAGTGGTCGGGAACGCCGCCACCGCGCCGGCTGTCTCAGGGCCGGCGAGCCGGATCGTAATAACCGCCGCGCCCGCGACGACTGACGCGGCGGCGCACGTCAGCGCAGTGGTCGACCAGCGGCGAGGAGATCCGGGACGCGGCCGGCCGCCCGCCATGAGCCGCGGCGCGAATCCCAGCACGGCGATGGCGGATGCCACGGCGAGCGCGGCCGGCACGTCCGCAACGGCGATCGAGCAGGCGACGTAAGCGAGGCCGCCGGCCGCGATGCCGAGCACCGGGCCGCGACGTATCAGCACCCCAGCGAAGGCGACGCCGAACATGACCTGCGCCGGGACGTGCGTCGCAGCGCTCAGCGCCATGGTGCTCGCCGGCCGGGTACCGGCATCCAGCGTCACGGCGAGCACGGCAACCGCAAAGGCGACCGGCAGCGCCGCAACCCATCCGGCCGCAGACGCCCCCAGCCGTCGCTCGATCAGGGCAGCTGCGGCCATGACCGCCGGAGCGAGGAGGAGCGAGACAAAGATCACACCTCCAGCTTCGACGCTCACACCGTTTAATACAAGCGCCGATTGTCGACGAGAAATCATGCGAAAATCCGAACAATGGAGCTGCGCCGACTGCGCCTGCTGCACGAGCTATCGAGGCTTGGAACGGTCGCGGCCGTCGCCGAGACGCTCTCGTATAGCCCGTCGTCCGTCTCCGTCCAACTCGCACAACTCGAACGCGAGGCCGGAGCCAAACTCCTCGGGCGGGTCGGCCGCAACGTCGAGCTGACTGCGGCCGGCCGCCGGCTGGCCGCCTACGCGGCCGAGGCGCTCGCAGCCGACGAGGCCATTCTGACCAAGCTGGCAAGCTCAGACGATGCGCCTCACGGACGCCTCCGGATGACGTTTGTGCAGACGCCGGCGCTCGCGCTCCTGCCCGGCGTGCTGGACCGGCTCGCCGACACGGCGCCCGACCTTCAGGTCGAGGTCGTCCAAAGCGAGACCGCGCCGGCGTTGGACGACCTCCGCGCGCGGGCGGTCGATCTCGTCGTCGGCATCGAGTACGACCCGGTGCCCGTCCCGCGCCAGCGCAACGTCGACCGCCGCGACCTCATGCGCGAGGAGGTGCTACTCGCTCTGCACCCCGAGCATCCCGCGGCCCCGAAGCGAGGTCCCATCCCGCTCGCCGCCTGCGAGCACGTGGCCTGGGCCAGCGGCCACCATGGGACCGGACTCGACGCGGTGGTCCGGAACGTCTGCAATCGCCTCGGCGGCTTCGAGCCCGACATCCGGCACCACAGCGACGACGGCCTCGTACTCAGCGCCCTGGTCGCCTCCGGTCGAGCCATCGCCCTGCTGCCGGCACTGCTGACCGCGGCAGTGCCGCAAATCTCCACGCGCCGCCTACGCGAGGAGCGCCTCCAACGAACCATCTTCAGCGCCACCCGCACAACGACCGCGGAGGCACCCGCCGTCCTCGCCGTCCGGCGGGCACTGCAAGACACCGCGCAGCAAGTGGCGGTCGGGCAGCGAGACCTCGAAGTGGTCTCCTAAAAGGGGACGCCTGCTGCCTGGGACGACATCGATGCCGTCGGCTAGAGCGAGTGGAAGTCCCGAGAGTTGGCTTTATTGCTGGGATCGCGGCTCTGTCAACGGAGGGGGTGGGATTCGAACCCACGAGGGACCTAACGGCCCCTAACGGTTTTCGAGACCGCCCCGAATGGCCGCTGAGGCCCATTCCAAAGCGGTTCAGCTTTTCGGGGGACGGTTAGGGGGACCGAAACTTCGCTGACTTTTCTCGGGTCCTCTCGGCGAGGAAGCGGTCGAGCTGCTCGCGCGCCCGTTCCAGTTCGCCCGGCAGCACGTGTGTATAGCGCCGCAGCGTGATCGGGGCGGCGCCGGGCTGGTACTCGGGTGTCTTGTGGCCCATCAGCTGCGAGGCGACCTTGGGCGAGACACCGGCGTGGTCGAGCCATGTCGAGGCGGTGTGCCTCGCCTCGTGCAGGCCGATCGGATCGAGCCCGAGCTTGTGCCAGCCCTCGCGCACCCTCTCCTGCAGGTGGTCGAGCGACAGCAGGCCTGACTGCGACCTCTTCCGTGGCGGGCAGACCTTCCCGCTCCTCGGCCGGCCCTGCTCGAGCCACGCGCGCCGGAGCAGCGACCGAAGCGGCGCCACCAGCGGAACGATGCGCCATGAGCCGCCGGGCTTCCGCCCCTCCTCGTCACCTGCCAGCTCGACCGCGCCCAGCTGCAGGTGCACGTGGGTCCAGTCGAGCGTCCGTATCTCCTGGTGGCGGGCCGTCGCGTAGGCCGGCGAGCGCGAACGGCAGCGCGTCCTTCAGCTCGAGTGGAGACAGCAGCCGGGTCGCCGTCAGGGAGGGGCGCGAGGCCTGGCGCGGGGAGAGCTGCTGCACCGCCCCTCTGGGCGCCCACGACACCTGTGACGACGACTGCTGCAGCTAGACGCCAGCCGGTTGCGGACACAAAAAAAGAGCGCCGGACTCGAGTAGCGCAGACAGGCGGGCGCGTGCCGTAGTCCTTCAGAATTCGATCTCAGCGCCGAGCGTGATCGTCCGCTCGCCGGGCAGCTGGAAGTAGTCGGCGGGCTCGGCTGAGATCAACGCCGTCACCAGAAAGAGCCGCTTGCGCCAGCGACTCATGCCGGGACGGTCCCCGGGCCTGAGCCGGACTCGGGAGAGGTAGAACGAAGCGTCTCGTGGTTCGACCGGGCACTCGACGCCGGCGTCCGCGATCTGCCTGACCAGGGCGGGCACGTCATAGGTCTCGGCGTAGCCGTGCTTGGCAGAGACGAAGGTGATGCCGTCGTCCTTGTAGCGCAGATCGTCTACCTCCAGCCGGTCGGTCGGGTTGATCCGCGGGGTCGGCAGGTTCTCAAGCGAGAGGATGACGACGTGCTCCTGGAGCCCGTGGAGGTGGTCGACGCAGGCGCGCATCGACAGCGGCGCGGTGTGCTTGCCCCGGTTCATGAACACCGCGGTGCCGGGCGTTCTTTCCAGCGGCGGGTCCATCGTCCGGATGCCGTCGACGAAGGCCTGCAGCGGGCCCTCGACCTCGAAGCGCTCCGCGGTGACGAGCTCCCGTCCGCGGAACCAGGTGGTCATGACGATGAACAGGATCACCCCGATCAGCAGCGGGACCCAGGCGCCGTGGAGGAACTTCGTCAGGTTCGCGGCGAAGAACGCGAGCTCCACCGTCAGAAATAGCCCCGCCCCCAAAACCGCGAGCCAGAGCGGCCGCCGCCAGCGGCTATGGACGATGACGAAGAAGAGGATCGTCGTGATCGCGATCGTGCCGGTGACCGCCATCCCATAGGCGAACGCGAGCTTCGCGGAGCTCTGGAAGGCCAGCACCAGGGCCAGCACGGCTCCCATCAGGAGCCAGTTGACGATCGGGACGTAGACCTGTCCGTATTCGCGCTCCGAGGTGTGGCGCACGTGGAGGCGCGGCAGGTAACCCAGCTGCGACGCCTGGTGGGCGAGCGAGAAAGCGCCGGTGATCACGGCCTGCGAGGCGATCACGGTCGCCGCCGTGGCCAGGAGCACGAGCGGGACCAGGCCGCCGTGCGGCATAAGCCGGAAGAAGGGCGCGCCGATCGCGCCCGGGTCGTCGAGAATCAGCCCCGCCTGACCCAGGTAGCTCAGGATGAGGGCCGGAAAGACGAGCAGCAGCCAGGCGCGCGTGATCGCAGGACGGCCGAAGTGACCCAAGTCCGCATACAGCGCCTCGGCGCCGGTGATCGCGAGAACCACCGAGGCGAGGGAGAAAAAGCCGGTCGATCCACTGTGGAACAGGAAGTCGAAGGCGTAGCTCGGCGACAGGGCCTTCAGGACCTCGGGGTGCATCGAGATGCCGCGAATCCCGAGCACTGCGATCGTGGCGAACCAGACGAGCATGATCGGCCCGAAGAGGCGGCCGACCGAGCCA
>JBKPFJ010000043.1:0-18533 GCA_046728795.1 Actinomycetota bacterium | reverse complement strand
CACTAGCCTGACGGCGGTGCTCCGCACTCGCCGCCGCGCGCTGGCGGCCGTGCTCGTGCCGGCCGTCCTCATCGCAGCCGCGGTTGCCCTCTTCACGCGCGACGAGCGGCCCGACTTCGGCTCGGGTGAGCTGCGTCCGGGCGTGCGCGACCCCTTCGCATGGGATCCGGCGCGGCGGGCCGAGTTCGAGGCGCGCGCTGCGGCGGGCTCCGCACACGTGATCTATGCGAAGAGCCCCGACGGTGTGTTCGCCACGGCCGAGCGCGTCACGCGCTGGCGTCCGCTCGTGGAAAAGGCCGCAGACGACTCGGGCACGGACCCGGACCTGCTCGAGGCAATCGTATTTTTGGAGAGCGCCGGTCGGCCGGAAGCGGTGGCCGGCGACGACCTCGAGGGGGCGGCGGGGCTCACGCAGATCCTGGCCGAGACCGGCCGCAACCTGCTCGGGATGCACGTGGACGTGCGCGCGAGCGAGCGGCTCACGCGGCGCATCCGGCGCGCCGACGAGCGCGGCCAGGTCCTCCTCGGGCGCCGGCTGCGCGCGCGGCGGCGCCGGGTCGACGAGCGCTTCGACCCAGGCAAGGCGCTCGCCGCCACCGGCCGCTATCTCGAGACAGCGCGCGAGCGGTTCGGCCGCGACGACCTGGCGATCGCCTCCTACCACATGGGGATCGGCAACTTGGAGAGCGTCCTGGCCGCGTTCGGAGAGGATGGGCCGAGCTATGCCGAGCTCTACTTCGACTCGGCGCCCTGGCGCCACCGGCGCGCGTACGGGCTGCTCGCGAGCTTCCGCGACGACTCGTCGACCTACTGGTGGAGGGTGCTCGCCTCCCGGCAGGTCATGCGGCTCTACCACGACGACCTCCCCGGCCTCCAGAGCACCGCCGCGCTCCAGACCGCGAAGGCGTCGGCGGAAGAGGTGCTGCACCCGGAATCACGGACGCCGGTCTTCGCCGACTCGGACGCGCTCGACGACGCCTATCGCAAGGGGTCGCTGCGTCCCTTCCCGGAGCGTGTGGCCGGCCTCCGTCGCGACCCGCGGATGGGAGAGCTGGCGAAGCGCCTCGGACACGACGCCTCCCTCTACCGCGGCCTGCGCCCGGCGGCCTTCGCGCTCGCGGTCTACATGTCGGAGCTCGTGCGCAAGGCCGGTGGCAGCCCGGCACCGCTCATCGTCACGAGCACCGTGCGCGACCGCGACTATCAGCGCGAGCTCGTGCGACGCGACCGCGAGGCGACCTCCGCGTACTCCCTCCACACCACGGGTTGGGCCTTCGACGTGCTGCGCCGCTACTCGGCCCCGGCTCAGGCCCAGGCCTTCCAGTTCGCGCTCGACCGACTCCAGACGCTCGACCTGATCGCCTGGGTGCGGGAGCCGGCGGCGATCCACATCACCGCGGCCGGCGGGGCCCGCGTGCTCGAGAAGCTGATCGAGTAGCCCGCGTCCGGAAATGGCCTACGGGGACGAGTAACTGTCGTGAGACGACCAAAAGTCGACCCTGTACCGGGATTCTCGCCGCCGCTTCCGGCCCCTGCGAGCGCATTGCTGCTGCCCGGCGGGCGCCCTGGCACGCGCTTCCGGGCGCCGGCGAGGGCCTTCGCACCGCCGGCGGGGGAGGGCGCCCGCGGCTTAGAGGGCGAAGCGGCCGGCGTCCAGGACCCGGGTACCCCCGACGGTGAGGGTGGCGTCCGTGACGACCACGTCGAGGTGGATCGGGACCGACACCGTGCCGCCGATCCCAGCACTCGCCCCGAAGGCGACGTGGACGGTGCCGAGGGCCTTCTCGTCCTCGAGGATTTTTCCGGTCAGGCGGGCGCGGTCGTTGGTGCCCACACCGAGCTCCGCCAGGTTGCGCCCGGCCGGGCCGTGCGGGTCGAGCATCGCGAGGTAGCGTTCGCCGGCGGCTCCCTCGGCAGCCGCCAGCGTCCCGTCCTCGACGGTGAGCCGGGCCGGCTCGTCGGCGATCCCCTCCGGCGGGAGCACGGAGGCGACGAGGACCCCCTCGCCGCCCGCCGGGGCGATGAAGCCCTCGCCGCAGGGTAGGTTCCCGAACGCCCCCGGGGCACTCAGATCGCCGTCGTCGATCAGTCCCCGCCGGCCGGAGAGGTCGAGGCGCAGGTCGCTTCCGAGTGGGCTCGTGAAGCGGGCCTCGTCGGCCCGGTCGAGCAGTTCGGCGACCGCCCGGCTGCGCGCGGCCATGGCGTCGAAGTCCACGCTCATCACGCGGGCCAGCATCTCCACGGTCACTCCCGGCATCGTGGCGCCGCGGACGCCGGCGTCGGTGGCGGCCTTGCGCGCGGCGGTATGCGAGATGGACTTCGCCGTGGGGGCGAGGTAGGCATCCGCGGCCGCGAGGGCGGCGGCCAGCGGCGGCGGCGGCTCGGTCCCGTTCGTGGCCCGCTCGTCCATTCGCCCGAGCACGGCGTCGGCGCCGGCCGCGGCGGCCTCGGAGCGCAGGGCGTCCGCGAGCTCGAGCGTGGTGCCGTCGCAGATCACCAGCACGTCCTCGCCCTCGCGCACGGCGAGGCAGCGGCGCACGATCGTCTCCGCCGCCCGCTCGAGCTCGCTCATTCGTACAGCTCCTCGAGCTGCCGCCAGTGCTCCATGTCGTGCCCGGGGATGATCAACGAATCGGGAGCGCCACGCGCATAGAGCTGGATCTCCCTGAGGGAGCGGCGGAAGAGGTGCTCGTCGGCCATCCGGTGGGGCAGGTGGGAGTCGCGCAGGGTTCGCATCGTGTAGATGGCATCGCCGGCCACGAGCGCCTCCCGTTCCCTCAGCTGAAGCACCACCGACAGGTGCCCGAGGGTATGCCCGGGGGTCGAGACGAGCCGCACGCTGCCGTCTCCGAAGAGGTCGAAGCCACGGCCGAACGTGGCGAACGAGTCGGACTCGCGCCCGTCGAAGTCGAGCGTTCGCCAGTCGAAGGCGTGGTCGAACTGGCGCGGGAAGTAGCCCGACGTCAGCCCTCCCCGACCGGCCGCGTCCCACTCCTTCCTCGAGACCACGAACGTGGAGTCGGGAAACTCCGAGATCCCGCTGGCGTGGTCCGAGTGGAGGTGGGTCATGATCACCACCCTGACGTGCGTGGCGAGGATCTCGAGCGCGCGGAGCTGCGGGGCCACGGCGTCCTCGGCCTTCATCTGCACGTCCTTGAACAGGAGCCCCCCGAAGCGACCGAACGCCTGGCGCGGGTCGACCGCGACGCTCGAGTGAAAGCCCGTGTCGATCAGGATCTGCCCGACGCGCGGGTGGGTCACGAGGAAGGCCACGACGGGCACCTCGAACCAGTCGGACACGCCGATCCCCGCGGCGCGCAATCGCGCAAGCCGGCCCTCCTCGCGGTGGAAGTGCGCGGGCGGGCCCTTCACGCGCGCGACGAGCAGGGGGCGCAGCGTGACGGTCGCGCCCGTTCTCCCGCCAGGGAGTGGAAGCTGCGCCCGCCGTGGTTCCGCGGCCGTCGCCACGGGCCAGCACCTTATGTCTTGGCCTAGTCTCCTCGCCGTGCCCTCCGAGATCTTCACCCCCGGCCTGCTGGACGCCCACGTGGCGGTGGTGAGCGGGGGTGGCACCGGCCTCGGGCGGGCCAGCGCCCTCGAGCTGGCCGCCTGCGGCGCGAGGGTCGTGGTCTGCGGGCGCCGGCCCGAGCCGCTCGAGGAGACGGCGGCGATGGCAGCGGGCATCGAGGCCGAGGCGTGCGACATCCGCGAGGAGGATCAGGTGGATCGGCTCGTGAACCGGGTTCTCGAGCGACACGGGCGGATCGATCTGCTCCTGAACAGCGCCGGCGGCCAGTACATGGTGCCGGCCGAGGACATCACCCCGAACGGCTTCCGCACCGTGCTCCGCCTCAACGTGGAGGGCACCTGGCTCATGACGCACACGGTGGCGACGAAGGCGATGATCCCGGAGGCCCGCGGCGGGAAGATCGTGAACGTCACCCTCTCGCCCCACCAGGGCCTGCCGGCGATGGCGCACGCATCGGCCGCGCGCGCAGCGGTCGAGAACCGCCCCCGTGTGCTGTCGATCGAGTGGGCGCGCTGCGGGATCAGGCTCACGGCGATCGCCGCGGGCCACTTCGACACCGACACGCTGCGCACGAAGTACCCCCGGCCGGTCGTGGAGGGAGTGGCCGGCACCGTCCCGCTCGGGAGGCTCGGGACGGAACAGGAATTCGGCTGGCTCGTGGCCTTCCTCGCCTCGCCCGCGGGCGACTACTTCTCCGGCGCGGTGCTCACGCTCGACGGCGCTCGGGACAACTGGTTCGGGCCCTGGCCGCCGCGGGGCCTCGCCGACGACGCGGGCAAGCCGCTGGCGGAGGAGCGCCGCCCGGAGCCATGAGCGACCCCGTGGAGGACATCCAGCGCTGGGTGGACCACGGCGCCGAGTACCGCGTGCTCGAGCTGAGCGACGAGCACGCGCTGGTGCAGCTTTGCACCTGCTACGGCGAGCCGGTCGAGCTGCTCGAGTCGGACGACCCGCGGCTCGTGGCCTGGCTCAGAGAAGCCGGGCCCTCACCTGGTACACGGACGTGAAGCCGGTCTCGAACCCCCGCCTCGCCGCTCTCAGGTAGAGCCGCCAGACGCGCACCCGCTCGGGGCCGGCCAGCCTCATGGCGGCCTCTAGGTTGGCGTCCAGCCTATGGGCCCAGTGGCGGAGCGTCTCCGCGTAGTCGGACGCGAAGCCCTCGGCGTGCTCCGCCGCGAAGCCGGCGCGCTCGAGGGCGAGGAGCACGCGGGAGAGATGGAGGGGCTCGGCGTCCGGAAACACATAGCGCTCTGAGAAGGGCCCCGCCTCGGGGTCCTTGTGGCGGAGACGGGCGATGCCGTGGTTCAGCAGTCGCCCTCCCGGCCCCAGCAGCGCCGCCAGGCTGCGGGCGTACTCGTCGATCCGCACCTCGCCGACGTGCTCGACCATGCCGATGCTCGCCACGGCGTCGAATCGCTCGCCGCGCAGCTCGCGATAGTCGAGCACGCGGATCTCCACGCGCTCCGAGAGCCCGGCCGCCGCCACCCGCTCGCGGGCGAGCGCCGCCTGAGGCTCCGAGAGGGTGATCCCGAGGACCGAGACGCCGTGGCGGCGGGCGGCGTGGATCGGGAAGCTGCCCCATCCGCAGCCCACGTCGAGCACGCGCTCGCCCTCCCGCAGGCCGAGCTTCGCGCACACGAGCTCGAGCTTCTCCTCCTGCGCCTCCTCGAGCGTCCTGGCCCCGCGCGAGAAGATCCCGCAGCTGTAGGTGAGCGACTCGTCGAGGAAGAGCGCGAAGAAGTCGTTCGAGACGTCGTAGTGATGGCGCACCGCGCGCGCGTCGCGCGCGCGGTCGTGGCGGCGCCCCCTCGGGACTAGCTCGGCGGCGGGCCGGCGGGGCGGACGGACGATGCCGCACGCCCGTGCGGCGGCCAGCGCGAGCCGCAGGCGCGCCCGGCGGTCCAGCGGTGGCGGGCGCCAGTCCTCGAGTAGTCCCATCACGGCGTCGAGATCGTCGACCTCCAGCGCCCCGGTCGCGTACGCCCGCCCCAGCCCGAGCTGGCCGGGCGCGCGGAGCGCGTGGGCCACCGCCTGCGGCGAGCACGCCCGGAAGCGCGGCCCATCACCGTCCGTAGATGGCAGGACGGTCCCGTCCCACAGCTCGACGGTGAAGGGTCGGGAGGGGAACGAGCGCAAGATCTCATCCACGAAAGGACCGGTTTGTCCGAGCGCCATGCCGGGAATCTTCTCGCGCGTTAGGCTGCAATGCACCGGCGCCGTGGCCAGGGGCGCGCCAGAGGAACCTACTCAGTGACGACGACGCCTACTCAGGTCCGGGATCCCGGCAGGGACATCGAGCCCATCGAGCACGAGACGCTCGACCGCGTGATCACCGCACTCGTGACGATCCTGCCCTTCCTGGCGCTCGGCCTTGCGGCCTGGCAGGTGTGGCACAGCCTGCTCGAGTGGCACGACATCGTGGTCTTCGCGGTCGTCTACCTGCTGACGGGCGCCGGAATCACGGTCGGCTTCCATCGCCACCTCACCCACCGCAGCTTCGCCACCACGCGCGCGATCCGGGCGCTGCTGACCGCCCTCGGCTCCGCGGCCATCGAGGGGCCGGTGATCTCCTGGGTCGCCGACCACCGCAAGCACCACGCGTACTCCGACGAGGAGGGCGACCCGCACAGCCCCCATGTCGGACACGGCGGCGGCTGGCGGGGAACGCTGCGCGGCCTCGTCCACGCCCACCTCGGCTGGCTCTTCCTGCACAACCAGCGGGCCTCCAAGCGCCGCTTCGCCCCCGATCTCCTGCGCGACCCCATCGTTCGTTTCATCGATCGCACCTTCTTCCTCTGGGCCGTGCTCGGCTTCCTATTTGCCTTCGCGCTGGGCTGGGTCCTCGGCGGCACGCCTGCTGCGGGCTTCACCGGCATCCTGTGGGGTGGGCTCGTGCGCACCTTCGTCGTGCACCACGTGACCTACAGCGTCAACTCCCTCTGCCACGTGTTCGGTCGCCGGGTGTTCGCCACAGACGACGAGTCGCGCAACCTCGCCTGGCTCGCGGTGCCCACCCTCGGCGAGGCGTGGCACAACAACCACCACGCGTTCCCGACCTCCGCCGTGCATGGGCTGGGCCGCTGGCAGGTCGACCCCTCGGCTCTCGTAATCCTGGGCCTGGAGCGGCTCGGGTTGGCCTGGGATGTGGTCCGGCCGAGCCCCGAACGCATCGCGGCGAGAGCGGCCACCTCCTGAGGTGCTAGCGTTCTCCCGGCAAGGCCGCGTCGAAGAAGGCGCGGCAACGAAGTGCAGGCGCTCGCGGTAGTTGCTCAAGCATCCACGGCGTTGCACACGAGCCGTGGAGGAAATACATGGCAACCGGAACCGTCAAGTGGTTCAACGACGACAAGGGCTTCGGCTTCATCACGCCTGACGAGGGCGGCAAGGACCTCTTCGTGCATCACACGGGCATCGCCGGCGACGGCTTCAAGTCGCTGAGCGAGGGGGCGAAGGTCTCCTTCGACGCCGAGTCGGGCGACAAGGGCCCGAAAGCCGTCAACGTCCAGCAGCTGTAGCGCTCCAAGCCACGCGAACGTCCCGGAACACCGCCCACAGGGCACAACCCGGGACGTTCGGTCGGCGAGGGCTCAGGCGACGCGGTTCCTGAGCACGCCGATTCCCTCGATCTCGAGCTCCACCTCGTCACCGGGTGCGAGCCAACGGCCGTCGCCGTGCTCGAGGATGCAACCGCGGCCGACCGTCCCGGAGCCGATCACGTCTCCCGGGCGGAGGCCGGGGGTGTTGCGCGCGGCGTGCGCCAGGATCTGCTGCCAGCTCCAGCGCATGCCGCCGGTGCGCGAGTCCGTGCGCAGCTCGCCGTTGATGCGCGCCAGCGCGCGTAGGTCGAGCTCGCCGGGGAGCTCGTCCGGCGAGACGAGCTCGGGACCCAGCGAGGTGGCGAAGTCCTTGCCCTTGGCGGGCCCCAGGCCGACCCGCATCTCGCGCATCTGGAGGTCTCGGGCGGACCAGTCGTTCATGACGGTGAAGCCCTCGATCCCTCCGTCCTCGCCGATCACCGCCGCCAGCTCCAGCTCGTAGTCGAGCATCGCGGTGTCCGCGGGCCGTGGCACCTCTTCGCCGTCCCGGTAGATGGCGGCGGGGTTCGAGAAGTAGAACACCGGCGCCTCGTACCAGGCCGGCGGCACCACGAGGCCTCGGTTGGCCCGGGCGTTCCGCACGTGCTCCTCGAACGCGAAGAAGTCGCGCACCGAGGGAGGAGTGCCGTCCGGATAGGGGCGCCTCACCGCCCGCGTCCTCGCCTCAACGCTGGAACAGCGTCGAGAGCACGACCTCCGTCACGGTGCGAGTTACCCCGTCCACTGCGCGGATGCGCTCCAGCGCGAGCTCGAGGTCCTTGGTGTCCTCCGCCATCACGTGCAGGATCGCGCTGGCCTCGCCGGCCACGGTGTGCGCCGAGACGACGCCGGGCTCGCGCTCGGCGGCGCGCTTGATCGCCGAGCCGGGCATGTGGCCCTCGCAGAACAGGTCCACGAACGCCTCGGCATGCCAGCCGAACATCGGCGGGTCGACGAGAGCGGCGTAGCCGCGGATCACGCCCTGGCGCTCGAGGCGGTCCACCCGGCGCTTCACGGCCGGGGCGCTCAGGTGAACGTGGGTGCCGATGTCCTTGAACGAGCGCCGGGCGTTCTCGCGCAGGAGCGCAACGATCTTACGGTCGGTTTGGTCGATAATGGGGCTCTCGGCGGCCATCTTGCAACGAAACGTCGTTGAAACGGCACCCTGAGGGCGGAAACATTACACGCATGACCACCGAACAGCTCGCCCCGAAGCCCGCGACGCCAGACGCCGACAAGATGCCGCTGCACGGCATCGACCACGTCGAGCTCTTCGTCGGGAACGCCGCGCAGGCGGCCTACTACTACTGCCGTGCTTACGGTTTCGTCGAGACCGCCTACATGGGGCTCGAAACCGGCCGGCGCGACCGCGTCTCACACGTCGTCGAGCAGGGGCGGATACGCGTCGTGCTGACCGGCACGCTGTCGGGCGACGACGAGATCGGCGAGCACCACAAGCGGCATGGCGACGGCGTTCGGACGATCGCGCTCTCCGTCCCGGACGCCGCCGCTGCCTACGAGCACGCCGTCGCGAACGGCGCCCGCGGGCTTGAGACGCCGCGCTGGGAAGAGGACGAGCAGGGACGTGTGCAGCTCTCCTCGATCGCCACCTACGGCGACACGCGTCATCTGTTCGTGCAGCGCGACGGTTACGAGGGGGCCTTCCTGCCGGGCTTCGAGAAGCGCGGCGTGGCGCCGCGCGACCCCCACGAGGCCATGCTGGTGGGCATCGACCACGTGGTTGGCAACGTCGAGCTCGGGCACATGGAGGAGTGGGTCTCCTACTACGAGCGCGTCTTCGGGATGACCGAGATGATCCACTTCTCCGACGAGGCCATCTCTACCGAGTACTCGGCGCTGATGTCGAAGGTGGTCACGGACGGCTCGGGGCGGGTGAAGTTCCCGATCAACGAGCCGGCCGAGGGCAAGCGCAAGTCGCAGATCGACGAGTACATCGAGTTCTATCGCGGCGCGGGCGCCCAGCACATCGCCATGGCCACCACCGACATCGTGCGCACGGTCGGCGAGCTGACCGACCGCGGGGGGGACTTTCTGCGCACGCCCGAGTCCTACTACGAGGAGGTGCCCGGCCGCGTCGGTGAGATCGACGAGGACCTCAAGGATCTAGAGCGGCTCGGGATCCTGGTCGATCGTGACGACGAGGGCTACCTGCTTCAGATCTTCACGAAGCCGATCGGCGACCGGCCTACGATCTTCTTCGAGATCATCGAGCGCCACGGCGCGCGCGGCTTCGGAGAGGGCAACTTCAAGGCACTGTTCGAGGCGATCGAGCGCGAGCAGGCGAGAAGGGGGAACCTGTGAGGTACGAGCGCCGCGGAGACGTCCCGCAGAAGCGTCACGTCGCGTTCCGCGACAACGGCACGCTCCTGACCGAGGAGGTCATGGGCTACGAGGGCTTCTCGGGCAACGAGTCGATCCTCTACCACCTGCAGACGCCCTGCCGGGTGCAGGAGCTGCTCGAGTTCACGCCGATCCAGCGCGACGAGTGGGTCCCCGACGCCCACGCCTGGCGCCTGCTGAACACGAAGGGGATCGAGGCCGAGGGCGACGCGGTGCACGGCCGCCGCCTCCTGATGTGGAACTCGGACGTCGAGATCGCGATCTGCCGCCCGGACCAGGAGCAGGAGTTCTTCTACCGGAACGGCGAGGGTGACGAGGTCGTATTCGTGCACCAGGGCTCGGGCGTGCTCGAGACGACGTTCGGCAAGCTGCCCTACCGCGAGCACGACTACCTCGTGATCCCGCGCGGAACCACGTATCGCTTCCGCCCCGAGGGCGAGCAGCTGTGGCTCACCTTCCACACCCCGGGCGAGATCGAGACGCCGAACCGCTATCGCAACCGCTATGGGCAGTTGCTCGAGCACGCGCCCTTCTCGCACCGCGACTTCAGCCCCCCCACTGAGCTCGACCCCCACCGCGAGCGCGGCGAGTTCGACCTGCTGGTGCGTGTGCGCGACGGCTACCAGCGCTACTTGCTCGACTACCACCCGCTCGACGTGGTCGGCTGGGACGGCTACGTCTACCCGTACACGTTCAACATCGACGACTTCGAGCCGATCACCGGCCGCATCCACATGCCGCCCCCGGTCCACCAGACCTTCCAGGGGCCGAACTTCGTGATCTGCTCGTTCTGCCCGCGCCGGCTCGACACCGACCCGAACGCGATCCCGATCCCCTACAACCACTCGAACCTGCAGTCGGAGGAGATGATCTATTACGTCTCCGGCGAGTTCGGGTCGCGGAAGGGCGTCGACGTGGGCTCGATCACGCTGCACCCCTCCGGTCTCCCGCACGGGCCCCAGCCGGGCCTCGCCGAGAAGTCGATCGGGCAGAGCTGGACCAACGAGCTCGCGGTGATGTGCGACACCTTCAAGCCGCTGCGCCTCACCACCTTCGCCCGCGACCTCGACGACGGCAAGTACGCGCTCTCCTGGCACGAAGCTGCGGCAGAGGAGGGATCACCCGCGGGGGTCACGAGCCACCTCTGATGTTCGAGGTGGCGTAGACCCCCGCGGGCTAGCGGCGCGTCCCGCGCCGCTGGGGCCAGCCTGGTGGGCGAGTCACGCCGACTGAAAAGCCGGCAGCGCCCGCGGGGCCACAGCCTCCCGCGGGCGCTCTCCGGCTCGCTGCTCGGGACGCGGTCGGTCTAACGGCCCGAGATCGAGGATGCGATGACGGCCTCGTCGGGGCCTCCGTGCGTCTGCCCCAGGTCAGCCTGCGCCTGGGCCAGCGACGACGCAACGTTCGCCTCGTCGGGGCCGCCGGTGCGGGTCTGCGAGGCCAGGCCGATCGAGGCGGCGATGGCGCTCTCGCTCGGGCCGGCGCTCGGCTGTGAGCCGACCGTCGCGGCGACGGCGCTCTCGTCGGGGCCGCCGTCCGTGCGCAGGGCGGGCTGCGGCTGATCGGCGACGGAGCTGGTGGTGGACGAGCCGCCGTCGATGGCCAGCACCAGCACGACCGCGGTCGTGGCCAGCAGCGCGAGGAGCGCCGACAGGGCCACGATCCAGTGCGCGCGGAGCTGGCTCCTTGCCGAGGTGAGTGGGTGAGTGATGTGGGACATGACCGACCTCCTTGGTGGATCTGAACTGGGGCCAGCCTCCACCGGGCCGGCTTCAAGCCGCCTACAGCTCGGTAACAGCCGTGTTACGTTCGGCACGAGGACTCGCACGATGGACTTCCGGATCCTCGGCCCGCTCGAGGTCTACGACGGAGAACGCCGGCTGGCGCTGGGCGGCAGCCGACAGCGCGCCCTGCTCGCGCTGCTGCTCCTGCACGCGGGCGAGGTCGTCTCGAGCGACCGCCTGGTGGACGAGCTCTGGAGGGGGCATGGGCTGAGCGAGGGGTCGAAGGCCCTGCAGGTGGCGGTGTCGCGGCTGCGCCGGACGCTTCGCGACGGGGGCGCCGACGGGTCGCTCTCGACCCGCCCCCCTGGCTACGAGCTGCGGGTCGAGCACGGGCAGCTCGACCTCCAGCGCTTCGAGGACGCCCTGAGGGACGGTCGGACGGCGCTCGCCGCCGGTGACCCGGCCACCGCCTCGGAGAAGCTGCGATCGGCCTTGACGTTGTGGCGCGGCCCTCCGCTCGCCGACCTTGCCTATGAGCAGTTCTGCCAGACTGAGATCGCGCGGCTAGAGGAGCTGCGCCGGGGGGCGGTCGAGGACAGGATCACGGCCGACCTCGAGCTTGGCCGACACGCGGACCTGGTCGCAGAGCTCCCGGATCTCATTGCGCGATGGCCGCTTCGCGAGCGGCCGCGCGCCCAGTTGATGCTCGCCCTGTATCGGTCCGGCCGCCAGGCCGAGGCGCTCGAGGCCTATCAGGAGGCGAGGAGGGCCCTGACCGAGGAGCTGGGCATTCATCCGGGCCGAGAGCTCCAAGAGCTGCAGCGTGCGGTACTCGCCCAGGATCCAAGCCTCGAGCTCGCAAAGGCTGGCTTCGAGAGTGACGAGGGGCAGGACGCTACGAGAGGGAACTTCGTCGGTCGCGAGGCCGAGCTCTCGGAGCTGCTCTCGGGCGTGGAAGCAGCGCTGGGAGGTGGTGGCGGGCTCTTCCTGCTCATCGGAGAACCGGGCATCGGAAAAACGCGGCTCGCCGAGGAGGTCGTCCGTCGAGCGAGCGCCCGAGGGGCTCGCGCGCTGGTCGGACGCTGCTGGGAGGCCGGGGGCGCACCCGCCTACTGGCCGTGGGTGCAGTCGCTTCGCGCCTATCTCTCTGATCGCCGTGCAGAGGAGCTGCGTCGGGACCTCGGTAGCGGCGCCGCGGAGCTCGCGCAACTCGTCCCGGAGCTGCGCGAGGTCCTCCCCGACCTGCCCGAGCCGGATGCGCTCGATCCCGAGCGGGCACGCTTTCGCCTCTTCGACGCCACCGCCTCCTTCCTCAGACGCGCCGCGGCGGCGCGGCCGATCGTCCTCGTCCTCGACGACCTGCACGCGGCCGACGAACCCACCCTGCTGCTGTTGCGGTACGTCACGCAGGGGCTGGACGGCAGCCGCCTGCTGATAATCGCGGCGGCTCGCGACGTCGATCCGACCCTTCGGGACCCGCTGGCCTCCACGCTTGCCGAGCTCGCGCGCGAGCGGGCCACCCGGCGAATCGACCTCCGCGGTCTCGCCGAGGCCGAGGTCGGCGAGTACATCACCCAGGCCGCGGGTTTCGTGCCTCACCCGGCGACCGTCGCCGCGATCCATGCGCAGACGGAAGGCAACGCGCTGTTCGTCGCCGAGGTCACACGCCTGCTGATCGCCGAGGGTGCGCTCGAGGGTGGCTCGCCCGAAGCGGTCGGCATCCCCCGAGGCGTGAGCGAGGTGATCGGGCGGCGCGTGGGCCGGCTCTCCGAGGAGTGCAGGCACCTGCTCACGCTCGCCTCGGTGCTCGGCCGCGAGTTCGGCCTGGATGCGCTGGAGGGCTTGAGCGGCGTGCCCGCCGAGAGGTCGTTGGAGGTGCTCGACGAGGCCGTGGCGGCCCGCCTTCTCACGGCGCCGCCAGGCCCGCAGGGCCGCCTGCGCTTCGCTCATGCCTTGATCCGCGAGACCCTCTACGAGGGGCTGACGAGGCCTAGCCGCGTGCGCCTCCACCGGCGTGCCGGGCAGGTGCTCGAGTCCGTCTATGAGAGAGATCCCGAACCCCATCTGGCCGAGCTCGCACACCACTACTTCGAGGCGGCTCCGGGGGGCGACGCCGAAAGGCCCTTCCTGTACGCGCGGCGGGCCGCGGACCGCGCGCTCGAGCTGCTCGCGTACGAAGAGGCGGCTCGGTTCTACGGGCTGGCCATCCAAGCGTTCGAATTGCGGCAGCCGGTCGATCGGCCAACCCGGTGCGAGCTCCTGCTGGCGCGTGGGGAGGCGCTCGCAAAGGCGGGGAACACACCGGCGGCGCAGGAAGCGTTCGTCGCCGTAGCCGACGTCGCGAGAGCTGCGTCGCTCCCGGAGTACGTCGCGCGTGCCGCGCTCGGCTATGGAGGACGCTTCCCGTTCGCCCGCGCGGGAGGAGACCGCCGCCTCGTGCCGCTGCTCGAGGAGGCGCTCGAGGCGCTCAGCGATGACGACTCGGTGCTCAGGGTCAGGCTGCTGGCCCGCCTCGGCGGAGCGCTTCGCGATCAGCCCTCGCTCGAGCCGCGATCTTCGCTCAGCCGCCAGGCAGTGGAGATCGCGCGACGGCTGGGCGACCCTGAGACGCTCGGCTACGCGCTGATAAGCGAGTACATGGCCACGTGGGGGCCCGACGCCGAGCGGCTCCTGGCCATCGCTGAAGAGGTGAGCCGGCTGGCGCGGGACACCGGGGACCCCGACTTGGCCCTCCACGCCAGGACCCTCCAGTCGATCGCGTGGCTAACGCTCGGGGAGGTCGAGCGCGCCACGAGCGTCGATGACCAGTACCGCGCCTTGGCCGACCGGCTGAACCAGCCTGGACAGCTGTGGATCTTCACGATGGTCCGCTGCATCTGGGCCTTGTTCCGGGGGGAGCTCTCGGAAGCTGAGGAGCTCGCGGAACAGGCCCTGGAGCTCGGTAGCCGCGCACAGAGCTGGGACTCGGGTTTCTCCTACCGCGTCGCGATGTTCGTGCTGCGCCGGGAGCAGGGTCGGCTCGACGAGATCGAGGAGCTCATCCGGCGATCGGCAGACGAGTACACCGGCTATCGCTCGCTCCCCTGTCTGGCCGTCCTGCTGGACTGCGAGCTCGGCCGCGAGCAGGACGCGCGGCGCGCGTTCGACCTACTCGCGGCTGACGACTTCGCCGCTCTTCCTCCGGACTGCGAATGGCTTTTCTGCCTCTGCGTGCTCGCGGAGGTTGCTTCATATCTCCACGACGTCGCCCGCGCCGAGGTCCTCTACCGCCTGCTGCTCCCCCATGCGCGACTGAACGCCAGTGTCGCCGGGGAGGTCGCGCTCGGCTCGGTGGCGCGTTACCTGGGGATCCTCGCCTCGACGACCTCGCGCTGGGGCGACGCCGCCCGGCATTTCGAGGATGCGCTCGAGATGAACGCCAGCATGGGCGCGCGCCCCTGGCTGGCGCACACCCAGCGCGACTACGCGCGGGCGCTGCTGGCGCGTGACTGCGCCGAGGACCGGGAAAGGGCGGAGTCACTCCTCTCTCAGGCGCAGGCGACATACGACGAGCTGGGGATGCGTGGGTGACTCGGCCCCTGCGCTTCCGCATCCTCGGCCCGCTCGAGGTCCATGACGGCGAGCAGCCCGTCGCGCTTGGCGGCGCCAAGCAGCGGGCGCTGCTCGCGCTGCTGCTGCTGCGCGCGGGCGAGGTGGTCTCGAGCGACCGCCTCGTCGACGAGCTGTGGGGCGAGGCCGATCGATCGAAGGCGCTCCAGGTCGCGGTCTCGCGGCTTCGCAAGGTCATCGGAGCGGACGTCCTCGTCACCCGCCCACCGGGCTACGAGCTGCGCGTGGGGGCCGGAAAGCTCGACTTGCATCGCTTCGAAGAGCTGGTCGCCGACGGGCGAGCGGCGCTTGATCGCGGCGATGCGAGCAGGGCATCGCAGAAGCTCGCCGAGGCGCTGGGGCTCTGGCGGGGTCCACCACTGGCGGATCTCAGCTTCGAGCCCGCCCTGCAAGCGGAGCTGGCCCGGCTCGAGGAGGCTCGGCTCGCTGCGCTCGAGGATCGGATCGATGCAGACCTCGCCCTGGGTCGCCATCCCGAGGCGATCGCCCAGCTCGAGGAGCTCACCGCTCGGCACCCGCTGCGCGAGCGCCCGCGGGGCCAGCTCATGCTTGCCCTCTACCGCTCGGGGCGTCAGGCCGAGGCCCTCGAGGCCTACCGCGACACCCGGCGGACCCTCGTGGAGGAGCTCGGCATCGAGCCGAGCAGAGCGCTTAAGGATTTGGAGCGGGCGATCCTCGCCCAGGACCCCGAGCTCGAGGCGGAACGGCCCGCCGAGGCGCCCACCGCCGCCTCGGGCCTCGTGGGCCGCGGGCATGAGCTGAGGGAGCTGGTCCCCGCCATCCGGGAGGCGCTCTCGGGCAGGGGCGCCGTGGTGCTCCTCGCCGGGGAGCCCGGGATCGGGAAGAGCCGGCTGGCCGAGGCCCTGGCCGAGCACGCGCGCGGGTACGGCGCCCGCACCCTCGTGGGTCGCTGCTGGGAGGCCGGCGGAGCGCCTGCCTACTGGCCGTGGACCCAGGCGCTTCGCGGCTGCCTGCGCGGCCGTGATGCCGAGACGGTCGGCGCGTGGGTCGGCCACGGCGGACCGGACCTTGCGGCGATGCTGCCCGAGCTTCGAGAGCTCCTTCCGGACCTAGGCGAGCCGCCGGCGTCCGACTCGGGCGGCGCGCGCTTCCGCCTCTTCGAGTCGTTCGCGTCCTTACTGAGAAGGGCGGCGTCGGCGGAACCGCTGGCGATCTTTCTCGACGACCTGCACGCGGCGGACGCGTCCTCCGTCCTGCTGCTGCGGTTCGTCGCCGAGGAGCTGGGCGGGGCACCGGTGCTCGTCGTGGGCTGCTACCGCGACACCGAGGCGGGGCCGGCACTTGCCGAGGCGTTGCCCGAGCTCGCGAGGGCGCCGACGGTGCGGCGCGTCTCACTCAAGGGGCTCAGTCGCTCCGCCACTAGTCGGCTGCTGGAGCTGACCGCGGGACGCGCGCCGTCCGAGGAGCTGGCCGCGAGGGTCCACGAGGAGACGGACGGGAACCCGCTCTTCGCCGGAGAGCTCGGGCGACTGATCGCGTCGGAGGGTCGCATCGAGGGGGCCGACAAGCTGCCGGTGCCCGAGGGCGTTCGGGAAACGATCGCGCGGCGGCTCGAGCGCGTCTCCGAGCCCTGCACGCGTGCGCTCCGGCTCGCCTCGGTCCTCGGCCGCGAGTTCGACCTGGACGCGCTCGAGTGGGTCAGCGGTCTGGAGCAGGAAGCCCTTTTCGCGGCGCTGGAGGAGGCGATCGCCGTGCGCCTGGTGGGTGAGCTGCCGGATGGCCGGGCCCGGCTGCGGTTCGCGCACATGCTGATCCGCGACGCTGTCTACGAGGACCTCCCCGCGACCCGCCGACTGCGCCTCCACCGCGAGGTCGGCGAGTCGCTCGAGGCGCTGTACGCCGGGAACCTCGAGCCGCACCTCGCCGAGCTGGCCCACCACTTCGTCCGGTCGGGCGCGCCGGGAGCGGGGAAGGCCGCCCGCGACGCCGCGGCGACCGGCGACCGGGCGGCCTCGCAGCTCGCGTACGAGGAGGCGGCCCGCCATTACACGAGCGCGCTCGAGGTGCTAGAGGCATGGGGGCCGGCCGACGAGCGAAAGACGTGCGATCTGCTGCTCTCGCTGGGAGACGTCCACCACCGCGCGGGCAACGGAAACCAGGCCAAGGAGGCGCTGCGGCGGGCCGCCGATATCGCCGAGCAGAGGGGCTGGGCCGGTCGGCTCGCCCGGGCCGCCCTCGGCTACAGCGGGAGGTTCGCCTGGGCGCGCGCCAGCACCGACCCCGCCCTGGTCCCCCTGCTCGAGCGGGCTCTCGCTGCCGTCGGCGACGGCGATAGCCACGCGCGGGTGAGGCTGCTCGCGCGTCTCGCGGCGGCCACGCGGGACGATCCGTCCCGGGAGCGGAGGGTTCGCCTCGCCCGGGAGGGCACGGAGATTGCGAGCCGGAGCGGCGATCCTGCGACGCTCGCCTACGCGCTCGAGGGCTATTGGGTGGCGGTTGAGGGACCGGACACGGCCGAAGAACTGATGGAGGTGGCCGAGCAGCTGATCCCGCTGGCCGAGCAGATCGGCGACAAGGAGATGGCGTACGCGGCTCGCGATCACCGGCTGAACACCCTGTGGTCGCTCGCGGACCGCGCCGGGATTGACGTCGAGCTCCGCACGCTCGCGGTGCTGGCCGAGGACCTGCGCCAGCCAGCTCAGCGTTGGAGCGTCGGCACGGGCAGGACCATGCTCGCGCTGATGGAAGGGGACCTGGGGCGAGCCGAGCAGCTGATATCGGACACGCTGGCCCTCGGGCGGCAGGCCGAGAGCTGGAACGCCCTGGTCACCCAGCGGCTGGCCCTATTCGTGCTGCGTCGCGCACAGGGCCGGCTCGAAGAGCACGAGGAGACGATCAGGCGCTCCGTGCACGAGTATCCGGCGCTGCTCAGGTTCCGCTGCGCGCTCGCACACCTCTATGCCGAGCTCGGCCATAAGCGGGAGGCCCGCGCCGCCTTCGACGACGTGCTGTCGCACGACCTGGGCCGGGAATACCTCGACGCGGAGTGGCTGTTCAGCATGAGCCTGCTGCCGGACCCCTGCGCATTCCTAGGGGACAGCGACGGGGCATCGACGCTGTACTCGTTGCTGCTCCCCTACGAGGAGCGCTACGCCGAGGCTCCCGTCGAGGCCATCTTCGGGTCCATCGCCCGGGGGCTCGGCGTGCTGGCGACCGCGCTCCACCGCCTCGAGGACGCCGAGCGGCACTTCGAGCTCGCGATCGAGATGGAGCAGGGCATGGGCGCCCGCCCCTGGCTCGCACACGCACAGCACGACTTCGCGGCCATGCTCGGCGCTCGCGCGGGGCCCGGCGACGCGCAGCGCGCGAGCCAGCTGCTGGACGCCGCCATCGCCGGCTACCGTGAGCTCGGCATGGAGACCTGGGCGGAGCGGGCCCCGGCGCTGCTCAGGTAGGGGCCGACTCGCCCTCGCGGTCCTCGAACAGGCGGCCGGCGCGGATTCGCTCGGTCATGGCCTTGGACTCCTCGCGGTAGACGCTGCCGTCCTCGAACTCGATGACCGGCAGCTTGCGCTCGCCGGTCATGCGCTCGACGTCGTCGCGCCTGCCGTGCATAAGCGGCTCCTTGACGATCTCGTAGTCGATGCCCTGCTCGTCGAGCGCCTTCTGCACCCTCCAGCAAGGGTGGCCGGAGAGCTTGACCCAGATGTTCGGGCAGCGGTGGAGCTTGATCGGCATGGGCGGCACCCTAGCCGTCCGGATCGGGCTCGTCGA